>JAHCIP010000467.1 GCA_026129165.1 Anaerolineae bacterium
GAGGAGCCAGGGCAGAGTTGGGTGGATGTGTCCGGCTCGTCGCGCGAGACCGGCGACCGCTACGGCGTCAGCGTCATCAACGATAGCAAATACAGCCAGGACGTCTACATCCGCGACATCGGCCTGACCGTCCTGCGCAGTCCCATCTACGCCCACCACGACCCAATGGTCCCGCAGCCAGACGGCCTTTATACCTTCATTGACCAGATGACGCAGCGTTTCTACTACCGCCTGTACCCCCACGTCGGCAGCTGGGAGGAGGCAGGGACGGTGCAGCGCGCCGCCGAACTCAACCAGCGCCCCATCACCCTCATCGGGACGTATCACCCGCAGGGGACACTGCCGCAGGCTACCTCGTTTGTCCGCGCCGAACCGGCCAACGTGGTCGTCAGCGTCCTCAAGCAGGCCGAGGACGACGACGCCCTGATTCTGCGCGCCTACGAAACGACCCGCGCCGCCACCCGCTCCACCATCAGCCTGCCGACGCTGGGCCGGACCATCGAGGCCCAGTTCGGCCCGTGTGAAATCAAGACCTTCCGCCTCCCGCGCGACTCGCACGCGCCGGTGGCGGAAGTGAACCTGATTGAGTGGGCGGACTCGGAGCAGTCATGACCACTTTGCACCCACGGCTCGCCCTCGACGGCGGCGACTGGATGCTACGCGGCTTCCTCGACGAGGACTGGCGCCGCGTTCGCGCGTACCAGGCGACCGACGCCGAGGGCTGGCTGCCGTGCGCCGTCCCCGGCAGCGTCCAGCACAGTCTGTGGCAGGCCGGGGTGATTCCCAACCCCTACGTCGAGCGCAACAGCCTGCTGTGCGAGTGGGTTCCCCAGCGCAGCTGGCTCTACCGCCGGGTGTTCACCGCGCCAACGCTCCAGCCGGGCCAGCGGGCGCGGCTGCGCTTTGAAGGGGTGGACTACGCCGCCGAGTTCTTCCTGAACGGAGTCTCGTTGGGCTGCCACGCCAGCCTGTTCACGCCCGCCGTCTTCGATGTGACCGAGGCGCTCCGCCCCGGCGAGAACTGGCTGGTCGTCGCCCTCGACCCCGCGCCCCAGGAGCCGTCGCAGATGGGCCGCACGAGCCGCGTGCGGACGCTCAAGCCTCGGATAGGCTACGGCTGGGACTTCTGCCCGCGCTTGATTAACCTGGGTCTGGGTAGCGTGATACTGGAAGTGACCGGCTCAGTGGCGGTCAAGGATGTCTGGGTCCGCCCCCAGGTGAATCTCGAACGAGGACAGGCGACGGTCCAGGTCCAGACGACGCTCAACCGCAATGCAGCGGCTATCGTAGAGACCAGCCTATGGCGTGAGGGGGAATGTATTGCTTTGCAGACTGGGACGGCCAGCGCGGACCAGACCGCGACAAGCATCTTCGAGCTAGACACGCCCGCGCTGTGGTATCCCAACGGCCACGGCGGGCAGCCACTCTACCAGACGCGGGTGCGGATTCTCACGGAGCAGGGAGAAAGTGACGTTCGCCACGTTACCTTTGGCCTGCGCCACATCGAGTGGGTCGCCAACGAGGGCGCGTCGCCCGACGCCCTGCCCTACACGCCGGTCGTCAACGGGCAGCGGGTCTACCTCAAGGGCTGGAACTGGGTTCCGCTCGACGCGCTGTATAGCGTCCCGCGCCCGGCCAAACTGGAGCGACTGCTACGGCTGGCCCACCAGGCCCACGTCAACCTGCTGCGGCTCAACGGGGTGGGCCTCGTTGAGAGTGAAGCCTTCTATGACCTGTGCGACCGGCTGGGCATCCTGGTCTGGCAGGAGTTCACGCTGTCTAGCTCGGCCATTGACCGCTTGCCCAGTGACGACCCTGACTACCTCCAGCGCGTCGTGGCCGAAGCCGAAGGCATCGTCCCCCAAAAGCGCAACCACCCCTGCCTCACCCTGTGGGACGCGGGCAACGAACTCGAAAGCCTGGCCTTCCTGCCCCTGGACGACACTACACCCGTCATCGGCGCGCTGCACGACGTGGTCCGACGCCTCGACCCTGACCGTCACTGGCTGCCGACCTCGGCCTCTGGCCCCATGCCCTTCAACGGCATCAACACGATTCGAGCCAAGCCCGATACCCTCCATGACGTGCACGGCCCGTGGTTCCACCAGGGCCTCACGGCGCAGTACACGCTGGCGAATGAAGGCGTGAATCTCCTGCACAGCGAGTTCGGCGCGGAGGGGCTGACGAACCTCAGAGCATTGGAGCCTCTCATTGGGCCGGACAACCGCTGGCCCGTGACCCGCGCTAACCCCATGTGGGACCACCTGGGGGCGGGCTGGTGGCTGAACCAAACCGTCTGGCGCGAGGTCTGGGGCGATATTGGGGACCTGCCCACCCTGGTCCGCGCCTCCCAACATTGGCAGGCCGAAGGTGTGAGGTACATGGTCGAGGCCAACCGCCGCCGTCAGTTCCGCAACAGCGGCTCCCTCCCCTGGCAGTTCAACGAACCCTATCCGATGGCTCTCGGCACGGCGGCCGTGGACTACTTCGGCGCCCCGCACCCGGTGTACTACGCCGTCGCCCGCGCCTACGCGCCCCTCAGCCTCACCGCCCGCTTCGCCACGCAAGCCTGGGCCGGCCGCTTGGGTTTCGAGGCCAGCGTCTGGCTCGTGGGCGACCGTCCTCAAACGAACCTGGGCGCCGTCACGGCGCGGCTCCTCGGCGTGAGCGGTCAATGCTACGGTATGGGGGAATGGCAGGTGGACGGCTTAGGAGTCCATGCAGTGGAGCTTGGCACGCTGACTGTCCTGCTGGCCTCTATCGAGGAAGAGGTCTTCTGCCTGGACCTGACGTTGACAGCCGCAGACGGGTCTCAGTTGGCCGCCAACCGCTACCTGTTCAGCCGCGCCAGAACCCTCGCGCCCTTTCTGTGCGTCCCTCCGACAACCCTAGCCGTTGAACGAGAGGAGACGGGCGAAGACGAGGCAGTGGTCACGGTAGCCAATACCGGCGATGTGGCAGCCTTGTTCGTCTGGCTGGACGACGGCCGCCCTGTGGATAGCGACGGTTATGTCTATTTTGACGACAACCACTTCTGCCTGTTGCCGGGCGAAGCGCGGGCCGTGCGTGTCACATGGGCCGACGTGCCAGCCGCCGAACGTGGTCTGACGGTTGAGGCGTGGAACAGCCTGGGTTCATGCAAAGTCGAGAGCAGCTTAACCGGCAGCGTGCTGTCAACGAATTTTGGGAACGGATTGAGCGGATGAGTGGATGCCAATCCGTTTAATCCGCTCCCAAAATCCGTTGACAGCGCGTGGCTGTCTCAAGACGTTCGACTTTGAACAAACCCTTTGGTCTCGGTCTTCATTCTGTTCATTATGTTCATTCTGTCTGACCACCGGGGAGAGCATGGCTGAACCGCTGAGTGTCATCCTGGTCCAGATCGACTCGCTCAATCGGCACTTCCTCACGTGCTACGGCAACGAGTGGGTGCAGACGCCCACCCTGGACGCCTTCGCCCAGCGCGCGGCGGTCTTCGACCACCACTACGTCGGCTCGCTGCCGTGTAT
>JAHCIP010000468.1 GCA_026129165.1 Anaerolineae bacterium
GGCCGCCCCCCCGCCCCCCCCCCCCGCGCCCCCCCCCCCCCGCCCCCCCCCCGCCCCCGCCCGCGGCGGGGGCGCGGGCGACGCCCGCGGGTAAGAGGCGGGTTAGGGCGTAGTAGATCGGCGGCTAGGGGATCAGGTTCACTCATCGTCTCAGGGACAACGAGTGGCTCTCCAGACGGCGCTGGAACATAGCTGTCTATCTTGGCAGGGGAGGGCGACGTGAAGTCTCGACCGAGCAACCAGGCCCATAGGCGGTGGAGCAGGGTAAGCAGGCGGCGGAGCATAGGCGGCTCTCCTTGCGGGCGGGATGGGACAGAGAGGAGCGTTCGTAGCTTACACGTAACCGAGCCGTGTGTCAAACCCAGCCTTAATGCCAACGCAACCCTTTGGGATAGAAGTTCTTTATGATGCCCTGCGCGCGCCGCCCCCAGCCAATGGGATAGCCGGAGACCGTCATGAGTACCCAGCCAGCTTCACCAGGTTCCTCCAATGGGTGTCCCTGGAGATAGCGGCGGAGACGGTCATCGTCAGGCGCGAAATCTAGCCGCCTCGCTTCCCATCCTTCCAACCCTTCCTCGTCTGTAGACCGCAGCGCCAGGGCCAGACTATGGGATGGCTCGAAGCGGCCGCGTTCAAGTGTCCCCAGCCACAGGCCCGCCCGCACGGTCTTGACGCGCTCCATATCCAGCGCCTTAGTTGGCAACGCGTAGACGTGCGCTCCCCGCGTCGTCAGCACTGCGTCCTTCACAGGGTCCATGCCCAGCGTAGCCTGGACAAAGGCCCGCCAGGCGGCGCGAACCGGGCGCGGCGCGTCTTTCACCTTGGCCCGCGGCGTCATTGTCTTTGGCCCCTCGGCGCGTTGGAGCAGGGCGACAAAGTGGCCTTCACCGGTGACACGGTGCGGCCAGAGGCGGGCAGTATGGCTCAGGTCTGGGCGGGCCAACTCGTCGGGGAGCCAGTCAGGGCGGCCCAGGGCTGCGCCCGTCAGGGTGAGTGGACGCAGTTCAAAGCCGGCATGGCGAGCCAGGAAGGCCGCGATGACCGCCTCATTCTCTTCGGGGGCAAAGGTACAGGTACTGTAGGCCAGCCATCCGCCCGGACGGACCAACTCGGCGGCGGTATCGAGCAGGCGCCGCTGGCGCAGCGAACAGCCCTCCACCAGCTTCTCGCTCCACTGGGCGAGCGCGGCCGGCGATTTGCGGAACATCCCCTCCCCCGAACACGGCGCATCCACCAGCACTCGGTCGAACACCGGCCCCCAGCGTTCGGCCAGGCGGCGTGGGTCATCGTTGGTGATCACCGCCTGGCGCACGCCCCAGCGTTCCAGGTTCTCGGCCAGGGCGCGTGTCCGACTCGTCTCGACCTCGTTGGCGACGAGCAAGCCCTCATCCCCCATCAACGAAGCGAGATGGGTGGATTTGCCGCCGGGAGCGGCGGCCAGGTCGAGGACGAGGTCGCCCGGACGCGGGGCGAGCGCCTCGGCAACAGCCATCGCCGACGGCTCCTGGAGGTAGTATAAGCCGGCGGCGTGATAGGGATGCTTGCCCAACGGCTCATCACCCTGGACGAGGAAGCCCGTGGGACACCAGGGGAGAGGGGTGAGGGACGCGGGGAGAAGGTCCAGCAGATGGTCGGGAGCGAGCTTGAGGGTATTGACGCGCAGGCCGGCGCGAGGGGGCTGCTCCAACGCAGCCAGAAAGGCGTCGGCCTCTACGTCAAGGAGGGCGCGCATGCGCTGAGCAAACTGAACTGGCAGGGTCATAAGGTGATGCACATCTCCAGCGAAGTGGTGCACACATCGAGTAAATGTGAAAGGTGCGAAAATTTCTCTTGACTTTTCTTGTCTGACATGATATGATGGATTTGACTCATGATGCGCTCTTGTCAGGACAACCATACATTTGGCAGAGCCTATTGAGTATACAACATAATTCAATACTTCTCGATTCTGAATTAGTGACCAAAGCATAATCGAATGGCTGGCCTTTAGGCCAAGCAGAGGGGGGCCTCTATGCGCCGTGCTCTATTCGCCCTAACCCTATTTATTGTGCTTTTCTTTGGTTTCATGCTCACTTCGGCCTCGGCAGACCCACCTACCCCCCCCAGTCCACCCTCCGAATCCTCTGGGAGCCAGGTTGATCCTACCTGGCAACTCGACTTTCCCCTGGATGATCTCACTACTCCTCTTGATCCCTCGGAAGTAACCGACAAGACTGACAAGTCCGATATTTATCCGCTTAGCATACGCGTGGACCGTAATGAAGGCGGTCACTATCGCATTGGCGAGCGTGTCACCGTGTGCTATACGGTACCGCGCGCCGGCCAAATGCGTATTTTACGCATTTTGGATGACGGCACAACGACTGTCTTCCTCGAAGGGCGTGACGATGGCCGAGGAGGATGTGTGGCTTCCACGGCGGGCGCGCCCCCTGGCCGCCGTCGCCTCCGCATCGAGATGCGTGATGGGGGTGGGGAATGGGCCGAGACCTACTATTACGTCGACTCCACAGGGAGCAGCGCCAGCCTTCGCATCTGGCTAGATCGAGACACTGGCTCAACATATCGGATCGGCGAATCGATCCGCCTCTGCTATACGGTCCCCCGAGCTGATTACATGCGGATCACGAAAACGACTTCACAGGGCGCCAGCACCATCGCCGAATGGCGAGACGATGGACGCGGGGCGTGTTTAAGCTCGACGGTAGGAGCCCCAAGTGGATGGCATATCTTTCGAATCGAAATGCTGAATAGCTACCGCCAGCCGACAGGGGAACGAGCCGAGACCAACTTGTACGCTGTCCAGCCTGTTAGTACTGAGCCACCCGGAGGCTTCTGTCGAGCGCGTTGGGTCAGCGCTGTCAGTAATTACTGTTCTGGCGAGTTCGGGCTGGCGTCACCGCAGCGCTTCCCGATCTTCCGCAACTACAGCCAGGCCCCCTCACCTCGAGAAGTCCAATTTGGGCCCTACGACCCCAGCACAAATCTCGTCTTCTATATCCGACCGGGCGGCTTCTGTGGTGGTGAATACTTATCAACGACGTCTAATGCTCGCATCAACATCCTGGGAACGAATCGTTGGCAGATTGGCTGGGAGGATCTACCGCCCAGCCTGGCGGATGACTACAATGATCTAACCGTCGAGATTGAGTGTGGAATTCAGCCGCCGCGAGGCGACTTTAGTGGTGTCGTTACCGACGCCCAATCTCCCTATCGTCCGATCCAAGGTGCTACCATTAGCATCGGTGGCCCCTCCTCAGCCTCAACGACAACGGATCAAAACGGGCGTTACAGCTTTCGTGGACTCACTGTTGGGACGTACCAAGTACGCGCCCAACATGTCAACTACCAGGCCTTCACAGGCCAGCATACGGTACAGAATGGCAACCCCACGACCTACAATATCTCTATGACCCCTATTCCGTTCCGAATCCGTCTCCCCCTCACCCCAGAAGGGGGGCGCGAGAACTTGCTAGGCGTCAGGTACTTCTCCTCCGTTTTCGATC
>JAHCIP010000469.1 GCA_026129165.1 Anaerolineae bacterium
CGGCGGCGACACTCTGGATTTGCGGGTTGCGAATGGAGTCGGCGTCAACCATGATGGTTTCTAGCAAGCCCGCCGACAGGGTGAAGTACGGCAGCCAGGCGTTGAAGCGCATGGCCTCGACGGTAATAATACGATCCGGGTGAAGAACCTGAATCTGTTGCGCCAGCGTCTCGTACTGATCCACGTAGCGGCGCTCCACGACCTCCAACATGCGGGGCGCGTCCATCGCCTTCCATAGCGCGCCGTCCGTGTTCTCGAACATGGTGATCTTCTGGCCGCGCTTGGTGAACAGGGGAATGTCGCGCAGATTAACGGAGTACGTCGGAGCCGAGCTTGTCCCGCCCGGCGCGTCCATGTCCTGGAAATCCATGCCGCCCTGGTGGGCCTCGAAGGCGTAGAGCAGCGTGGCGCACGAGAAGATATGACCCGCCACATCGGTACACTTCTTGTCATTGGACAGCCCGCTGTAGTTCGTGTTCAAGAAGACGGGGATGTCCTGCTCGTTGGCGAAGCCCACGCCCTTGTCGGTATGCTCATAGACGTGGCGCTCGGCCTTGACGGTGATGGTTGGGGGCAGGCCATAGCGCAGCTCAGGGGGAGTGTTAGGCTGGGTAAAGCGGTTTACCACCTCGCCCAGGACGGTCGCCTGCTGCTGGTCGAACAGCGTGCTGTTCTGGAGGACGCTGGCGGCCATGCCATACGTGACCTGGAACAGGCGCTGGTCCTCGTTGGCGTACTGCGGGATGCCGAAGACGGCATACTCGTAGCTGCCGCTCTTTTCAATGCTCATGCCGGTGAGCTTGAACTTCTCCGGGTAGACGGCGACCAACTGGTCCTTGGTCTCGACCTGGCATGAGTCGGCGCTCGGCTTGTCGGGGTCCTTGCAGCCGACATACTCATCTACTTTGGACTGGACCATCCACAGCAGCCGCACATTCGTCCAGTTAATCGTGTCCAGGAGATAGGGCGGGTAAGCGGCTCGCGCCTGGAAGACGCGCCCGACACCCCCATCGTTGACGCCCATCAGCGGGATATAGAGCAACTTCTGGCCGTCTTCGGTCTGGCGCACGTTGAGGGTGTAACGCTCGATCAACTCCGTGTTGGGGACGACATTGGTCGTGATCTCCAGCATCGGAATCAGCCGCATGTCATCGTGGGAGTCGTCCAGGTCGGTAATCTGCCCCAACTCATCGGCGTTCGGCCAGTCGAGAGCCGTCGTGGTATAGCGCAGGTGGTTGGGGTCTTCGGGGAGGAGTTGCAGGGTGATGTACTGGTAGACGTTGGAGCCGTCACCCTGGGTGCTGAGGCTTATCGAGTCGACGTAGCTGCTGGCGCCCTTGTAGGGCGAAATGTCGGCATTGTCCCCGACGCTGTCGCCGTCGTTGTCGTCGTCCCAGAAGTTGGGAACGCCATCCCCATCCATATCCAGGCTGGGGGCCAGACCGCCGGTGGCCACCGGCTGATTCGACTGGGGGTCGGTGATGGTATCGGGCCACTCCATACGGTCAGCCAGGCCGTCGCCGTTGCTGTCAATCCTGAACGGATCACTCGTCCAGAGCTTGCCGCTGACCATCACACCCTTGACCTCAACCCCGTCCGAGATGCCATCGCCATCGGTGTCCGGGTCGAGGGGGTCCGTGCCCAGGCAGTACTCTTCCTGGTCGGTCAGCCCGTCCTGGTCCGAGTCCACGCCCGGCTCGCCGTCGCCGCACTTGCCCGTGTTGGAGTCGGCCAGCGCCTGGGCGACCTGGGTGGCGAGGTCAGGTTGCGCCGTTTGACGGGCGGCGCCGGGCGCGGCCGGCGCCGCTGGGGCGGCCAGGCCGAGCGCCTCGGAAACCTTAGAGGGACTGCTGGCCTCCGCCTGCTGCTCCACAAAGCTGACCACGTTGAAGGTGCGAACGAGCGGCCCCACCACCATGCTGGTGATGGTGATGGTGACAACGACGGTGTAGACCCAGCGCCGGCGGCGGAACACCACCACCGCGACCGCGCAGAACAGGACGAGCAGGAAGACCAGGGTCGAAGGCGCAACCTCAATGACAAAGGGCAGGGTGACGGACCGGGCCGATGCCATCAGGCGCTGGAAAAGGGAAGTCTCGCCGTCGTTCGTCGGGCGAGAGCTAGTCGGCACTACGTTCCCCTCCATGCGCCACTTGCCATCCGAGCCAATCACCGGGACCGGCAGCGCCTGGATGCCGCCAAAGTCGCGCAGAGTGACGACCATGTGCAACTGAATGTCGTACTCTTCGCTCGCCTGGGGAATGCCCAGGTCTAGCGTCTGGCGGCGCGGCAAGCCCTGGCCGTCCACCCACAATTCACCCGCCCCACTCATGCGGGCCAGGCCGGGCGGATCGGCTAGTTGGACCCCTTCGGGCAGCCCACCGCTACGGCGCATCTGGGCTTCGGTCTGCTCGCGCATGTACGTCGCAAGTCGGGGGCCGTTGAGCGTAAAGCGATAGCGTTCATACTGGACCCCGCCGACGCTGGTGGGCGCCAGGCGCTCGACGTTTTCCGCGCCGGCCAGGAAGCCCAGGAAGTCGCCACCCGGCGCGGCGAGACTGGTCGGGCTGTCGCCCGCCATTTCGAGCTTGCCGTTGGCCTGGATAAAGGTGCGGTTACCCTGACGCAGTAGGGTAACCGCAGCCAGACTCTTGGAGGCGTTGGAGAGGGAGAGGGGGCCAGACGCCTGGGCCGCACCGGGTAGCACACGCAGCTCAAGCTGGGACTGGTCCGGCAGGCGGACCAGTCCCTCAGCCCGCATATCGACGCGCTGTCCCTGTTGGCCGACCGTCTGGGGTAGGGGGCGGGGATTGGCGATTTGCTCAATGTCCGCGCCCACGCGGTACGATCCGCTCTGGCGGACGCGATCCCACGCCGCGCGGACCTGGTCCTCCGGAGCGGGGGGCTGCCAGGGTAGGGGCAGCGCGGCCTGAACGGACTGCAGACTGTGTTGGATAGACACCGAAAGGGAGGAGGCATCCTGCCACGGCCCGTAGAGATTAACAGCGGCGAGGACGACGAGAGCGAGGGCGACGCAGCCCCCAAGAGCGAGACGGAACCATGGTGAGCGCGGCATGGCAGAACCCCCTAGATGATGGTACACGTTGTCTCAGCCCAGAGTGGATGGAATAGTACATCATTTTCCACAGGTGTCCAGTCTGCTACTAATAATCTATCCAGGGAGTCAGGACCTGAGCCGCCCTCCACTTGTCATCTCTGGCTCAAACTTGCATTCTCACCACGACTCGTTACAATGGGGCGAACCTCGAAGTGATAAAGTCAGGAGCGCTTATGTCCACCAACGGTCTCAACCGCCGCAGCCGCGTCACCACCCAGGGCGTCGAACGCTCGCCCAATCGCTCGATGCTGCGGGCCGTCGGCTTCACCGACGCAGACTTCAACAAGCCCATTGTCGGCGTCGCCAATGGCTACTCGAATATCACGCCCTGCAACGTCGGCCTCAATATCCTCGCCCAACGCGCCGTAGACGCT
>JAHCIP010000047.1 GCA_026129165.1 Anaerolineae bacterium
TTCTTTATGTTCGGTCTTGCGGGCGACGTACCCCTGGCTGGCGACTGGAATGGGGCGCCATAGACGTATGATTTCGGCCCGTCGCAGCGTCATATGCTCGCCTGCCCCCGTAGCTCAGTGGATTAGAGCACCTGTCTTCGGAACAGGGTGTCGTAGGTTCGAGTCCTACCGGGGGTACTGATAACGTGACGAGGGAAACCCGGATTCCGCCCCGAATCCGGGTTTTGTTCTGTAGGCCATATTCACAAGTGTTTGCCCGTCTTTCCCCCGCTGGCTATAATAACGGGACGGGATGACCTTTGAGGTAAGGAACGAGCGGATGACCGAAGCGGTACGGACCTTGAGCGAGCGCGAGATTGAAGTCTTGCGCTTGCTGGCGACCGGCGCGACCAACCAGCAGATTGCTGAGGAATTGGTCATTAGCATCAACACGGTCAAGGTCCATGTGCGCAACATTTTTGATAAACTCGGCGTGCAGACGCGCACCGAGGCGACCCTGTCTGCCATCCGCCTGGGCCTGATCAACCTGCCGAGTAGCGCGCTGGCCGATGGAGCACTGCCCGCCCCCCCGCCCCTGGATGAAGCGCTGGCTGAGGTCAACGGCGTGGGGAGTGAAGTCGCGGCGGTCGCTCCCCCCCCCTATCTACCTGAAACGCTTCCAACCCAACCCAGCCAGGCTGCGCCTCGCCCCAGCCAGGCTCGCCTCTGGCTGGCCCCGCTGCTGGCAGTGGCGCTGGTGCTCACTGGCGTCCTGATTTGGCGGTCGGTCCAGGCCACGACCACCCCTCCGCCGACCCCTATGCCGACCATTGGCGAAGACCGTATCATCGCCCCAGCCGTGTCCATCCAGAAGTGGCGCGACCTGAAGCCGCTGCCCTCGCCGCGCGGCGGGCTGGCTCTCGTCGCCCAAGGGGACGGCGTGTATGCCATTGGCGGCCAGACCGCCGATGGGGTGACGGGGCTGGTCGAACGGTATACCTTTAGCGATACCTGGACGCCCCGCGCCGCCAAGCCCACGCCCGTCCGCGACATCCAGGCCGTGGTCGTCAGCGGTCAGATCTACGTCCCTGGCGGCTGCGACGCGCAGGGCAAGCCGGTGGACGTGGTCGAGGTCTATAGCCCGGCCAAGGACGAGTGGACGACCACCGCACGCCTGCCCCGCCCCCTGTGCGGCTATGCCCTGGCGGCGTTAGAGGGTAGAATTTACCTGATCGGCGGCTGGGACGGCGCGGCTTATCATGCCGAAACCCTGGTTTACACACCGGGCGGCGAGTGGAAGACCGGCCCGCCCATGCCCACGGCTCGCGCGTATAGCGCGGCGGCGGTCGTAGAGAGCGACATTCATGTCATTGGTGGCGAGAACGGCGCGCCCCTGGCGGCCCACGAAGTGCTGAGTCCTTCCGACGAACCAAGCGGGAACACCTGGACCACCCGTACCCCACTGCCCGAACCCCGCAGCCATCTCGGCGCGGCGGCCGTCGGACGGCGGGTCTATGCTCTCGGCGGGGGGCCGGCCGCGTTAGGCCTGGCGAGTTACGATCCCAGCGCCGACGCCTGGCGCGTGGAAGAGACCGACTATAGCGGCGAGTGGCTTGGCTTGGGCGTGGCCGCCTACGATACCCGGCTGTATGTCATGGGCGGCGACGGACCGCTGGGGGTGAGCCGCGCCTACCAGGCCCTGTACCAGCTGATCATCCCTGTCGGCCGCCCGTAGCCTAGACTGCTCCGGTATGACGATAGTAAAGTTCCCCTTGCCTATCTTGCGTCTCATCGCGGCGGCCTGCGCAGCCGGCCTTATCCTGCTCTGGGCCAGCTATGGCTGGGCCGAGCGGGCCACTGGGGGCGAGACCAGCGCCCCCCGTACCATCCCCCACACCGACGTCAACCCCTACGGCGCTAACTTCTTCCTGGACCTGGAAGTGGAGGCCTGGAAACGACAGAAAACCGTCGAGATGGCCCAGGCGGCGGGCATCGGCTGGGCCAAACAGGTTTTCCCGTGGGAGGCCATCGAGCCGCGCGCGAAGGGCCGTTATGTGGATGATGAGGGGCGCAATACCTGGCAGAAGTACGACGAGATGGTGGACCTGTTCACCAGCCACGGCATTCAGGTCATCGCCCGCCTCGACCGGCCGCCCGCCTGGACTCGCCAGGACAACCGTTTCCCCCAGCGCCCTCCCGACCGTTTCGAGGACTACGGCGACTTCGTCTACGCCTTTGTCAGCCACTTCAAGGGCCGCATCCGCTACATCCAGATTTGGAACGAGCCGAACATCTTCCCCGAGTGGGGAGCACAAGCCGTCTCCCCCCGGCAGTACGTCGAACTCCTGAAAATCGCCTACCAACGCGCCAAGCAGGCCGACCCGAACGTAGTCGTCCTCTCGGCTCCGCTGGCGATGACCGTCGAAAACTTCCCCGACCGCCGCAACCTGTCTGATCTGGTCTTCCTCGAAGAGATGTATCAGGCCGGCGCCAAGGACTACTTCGATATCCTCTCGGCCAATGCCTTTGGCATGGAAGACCCGCCGGCCGCGCCGGCCGCGCCTGACCGCCTTAACTTCCAGCGCGTCACCCTCCAGCGGGCAATTATGGAACAGTATGGCGACCAGAACAAGGCGGTCTGGTTCAATGAGTACGGCTGGAACGCCTCGCCGCCCGACTTTCCCAAGGATGAGCTTATCTGGCAGCGCGTGGACGAGCGCCAGCAGGCCGAGTACACTCTGGAAGGCATTCGGCTGGCCCGCGAGCAGTGGCCCTGGGCTGGCGTCTTCAATATCTGGTACTTCCGCCAGGTTGGCGACAAACCGCCCGACCGTTCCGATTACTACTTCCGCCTGGTGGATGTGGACTTTACCCCGCGTCCTGTCTACACCCGCCTCAAAGAGGCGACGGTCAACCTCAAGACGGCTGAGGCCGGCTTCTACCAGGAGAGCAGCGCGCCCGTCGTCGCCTCGTCGGGCTGGGATATGGTCCTGGCTCCCAATGCCAGCGGCGGCGCCTACCTGACGAGTGACCAGCCGAACGCCAACCTGACCTTCCAGTTCACGGGCGGCGCGGTTCAACTGGTCACGGCGCGTGGCCCCGGCATGGGCCGTTGTCTCGTCACCCTCGACGGGCAGCCCGTGTCCGCGCTGGCCCACGACAGCAAGGGCCGCAGTTATGTCGAGCTATATCGAGGCGAAGACGAATGGCAGGCGCGGGAGACGCTCGCGTCTCGGCTGGGCAACGGCCCGCATAGCCTGCAGCTCTCGGTAGCGGAAGGGCCTAGCTCTGGCGCCACTGGCCCCCGTTGCGTGGTTGACGCCCTGGTAGTCGAAGACGCCAGCCAGCCCTTCCCGCTGGGCTGGAGCGCCCTCCTCGTGGCCGGGCTGCTAACCGCACTGGCCCTACTGGCCTTCCAGCGCCGCCGCAGGCTCGCCACCCGGTCATAAAACAACCTCCCGAAGGGCGCCAACCTTCGGGAGGTTCGTCGTATAGGATCCGCTGGTGATTACGGCGCAAGGCGTTCAATCACCCACTCCCCGGCCGCGCCTCGTGTGTAGCGGAAACGGTCGTGCAGCCGATTGTCGCCGTTCTGCCAGAACTCGAACAATGTAGGCGTGAGGCGAAAGCCGCCCCAATAGGGCGGTAGGGGCACGTCGTCCCCGAACTGAGCCGTCACGTCCCGCAGGCGCTCTTCCAAAAACAGGCGGTCTGGGATAGGCTGGCTCTGCGGCGAGGCCCAGGCGCTGAGGCGGTGGCCGACAGGCCGCGTGGCGAAGTAGGCTTCCGACTCAGCCGGCTCCACCCGGCTCACCTCGCCCGCGACGCGCACCTGCCGCCGTAGAGCATCCCAATAGAACACCACCGCCGCTTGGGGGTTGGCTGTCAGGTCGCGCCCCTTGGGGCTGTCATAGTGGGTATAAAAGACCAGCCCGCGCTCGTCCAGCCCCCGCAGCAGGACTATCCGCGCCGAGGGGAGGCCGTCGGGCGTCGCGGTGGCGAGGGTCATGGCCTTCGGCTCCAGGATACCGGCCGCTTTGGCGTCGGCCAGCCAGGCTTCAAGCTGCCGCATCGGGTTCGGGTTCAGAGCCGCGCGGTGTAAGGTCATATCCCTTTCCATTCCCTAGCCCAGGATCGCGGCCACATCGAGGCTCAACTCTGGCACAGCCCGTAACATCAGTGTCTCCCCCCGCCGATACTCCCTCTCGACCTGGTAGACCCCGCCGACCGGGTCAGCATACTGTTTGACCAGGTTCCCCATCAGGTCCGCCACCCACGCCTCTGGAACACCCGCCTGGGCATAGCGCGGTATCTTCACCTTGGTGTCATACTCCAGGGTTGTCTCGGCCACCTCAATGACGAGGAGGACGTCGGCGGCGGTGGGCTTGGCCGAGGCATAGAAGTCGTCGCGCCACTTGAGGACCGCGAGGTCAGGCTCCGGCTCTTGATAGCGGCTCAACCGTATCGGGTTCTGGGGGCTGATGATATACCGCTGGCCAAGCCGCTGGCTCAGCAACGCCGTTAACCGATTGACACACGCCATGTGTCGCGCTCCGATTGGACTCATCTGGACAATCTCCCCATCCACTAGTTCGACCCGGACATCCTCGCCCAGGATACCCGCGCGCCCCATGTCCTCGTACTGATCCACCGTAAAGCGAACCCGCGTGACCTGCGCCGCCATACCGACTCCTCTCTACTTCTCTACTTCGGCGCGATGGCGTCAATGCCCGTGGCGAAGCGGCCGATGATGAGCTTTTGAATTTGCGTCGTGCCCTCATAGAGCGTCGCCACCTTGGCGTCGCGCAGATAACGCTCGACCGGATACTCATCGGAATAGCCGTAGCCGCCGTGAACCTGGATAGCGTTGAGGGCGGCCCGCACGGCTGCCTCAGACGCATACCACTTCGCCAGCGATGTCTCCCTCGTATTGGGCACGCCCTTGTTCTTGAGATAGCCCGCGCGGTAGACCAGCAGCCGCGCCGCCTCCAGGTCGAGCACCATGTCCGCGATGAGTTCCTGGACCAACTGGAAGCCGGCGATGGGCTGGCCGAAGGCGTGGCGCTCCTGGGCATACTTGACTGATGCGTCCACACAGCCCTGGATGATGCCGACGCAGCCCGACGCCACACCGAAGCGGCCATCGTCCAGCGCCGACATGGCGATGCGGAAACCCTGGCCGATGCCGCCCAGCATATTCTCGGCTGGCACGCGCACATCCTCCAGCACCAGTTCGGCCGTGTTGGACGAGCGCAGCCCCAGCTTGCCGTGGATCGTCGGCGCGGAGAAGCCGGGCGTGTCCGTCTCGACCAGGAAGGCCGCGATGCCCTTGTGCTTGAGCGCCGGGTCGGTCTGGGCGAAGACAATCGCCAGCTTGGCGATGCCGCCGTTGGAAATCCACATTTTGCGGCCGTTAAGCACCCAGTGGTCGCCGTCGCGCGCGGCGCGCGTATCGAGGTTGGAGGCATCCGAGCCAACACCTGGCTCGGTCAAGCCAAAGCAGCCCAGCCACTCGCCGCTCGCCAGCTTTGGCAAGTACTTGCGCTTCTGTGCCTCCGTCCCCCAGTGCAGGATAGTCATCTCGGTCAGCGAAATTTGGACTGAGAGGGTGGTACGGATGGACGAGTCGGCGCGGCCGATCTCCTCGAAGATGACGGCCTCGGCAATATAGTCGAGGCCGAGGCCGCCGTACTCCTCTGGGACCGTCGGGCCGAGAAAGCCCAGCGCCCCTAATTTGGCGATAATATCGTGCGGAAAACGCGCTTCACGGTCACGGTCGCGAGCGCCCGGCATGATTTCGCGCTCCGCGAAGTCGCGGGCCGTCTGGCGAATCATCTCCTGCTCGGGCGACAGGTCGAACCGCATCCCGTCCGGTGTATCAACTTTGATCATCGCCGGGGTTGTCATATTTGCTCCTTATAGGAATGTTATTACCTCAAAAGGCCGAGCCGCGCCAACAGCGGCGGGCCGACCAGCAGCGCGCCGACCACGACGGCCGCCAGGGCCAGGCATAGCACGGCCGCCGCCGCCGTATCCTTGGCCGCCTTCGCCAACGGATGCCGGCCTGGACTGGCAAGGTCTACCAGCGCCTCCAGGGCCGTATTGATCAGTTCCGCCGCCACGACGACGCCCATCGTCAGGGCTATGACCGCCCAGTCGCGCCACGGCAGACCGACCCACAAGCCGACCAACACAATGCCGACCGAGATGGCCGTGTGAATTCTGAGGTTGCGCTGGCTGCGCCAGCCATAGGCCAGCCCCTCAAAGGCCCAGCCGAACGACCGCCAGAGGGTACTCTTGGGTGGGGCAGCAGAGGCGGACAAGACGGGCGGCGGCGAGTCGGCCTCACCCGACATCCGACATATCCTCGTCCCGAATCAAAGGCGCGGCTCGCCCAAGCGCCTGCTCACCCAGCGCCCACATCTCCGCGCGTCCTTCTTCCGTCTCGTCGTCGTAGCCGAGCAGGTGCAGCACGCCGTGGATGACGAGCCAGGCCAGTTCGTCGCCCGGAGTCCAGCCTGCCCGGGCCGCCTGGACCACAACACGGGGATAGGCCACTACCACATCGCCCAGCAGCCGGGGCAAATCGGGCGGCAGGATCAGGTCGTCGCCATCCTGTCCAAACGACAGCACATCCGTCACTTTGTCCTGGCCGCGATAGGTCCGGTTTAGCTCGCGTAGCGTCTCATCGCTGGTGACGACGATGGACAGTTCCACCGCCTCGGAGAGGTTCACTAACGCCAGTGCACGGCGCGCCGCCGCCTCGACCTGGGCTACGTCCACCTCGGCGGCAAACTCCTCGTCCACCTGACTATCAATTTGTATCATATCCGCCGCTGGCTGGTCCATCGGGATTCCTCGTTAGTTTGCCGTCGAGGCCCGTTCCGCCTGCCGTTCCAATACGCCCTCAGGGAGGGTGGGGTAGTCCACCCGCGGGTGGTGCACGCTCTGGAGCACGCTCAGGAACGCTTCGCGGATCTGGGTTAGCTCGCCCAACGTCAGGGGACATTCTTCTAACTGGCCTTCGCGCAGCTTCTCCTCCGTGACCCGCGTAATGATCTTGGCAATCTCTTCCATGCTGCCCGGCCGCTTGGCGCGCACCGCTGCCTCACATGAATCGGCCAGCATGAGGATACCCGCCTCGCGCGTCTGCGGCTTGGGGCCGGGATAGCGGAACCTGGCTTCGTCTGGCGGTCGGCCATTGGCCGTTTCCAGCGCCCTGGCATAGAAGAAGCGCACCAGGGTTGTGCCGTGGTGCTGAGCGATCAGGTGTGACAGGCTGCGGGGCAGATTAGCCTGGCGGGCCATCGCCAGGCCATCGCTGGAATGGGCCAGGATAATCGCCGCGCTCGTTTGGGGGTCGAGACCATCGTGGGGGTTATGGCCGCTGACCTGATTCTCGATAAACATGTGCGGTTGACGGAGCTTGCCGATGTCGTGGTAGTAGGCGCCCACGCGGCACAGCAAGGCGTCGGCGCCCACGGTATGGGCCGCGCTTTCAGCCATATTGCTGACGACCAGGCTGTGGTGATAGCTCCCCGGCGCCTTGAGTTGCAGTTCGCGCAGCAGCGGCTGGTCAGGCCGTGCCAGTTCCATCAGCCGCAACGATGTCGTCAGATCGAACATGTGCCCCAGCACATAGTAGCCGACGGTGGTCAGCGACATGGACAATATCCCGCCGCCAATGGCCGCCAGCGCCAGTTCGCCCAGGCCCTGCACATCGTACTCGCCTCGGATGAGGCGGAACGAGGCAATGGTAATCAACTGGGTGAGGATGACGTACAGCCCCGCCCAGGCGAAGGCCATCAAACGTTCGACCCGCCACAGGCTCAGGCTGGCGACAATGCCGCCCAGCAGAATATAGGTTAGGAGTTCCAGGGAGCGTCCTGCCATCATGCTCACCATCAAGGATAGCAGAACGGTGGTGGACAGGGCGAAGCGCGGCTCCAAGAGCACGGTCAGCAACATGGCCGCCGCCGCGCCGGGGAAAATGTAGGGCAGGACGGTCCGCCCCGGCACCATGAGCTTGGCGAGGATGACAAACGCCAGGACGACCATCGTCAGCAGAATGGCGCGGCGGTAATCTATCCAGAAGTCGGGGTTGCGATAGACAACGTACAGGCCGAGGGCGAAGACGGCCAGCCCGACGAGCAAGCCCGTGCCGATGACGGCCCGCCAGTCAAGGGTGTAGTCCAGGAGGTCGAGCTTCTTCAGGGCTTCCAGGTGGCGCGGCAGGACCACGTCGCCGGCGCGGATGATGATTTCGCCCCGCTCGATGGTCACCGTCGTGGCGGGGACAGCCGCCGCCGCCTCACGCTGGCGGGCCTGGGTTTCTTTCTCATCCAGCACACTATTGGCCAGGACAAAGCGGGCGGCGTACTCGGCGGCGGCGGCGGCGTCCGGGTCGGATAGGCTGAGGCTGATGTAGTTGGGCAGCGAGCGCCGCACGTCGGTCAGTTGATCCTCGCGGATCGGTTGACGCATGGCCGCCTCGACCACGCGCAGTGTCTCGGCTTTAATGCGCTGCCAGCCCTCTTCCGTCGCCTGGAGGGTGGTATCGAGCACCGTCGGCGGGACATCACGCAGCTCAGCCACCCCCCGAATCATGGCGCGTTTGTCGTCGAACGAGGCGCTCCGATTGCCGCGCGCCCACTCAATCGTCTCAAAGACCTCCGTCGCGCGTTTCACGGCCTGGCGGGTGATACGCACATCCGGCGGCAGGTACACCGGCGCGACGCGACGCGCGGCGATGGCCCGCTCCTGTTGCGTGAGCGTCTCGCTTTCGTACTGTATTTTCCGAGGCGCGCGCACGTCGACCGGGCTGACCTCACCCTCATTCAACTGGACCCGTGGCGAACTGGGCATGACCAGAATCACGGTCAGGCTCAGCGCCAATGCCAGCGCCAGCAGGATCGCGCCGCCCATGCGCCACGGACGAGATTGGGCAAAAAAGAGAGGGAGGGCTTTGATAAAATGGCCCACCCCCGCGTACAACCGCATCCTTGGGTCTCCAGGGAGGGACGGCTGATGGCCGCCCTTACTTACCACTCAACAGGTCGCGCACCACCTCATTCACCAGCCGGCCATCGGCCCGCCCTTGTAGTCGCGCCATTAACGCCTTCATGACCTGGCCGGTCTGGGCGGGGCCAGTAGCCCCCACTTCCTGAATCACGCTTCTCGCCAGCGCCGCCACTTCCTCGCGACTCATCGGCTGCGGCACGTAAGTTTCCAAGACGGCTAGCTCGGCTTCTTCGTTGCGGATCAGGTCGGCCCGGCCGCCTTTCGTAAACTCAGCGATGGACTCGCGACGCTGCTTGACTTCGCGCTGGATGACGGCCAAGAGGTCTTGCTCAGTGAGGGCGACCTCCGCCTCATCCACCGTGACGGCTTCTTTGGTCAGGTCTACCCCGCGCCGGCGCGCCTCGGCTAACAGGGCGTCGCGGCGCTTGGTATCCGCCTGCTTCTTGAAAGCGGCTAGCACACCTCGCAACGTAATCTTGCGGGTCTCATCGCCCTCGCGCAGCGCCGTCTTCAGGTCGGCCGCCAAGCGGTCCTGTAGCGTCTCAGCCATGCTCCGCTTTCCCCTGCTCGTCGTCGGTCTCAGGTGAATCGGGTGCAACTCGTCTGTGCCTCAGTGGAGGAATTATAGGCCAGCGTCTCCGCTGGTCAAGTTAATGACCCATTTTGAGTACCTCAGCCAGGCGGCCAGGCCAGGCGTCGCCCGCCTATCACATGGAAGTGCAGGTGGAAGATATGCTGGCCGCCGCCCCGACCGACATTGGTCAGGACGCGATAGCCGCGCTCGCTGAGACCGGCCGCCTGAGCGACCTGCCGGCAGGCGAGCAAGAGTTGGGCCGCGAGATCAGGGTCGGTTAGCTCGTCTAATGACGAAATATGGGTGTTGGGGATGACGAGGATATGTGTCGGCGCCGTGGGGTGGATGTCGTGAAAGGCAGTCACCCATTCGTTCCTGAGGACGACATCGGCTGTAGCGCGTCCAGCGGCAATCTCGCAAAAGATACAGATCATAGGGAGCCTCCACCTATCTATGGTCGTTAGATGCTAACACTCTCTTACAGCGTCTCAAACCGTCTCAAGGCTTGCGCCTCCCCCAGCCACTGCTTATACTTCTGGGGGAATCATCTTTCAACCCATTCCAAATTTACGAGGCAGACATGGCACGGATTATTTTATATACCGGCAAGGGCGGAGTTGGCAAGACGAGTGTGTCAGCAGCGACGGCGGTCCGCTGCGCCGACCTGGGCTACCGCACGATTGTGCTGAGCACTGACGCTGCCCACTCGCTGGGCGACTCCTTTGACCTGCCGCTGGGGCCGACGCCCACGCCCATCGCTCCCAACTTGTGGGGCCAGGAGGTGGATGTCCTGCACCAGATGGACGAGTATTGGGGGACGGTCCAAAATTATCTGTCGGGGTTACTCGTCTGGCGCGGGGCCGACAGCCTGGTCGCGCAGGAGGCCAGCGTCTTACCGGGCATGGAGGAGCTTGCCAGCCTGCTCCAGATTACTCACCTCTACGAGAGCGGGCAGTATGACGCGATTATAGTAGACTGCGCTCCGACCGGCGAAACGCTCAAGTTCCTCTCGTTCCCAGAAGCCGCCCGCTGGTATCTGACCCAGATTTTTCCCTTCCAGCGCAAGATGGCCCAGATCGCCGGGCCGATCATCCGCGCCATGACCGACATCCCCACGCCTGACGACACCGTCTTCGAGTCCATCAAGCAGCTGCTCATCCAACTCGACCGCATGCATGACCTGCTGGCCGACCCGGAGAAGTCCTCGGTACGGATCGTCCTGAACCCCGAGAAGATGGTGGTCAAAGAGGCGCAGCGCACCTTCACCTATCTGAGCCTCTACGGTTTCCCCACCGATGCCGTTGTCTCCAACCGCATCCTGCCTGCCGCCGTCCACGACGCCTACCTCCAGGGCTGGAAGGATATGCAGGAAAAGTACGGCGCGCTGGTGGACCAGGCGTTCAGCCCGCTGCCTATCTACAAAGTCCCGTTGTTCGACCAGGAGATGGTGGGGCTGCCCATGCTGCGCCGCATGGCCGAGGCTATCTATACCGAGCAGGACCCAACTCAAATCCTCTACCACGGACAGACGCAAACCATCCTGCCGTCCAACGGCGGCTATGACCTGAAGCTGCGCCTGCCCCTGGTGGACCGGTCGGCGGTGGACCTGGGCCGCTTTGGCGATGAGTTGGTCATAGACATTGGCAACTTCCGCCGCAACCTCATCCTGCCGCGCTCGCTGGCCGGTCTAGACGTCCAACGCGCCGGCTTCGAGGGCGACACTCTCGTCGTCCACTTCGCCGCGCCCCCTGCCCCCTGACAAACCCACTCTGGACACAGACCAACACGGATGACCACAGAAATAGCAGTAACACACCGCTAGACTGAAGGCCTGAAGATCAGGGCATGACAGCACAAGGCCCTCATTGGCAATCGTAGCCAGTGAGGGCCTCTGTATGAGTTAGCATCTGGAATTAGCGGGCGGCCACCTCGATATCGCCTCGGCGGTGTTCGTCGCGCCGGCGCAGGTAGGCCCAGACGCCGGCGCCGGTCAGACCGAGGGCGGCCAGTACCCAACTGCGGGGGATGGGCCGTTCGGGCCAGGGCGGCGGCGTCCAGTCGGGCAGATGCCGCCGCGCGTAGTCCACCCACTGCTCGGCGTCCTCCCGCCAGACATCGAGGAGAGGCAGCGGCACGCCCACGTCGCGCTGGCGGGCGACGGCCAGCAGGTCACGCCGCAGTTCCGTGATGAACTGCGGGCGGGGTCGCACAGGCTGCAGCAGCCCCTTGAGGCGCACGGCCAACCCCATCAAGTCCACCAAGTCGCCCTCGGTGTTCGGGAACAAGCGCATGTAGTCTTCCGTCGCGTCTTCGCCGGCCACGAGACGGTCAGCGTGGGCCGCCAGGATTTCGCTTGCGATAGGCTCTTGCATCAGGCTACCTCTTCTTGGGCCGCGTGACGGGTGCCACCGGACGCCGTCACGTCGTCTCGCTCGACCTCAGCCACTCCGACCTGCACTCCTTACTTCCCCCAGCCACGCCGTTCCATCTCTTCCCGTAGGGATAATAACGTGCGGTGATAGAGCGACTTCACCGCGCCTTCGGTTCGCCCCAGGATCGCGGCAATCTCCAGATTGGACATGCCCTCGCTGAACTTAAACAGCAGCAGCTTCTGACGGTCGTCGGGCAGGGTGCGAATCGCTTCCAATAGAGCGTTCTCTTCCTCGGCGTGTTCGGCCTCCGACTCGGGATGCTGCGGCGGGCCGCTGTACGCCTCATCCAGCGAGACGACCGGCCGGCGGCCCTGGTCGCGGTGCCAGTTGGCGACGAGATTGTGCGCGATGCGGAACAGCCAGGCGGAGAAGGGGACACCCCGCTCCATGTAGGCCCCCACATTCGCCAGGGCGCGGTGAAACGTGCGCGAGGTCAGATCTTCAGCATCGTGATGGTTCCCGACACGGTGGTAGATGTAGTTATACACCTTGTCCACATAGCGGTCATACAACGCGCCAAAGGCCGCCGCATCGTGTTTGGCCCGCTGAACAAGCTGTTCCTCAGATTCAATCACCGCATCCCCCACGGGGGCATCATAGCTTAGAACACCCATAGCCGCCTCAAGTTACGCCAGCGCCGCCGCCTGACACATTACGCCGGCTAGCTCTTGAACTCGTTGTCGTAGCCGCTGGCGCCGCTGGCACGAACATTGCCAGGACACAGCTACCAGGTCCGGGCACGACTCAACAGGCGCCGGCCTCGTAGATGCAACTGTTCAGTCCGGCCTGCGTAGTATAGTCAAGGAGCGCCCGGTCGCAAAACCGCCCGCGCCCCTGGTTGCTAAAAGGGGGCCGTCCTCATATAATTGAGGCGGTAATCGTTGTTTTGAGCAAGGAGTATACCTATGACAACACAAGGCCCGACTTCAGGGCAGAATAATTCTGGGCCGAGCCTAGTCGGCATGCTCGCGGCGATGTGGACTGATATTCAACTGGCTTGGCGGCTGTTTCGAGATGACCAGGTGCCAATGATGCTTAAGGTCATTCCGTTGCTAGGTCTGGTCTACGTCGTCTCGCCCATTGACCTGATCGTAGACGTCATTCCGGTGCTGGGTCAGATGGACGATATTGCCGTCATCGCCTTTGCTGTTAAGACGTTCATCGATCTCGCGCCCAAGGACCGCGTCGCCTTCCACCGCGCCCAGTTGGGCCAGCCGGCCGGCGAGAGCGACAAAACCATTGACGGCAGCTATCGCAGCTAGACATTGAGATGAATAGTGCGTGAAACGTGATACGTCAACCGTAAGAGGCCTGCCCTGTCTGTGTTCAATAGTTGACAAACAGAACATAGACAGACGCTTATAGGGTGGCGGGACCGTACTAAGACGTATCACGTCAGCGCGGGAGGCTTCGTGCCAGCCGTAGGGCGCGCATTCGGACTACGTGACGTGCCTCTCGTCTATAGCCTGCAACGCTCTGGCGCCCCCCTTGACCTGGAGAGCGCCATCGTTGAACCCATGCGGCCGCTCACGACCGCGATGCGCAACTATTTTAGCCAGATGGTCGGTCAGCAGCGTCAGATGACCTATGTCGTCCGCGGTCAGCGTGACGGCCAGAAGTTGCGCGGCTTCGTCCAGATACGGGCACGGCTGACGCGCCCTGAAGCCGATATTGTCTTTCTCGCCCCTTCCTTGGGCAGCCGACGCAACTCCGCTTCGCGCGATGTGTGGGAAGAACTGCTCAGCCACGCCTGCCAGCAGGCGGGCATGCAGCAGCGCCAGCGAGTGTTCGCCAAACTCCGCGCCGGCGACAGCGACTCCATCGAAGCCTTTCGCCGTGTCGGGTTTACGATTTATGCCCAGGAGATGGTATATCGACTCGACCATCTCCCCGCAGCGGTCCCCCCGACCCTGCTCTCCCTTCGTCCCTATGAGACGCGCGATAATTGGGGTATTCAGCGCCTTTTCTGCCACGCCGCGCCACGGGGCGTGCAGCAGGTCGAATGCCAGTCCGGCCAGGGCTGGGCGCTGCCCGGCGTCAGCCTGGAGCGCCGCGCCCAACGCCTGGTCTGGGAGGTCGCCAGCGAGGTGCGCGGTTATGTGAGCCTGCGGCGGGGCGTCCACGGCCACTGGCTACGGGTCCTGATTGACCACGACGACCGCGAGAACGCCGAGGCCCTGATTCTCACTGCTCTGGCCCAGATCGGGCCGTCGGTGCGGCCGGTCTACAGTTCGGTGCGGGGCTACGAGCCGGATTTACAGTACGCGTTGCAACACCTGGGTTTCCGACAGCAAGCCGAACAGTTGCTACTGGTCAAGACGACCGTGGTGCCGATCAAAGAACCCGTCCTGGCCTGGCTGCCGGTCCCGGAGCGCGGTGTGGAGGCCGCGCCGACAACATCTCGGTTGCACTCGTCGTTGGATCAGCAGGGCTAACCCCACTGGCCTTGCGAGGCAGAAAGAATGCAATACGCAATCACAGACGACCTGGATGCCCTTCTCCAAGTCCTCCCGCCCACGATTCGCACGGCGCTGGTGACGAACAACGACCGCGAGGACTTGCTGGAGATCGTGCTGGACCTGGGCCGTCCCGCCGAGGCGCGCTACGTCGAACGCGAAGTATCGTTGACCGCGGACGAAGTGACCCAGGAAGACATTGATTATGTTGTCGCCCGCATTGGCGACTTTGGGGAGGATAACCGCGCTGGCATCGAGCGTACATTGCACCGCATCTCGGCCATCCGCAACCGCAAGGGCCGCATCGTCGGCCTGACTATGCGCGTCGGCCGGGCGATTTCGGGCACGGTTGACATTATTAAGGACATTGTGCAGAGCGGGCAGAGCGTCCTGCTGCTGGGGCGGCCCGGTGTTGGCAAGACAACCCTTCTCCGCGAGGTCTCGCGCGTGCTGAGTGAGACCCGCCGCGTGGTTATTGTGGATACCTCCAACGAAATCGGCGGTGACGGCGACATCCCGCACCCGGCCGTGGGTCACTCGCGGCGTATGCAGGTCCCCACCCCTATGTTACAGCACGAGGTGATGATCGAGGCCGTCGAGAACCACATGCCGCAGGTCATCGTCATTGACGAGATTGGCCGCGAGCAAGAGGCTGAGGCGGCGCGCACCATCGCCGAGCGCGGCGTCCAACTCATCGGCACGGCGCACGGGCAGACGCTGGCGAACCTGATGAACAACCCCACCCTGGCCGACCTGGTGGGCGGCATCCAGACCGTCACCCTGTCGGACGAAGAGGCGCGGCGGCGTGGCACGCAGAAGTCGGTCCTGGAACGCATGGCCCCGCCGACGTTTGACGTGGTCGTGGAGATTCAGGACTGGGAACACCTGACCGTCCACCCCAATGTCTCCGAGGCGGTGGACGCCATGCTGCGCGGCAAGCCCATGACGGCCGAACTGCGCTACCGCGACGACGATGGCGAGGTCCACACCCAGAAGGCGACGATGGCCGCGCCGTCGCGCCAGTCGCGCAGCCAGGGCGCGGCCCCGCGCGGCGAACTCCGGGAGGACCTGGAGGAGGTCGAGGAGGCGCTGCCCCCGTCGCGGGGGGCATTCCGCGACGGTGAGCGACCGACGCGCAGCGTCCGCGTCTTCCCCTACGGCATCAGCCAGAACCGCCTGCGTCAGGCGGCCAAGTCGCTCCAGTTGCCGGTGCTGCTGGTCGACTCGCTGCGGGACGCCGACGTGCTGCTAACGCTCAAGAGTTACTATCGCAAGCGGATGCAGCCCATCACGGAGGCCGAGCAGACGGGTATCCCGGTCTACGTGCTGCGAACCAATACGGTGGTTCAGATCGAGAGTGCGCTGGCGGACGTGTTCGGCCTGGAGGTCCGACCGGACCCTTTCGACTTGGCCATGCGCGAGGCTCAGAGCGCGATTGACGAAATCCTGCGCGGCTCTCGTAGCATGGTCGAATTGAGGCCCCAAAATTCGTTTATTCGTCGCGCCCAGCATGAACTGGCGCGTTCGGCCAAGCTCCAGTCCTTAAGCAGTGGCGATGAGCCACGCCGCCGCGTGCGCATCTACCGCAATGGACGCTAGGCGCGGCGTGTTTATCACCTTCGAGGGGCCGGAGGGCAGCGGCAAGAGTCTCCAGGCCCGGCGGCTGGCGGATGCCCTGCGCGAGCGGGGCTGGCCCGTCGTCCTGACACGCGAACCTGGTGGTACGCCCATCAGCGACCAGATCCGCCAGGTCATCCTTTCCCCCGAGCACACCGCGATGACGCCGGAAGCGGAAATTTTGCTCTACTCGGCGGCGCGGGCGCAGCACGTGGGCCAACTGGTGCGGCCTACGCTGGCGGCCGGCCAGTGCGTGATCTGCGACCGCTTCGCCGACTCTACCCTGGCGTACCAGGGCTATGGCCTCGGCCTTGACCTGGATGCGCTGCGCTATATCACTCACTTTGCGACGGGCGGCCTGGTCCCCGACCTGACGGTGTACCTGGACTGCCCGGTGGCGCTCGGCCTGGAGCGCCGCCGGCAGGCCGCCTTGCGTTCGGGCGGCGAGTGGAATCGGCTGGACCGCAAGCCGGTCGAGTATCACGAACGTGTGCGCCGGGGCTACCTGGACCTGGTGCGAGCCGACCCCGACCGCTGGTTGGTCATTGACGCCACTGCCAGCCCCGACGCCGTCCACACACTGGTTCTTACTCAGGTCACTACCCGCCTGGAGGGACGATGGACCCTGTAAACCGTATCAGCAAACTTGTTGTCGGTATTATCCACAGTGACGATGCGCCCGGCCTCGTCGAGGCCCTCAACCGTCGGGGCTACTCTGCGACGGTCATTAGCACCACCGGCGGTTTCCTGCGCGAGGGCAACTCCACGATCCTCATCGGCACGACCGAGAGCAGCTTGACCGAAGTCTTGCGCATTCTCAAGACCAACGCCCACGCCCGCACGCAGTACGTCAACCCCTTGCCACCCGTGGTCGAGCCAGGGGAACTGTATATGCCGCAGCCGATTGAGATCGAGGTCGGCGGCGCGGTCGTCTTCGTCCTCAACGTCGAGCGCTTCGAGCGCTATTAACACGAACTTCCGAAGTCATCCCTGACTTCGGAAGTTTGGATCTGTCGCGTGTTCTTCCCTTTGCCTCGGCCTGTGCTATACTTAATTTAGTACCCGTCGCCCAGGTCGGGGCCGCCTTCGCCGCCCCCTAGATCAGGCATTGACGCCTCAATGTCTTCAGGTGATTCGCCGGCTTCCAGCCGATCCACCATCTCGCTGAATTCTGGCCCCATGTCTTCGCCCATCTCGCCGCCCATGCGCCGCATCCAGCGTCCCAGGCTGGCGGGGTCGTTTTCATCCACCCCCGCCAGGTTCGACGGGTCGGCCAGGGATTCTAAGCGCGACTCTTCGGAGCGCAGCAGGGCCACCCGTGAGACAAGGCGGCGCGTCACTGTACTCTGGCAGTGTTCACAGGGCGGGGTCTCGGGCGGCTGGAACGAGCGCACGAGGATGGTAAAACGACGGCGGCAGGTAGCGCAGCGGTATTCGTAGAGTGGCATAGGTGTACGTAATGCGTATTTCGTATCTCGAAGAAGGCAAGAGCAATTATAGCGTAGAACCCCAATTTGTGATAGAGCACATTCCCTGGCATTCTACGCTATACGAAATACGCATTACGCACTACGCATGGAGAACCCAGGCATGACTTTGAACGGTCCCCTTGCCAGCGTCCAGGACCTTCCAGCCGAGTTGCAATCCCTGGTAGATCATGTGGATGGCGTCACGGGCCTGCCTGACAATATCCTACACCCGCCGCCCCTGCTCATTGTCATCTCTGGGCCATCGGGCGTCGGCAAGGATACGGTACTGCAGGGGCTGCAAGAACGCCAGATGCCGTTTCACTTCGTCGTCACCGCGACAAGCCGTCCCAAGCGCCCCACTGAGGTCCACGGCCGCGACTACTTTTTTGTGAGCGAGGAAGAGTTCAAGGCCATGATGGACGGGGGCGAACTGCTGGAATATGCGTTGGTCTATCATCACTACAAGGGTATCCCCAAACAGCAAGTGCGTGAGGCGTTTAAGAGTGGCAAGGATGTCATCCTCCGCATTGACGTGCAGGGCGCGGAGACCATTCGGCGCCTCGTCCCAGAGGCGGTGCTCATCTTCCTGGCCGCCGCCGACCTGCGCGAACTGATGGAACGACTGATTGAACGCAAGACTGAGACGGTGGCTGACCTGGCGAAACGTATGGCAACGGCACGCGCCGAGATGGAGAAGATTCATCTATTTGATTATGTCGTCCTGAACCGCGAGGACGAGCTAGACGCCACCCTCGACCAGATCATCGCTATTGTTAAGGCCGAACACGCGCGGACCCACCCGCGCCAGTGCTGGCTCTAGTCCTTCGGACGACGAACGACCAACTAGTCGTCCCTTCGTCATCCGTCACCCGTCATTCGTCATTCGTCAGCCTGTGTACGCCGAAATCGCCGTCAATGTCTCCCTCGGCCCCTGGACGGGCGGGCCGGACGCCCCCCCGCCGAGCTACCACTACCGTGTCCCGCCTGACCTGGCCGCCCAGGCCCAAGCAGGGCAACTGGTGCGGGTGCCATTTGGCGCGCGCCCGGCCCAGGGCATCATCCTCAGCCTGACCGAGACGCTGCCCCCCCTCCCCGACGGCACTCGTGTCCGCCCCCTTGAAGCCATTTCCGATGCCATCCCCGTCCTGACCCCGGCCCAACTCCACCTGGCCCGCTGGATCGCCGAGACCACCTTCAGCCCCCTGGCTGAGACTGTCTGGGCCATGGTCCCGCCCGGCCTGGAGGAGCGGGCGCATGTGATGGTGGAACGGACGGAGGATACTCCTCCGTCGCGTCTCGGTCCGGTCCAGCAGGCGATTCTGAACGCGCTCGACGAGCGCGGCCCCCTGCGTCTGGACGAACTGGCTGAGATCGTAGGGACGACCGCCACCACTTCTCTTAACGGCCTCATCGAGCGCGGGCTGGTCCGCAAACACTGGCGGCTAGAGCCGCCGAGCATCAAGCCCCGCACGATCCGCGTGGCTCGGCTGGCCGTCTCACGCGAGGAGGGGCGGGCGGCGCGGCCTCGGCTGGGGCGCGACACGTCAGAGGCGCTGGCCCTAGCCTGGCTGGCGGCGAGCGACGACCCGCTGCCCACGGTGGCACAGGTCAGCGAGGCGACCGGCGTCAAAGAGGGCGCCCTCAAACGGCTGGCGGCCGAAGGGTTGATTGGGCTGACCCAGAAACGGACGCTGATTGTCGCGGTGCGGCAGGCGACCTCTCCCCCTTCCCCTCCCCTGGTAGGGGAGAGGGGAAGGGGGAAGTCAGCAAGGTATACCCCACCCCCCGCCCCTCCTCTACAAGGGGAGGGGGGTGGCGAAAGGTTAGCGGGTGATGCCGCTGCCCTCTTGCAGCGGCTCCGCGCGGGTCGGGCGCCGCTGGACCTGGCGGAGTTGCGGGCCGAGGGGGTCAAACCAGCCGCCATGCGGGCGCTGGAAGAGGGCGGGCTGGCGCGGCGCATTGAGGAGGAGGCCGCCGTCTTTCTAACCATTCCCGCCGAGGAAGTACCGGGGACGCTGGTGCGGCTGCGGCGGGCTGAACGCCCGGCGCGGCTCCTGGACCGGCTGCTGGCACAAGGCCCGGAGATCGAGGCGACAGAACTCCTGAAACGCGCCGACGCGACGCTCGACGACCTGCGCGCCCTCGAAGCGGCGGGCCTGATTCGGATCGACGAGAGGGTGGCCTGGCGCGACCCGCTCGCCGGGCAAAGCTTTGTCCTGACCAGCCCCCCGCGCCTGACGCCCGACCAGGAACGGGTCTGGTCCCTCATCGAGGCCGCCTTCGCGGCCGCTCCACCCGCGCGTCCCTTCCTCCTCCACGGGGTGACCGGGTCGGGCAAGACCGAGATTTATCTGCACGCCGTCGCGACCGCCCTGGAGCGAGGCCGGCAAGCCCTCGTCCTGGTGCCTGAGATTGCCCTGACGCCGCAGACGGTGCGCCGTTTCGCCGCCCGCTTCCCCGGCCGCGTCACGCTCTGGCACTCGGGCCTCACGCCCGGCCAACGCTATGACACATGGCAGCGGGTGCGCGCGGGCGAGATTGACGTGGTTATCGGCTCGCGCTCTGCCTTGTTCGCGCCCCTGCCCCGCCTGGGTCTCATTGTCGTGGACGAGGAGCACGAGACGTCATACAAGCAAGATGTGACGCCCCGCTACCACGCCCGCGACGCCGCGCTCCATCTCGGCCACGCAAGCGGCGCGGTCGTCGTGTTGGGCAGCGCGACGCCGGACGTTGAGACGTATGCCCACGCGGAACGCGGCGACCTGAGCCTCGTCAGCCTACCCCGCCGCGTGTTGGGGCACCGCCAGGCCGTCGCGGAACAGCAGGCGCGGCTGGGACGGACCGGCGCGGCCATGCAGCCCCTGGCTGATCTGGACGCGCTCTACACCGACCTGCCGCCGGTTCAGGTGGTGGACTTGCGCGCCGAGCTACGGGCCGGCAATACGAGCCTATTCAGCCGGGCGTTACAGGCGGCGCTCCAGGAGACACTGACGCGCGGCGAGCAAGCCATCCTGTTTCTGAACCGACGCGGGGCGGCGACCTTTGTCATGTGCCGCGACTGCGGGCATGTGCTGGGGTGTCCCCGCTGCTCGACCACGCTCACCTATCACCAGGCCAGCGGCTCGCTGGTCTGCCACCACTGTGGCCACCGCGAGCCGCCGCCTACGGTCTGCCCCAACTGCCGTTCCGAGCGCATCCGCCACTTCGGCGCGGGGACGCAGCGCGTCGAGGAGACACTGCTGACCCTGTTTCCCACCATCCGCGTCCTGCGCTGGGACCGCGACACGACGGGGTCGAGCCGGGCGCATACCGAGTACCTGGACGCCTTCATCCAGGGCGATGCCGACGTCCTCATTGGAACCCAGATGATTGCCAAGGGGTTGGACCTGCCGCTGGTCACGCTGGTCGGCGTGGTCAGCGCGGACACGGGGTTACACCTGCCCGACTTCCGTGCCGCCGAGCGCACCTTCCAGTTGTTGACTCAGGTGGCGGGGCGGGCGGCGCGCGGGCCGCTGGGCGGCCGCGTCATCTTCCAGACCTACACCCCCGACCACTACGCCATCCAGGCTGCAGCCCAGCATGATTATGACCAGTTCTACGCCCAGGAGATGGAGTTCCGCCGCGCCACGGGCTACCCACCGTTCAGCCGGCTCGCCCGCCTAATCTACACCGACCCGACGTGGGACAAGGCGCGGGCCGAGGCCGAGGGTCTAGGCCGGCGGCTGACCGATTATATCCGCCGCCAGGGGCTAACCAATACGAGCCTCATCGGACCCGCGCCAGCCTTCTTTGGCCGCGAGCGCGGCGAGTACCGCTGGCACCTGATGCTGCGCTGCGCCGACCCGGCGGCGACCCTGCGTAGTTTCTTCGCCCAGGACAAGACGCCGTATGGCTGGCGGGTGGATGTGGACCCGGTCAGCTTACTGTAGGGAATATGGGCATCATTCGACTCTTGATGAAAACCTGGGAGAGCTTCCAGAAGTGCCACGGGCCGATCATGGCGGCGGCCCTGGCCTACTCGACGCTGTTCGCCATCTTCCCCCTGCTGCTGGCGCTCATTGCCGTGCTAGGCTTCTTCCTGGCAAGCGGTGGCACAGCCGCGATTGATGCCCAGAAGGTGGTCCTTCAGCAGGTGCGCGAGAATATCCCGGTCGCCTATGAGACCATCGCCGAGGCCCTGGACCAGGTCCAACGCCAGCGGGGCGCCCTGACACTGTGGGCGGTCGGGCTGCTCGTCGTGTCGGGGTCCACCATCTTCGGCCAACTGGAGTACGCCCTCGATGTGATGTTCGACTGCTCGCCGCGCCAGCGTAGCTTCCTGGAGTCGATCCGGGCGCGGGTCCTTAACGCGCTGATGGTGTTCCTGGTGGCCCTGCTGCTCATTGGCGGCACGCTCCTCGATACAGTCGTGAGATTCTTGCAGGCCCACACCGCCGCGCTGCCAGAGAGCGGGCTGCTCTGGTCGCTGGTCATGCCGCTGCTGTCATTGGCGTTGACGACAGTCTTGTTCGCGCTGGTCTTCAAATATGTACCGTATCATAAGGTGTCGTGGCGGAGCATCTGGCCGGGCGCGTTGGTCGGGGCGGTGTTGTGGGAGGTGGGCAAGCAGGCGCTGGCCTGGTATATCGGCCGGCAGTCGTACACGGCGACCTATGGCCCGCTGGCTGGCGCAGTCATCCTGATGGTCTGGCTGTACTACTCGGCGCACATCCTGCTGCTCAGCGCCAAACTGACGGCGACGATGGGGCAGCGAGAGGAAGTGGTTGGTGGGTAGGGGATAGTTGCGGGAAGGCAGGTATAGAACACAAAAGGCGGGTGTGGTCAGGATAGCTCCTTGACCCACACCCGCCCCTGTCTTACAGTCTTTGATCTTCAATCGTCAGTCATGAGTAGTCAGCTAGCAGCCTTCTGCCTACCCCTTCTGATGACTGACTACTGGCTACTGCTTACTCCCTACTTCTCACTTCGCCGGCATCGGCGCCACGCTCGGCGCGGTCTGTGCCGGACGGTCCACCAGCGTGCGGAACATGAGTGTCCAGACCGTCTCACGGAAGGCGACGAAGATGCCGCCCAGGATGGACAGCAGAACCAGGGTGACAAGAATCCCCGGTAGGGCCGCCACGAAGCCCCAGGCGGACTGGGTCAAGGCGTAGGCCGCGAAGCCCACCGCCACGCCCAGCAAACCGCCCGTCACTACCCCTAGAATAGCGGTGATGATGCCCCACACCAGGGTCAAGGCGAAGAGCAGGATGATCATGATGACGACATGGCCGAGGTTGGCGCGGAAGAGACGCCAGCCCGCCGCCAGGCTGTCGGTCACCCCCGCTTCGCGCAGGACGATAAAGCGCGAGGCGAAGTTAGTGATGGCGCTGACCACGATGGAGGCAATGAGGGCGAGCGGGAGGAAGATGAGCAGCGTCAGGCAAATCAGCCCCACGAAAGCGCCACCGGCCTGATTGCTATTGGTAAACGCCACGCCCGTTCCAATCCCCAGGGCGACAAAGATACCCGCCACCACGAGGGCGACCAGGAAGGCAGCCAGGCCGACCAGGAACTCCATCAGAAAGTTGCGGAAGGCGTAGGGCGACCAGCCCACGCGGAAACCGTCGCCAACGCTCGTCGCGCCGCTGGTCTCGATCTGCTGGACCATCCCGACCAGGGCCGTCTTGGCGACATTGCTGACAATAATGGACAGTACGAGCATCACCAGGACGAACAGAACAAGCAGGATGCCGAGTGTGACCCAGGTTGCCACCGGAACCTGGGCCAACTGGCGCCCAATGTCGTTGGGGTCGAAGGGAAGATTGCCCGGTAGGTTGAACGGGGGGACGTTATTACCGCCCTGGAAACGCACGCCGTTGTTGCCACTCCCGCCACCCCCGCCGAACCCGCCGCCGCCCCCAAACAGGGCCAGCAAAAACCCAAAGAGCCACAGCGCCCGATGCCGCCAGGTAATCTGCGCGGCGCGCTGGAGAATGCTTCCGTAATCCATTGCTCCCTCGCTTTCATGAGTCATCTCACCCTCAGAAGCGATGAACCTGAGGGCGGAATGCGACCCGACTTGTCATTTAACTCTACGAGGGAGGTGGGCGAAAGTTGCTGCTGAGTTACGTTATCTGACACGCATGCCCAGTTGCTCATACTGCTCAATGATGCGGTCGGCGACGTGGGACCAGGCGTACTGTTGGGCGGCCGCCGCCGCGCGCCGGCCAAAGGCGCGCCGGAGCGGCTCGACCTGGAGCAGGAAGCGCAGGCGGTCGGCCAGGATGGCGGGCTGCTGGTCGGGGACGAGGAAGCCGGTGACCCCGTCCTCCACAATGTAGGACAGGCCGCCGACGTCAGAGGCGATGACCGGAGTGCCACACGCCAGGGCTTCCACGGCGACCATGCCAAAACTCTCATAGTGAGAAGGGACGACGAGGGCTTCCGCGGCATTGTAGTACAAGGGCAGGCTGGTCTGGTCCTGCTTGCCCAGGAAAGTAACGAGATTCTCGATACCCAGGCTGGCGCGCAGGTCGTGGAGACGGTTCATCTCGGCCGTCATCATGGCCGGGTCGTCGCTCACATCGCCGCCGATAATGGCGAGGCGGGTGTGGCTCTCCAAATCGGTGTTGTCCTTAAAGGCCAGAGCCATCGCCTCGATCAGCGTGTCAATGCCCTTGAGGGGTTCGATACGCCCTACGAACAGGACGAGTTCCTGGTCCACCGGGATGCCGAGGGCCGCGCGGGCTTCGGCCTTGTCCATCGGCTTGAATAGCTCGGTGTCCACACCGGGCGGGATGACGACAATCGGGTCCGGGGCCGCGCCATAGAGCTTGACCATCTGCTCTTTGTCGCGCGGCGTGGCGGCCACGATGCGGTCGGCCCAGCGCAGGACCTGACCTTCGACATAGTTGCGGTGGCCCACTTCGCTCTCTTCCGGCCGCCGGGCCACCAGGTCCTTCATGCGTCCCAGGGTGTGGAACATGTGGACGATGGGGGCCGGGTAGAGCGATTGCAGGGCGTGGGCGACCCAGCCCGACAGCCAGTAGTGGCTGTGGTAGATGTCGTAGCGGATACCCTCGTCGTGGATATGGCAGCGGACGCCCTCCACAAACTCGGGCAGGTAGTCCCAGATCATCTCTTTGGGGTAGGGGGATTCAGGGCCGCAACGAACGTGGATGACGCGCACCGTCGGGCCGAGGTCGGCGTCGGGGATGTGGGGAATTTCGGGGTTCTGCGACCGCGTAAAGGCGTCCACGTAGAAGCCGCGGCGACCCAATTCGCGGCTGAGTTCGCGGACATAGACATTCATGCCTCCCGTCTCTTTCCCGCCCAGCGCGGCCAGGGGGCAGGTGTGGACGGAGAGCATAGCGATACGGGGAGCGTCGGGAGAGGGCATAGGCTTAGTCCGTGATGCGTTATACACGTTTCACTGTCATCCGCCTCAAGCGCGTATCAACCGCCCCGAACCGATACTTGTACTCTTCATCCCCCTGGAGGAAGTCGAAGGAGCGCACGCCGCGCGCGATGGCGTCCTGGATGCATAGGCTTAGGAGGACGATGCCGCTACTCAGGTGGGGCCGGTAAGCCGGGTCATAGCCAGAGTTGTAGACGAGCAGGCGGTCGCCATAACGGAAGTTGAGCATGGCGGCGGCAGGCTGCTGCTCGATATAGAGCAAGGCCAGTTCCAGATAGCCCGCCTGACTGAGCGTCGTGATGATGGCGCGGAAGAACGTCTCCATGCGCTCGTCCATGAAGCGGGCCTTGTCATGGTGGCTCAGGCGGTGCAGGTGGAAAAAGTGGGCGACCGCTGTGTCGAGGTCTGGACCGTCACGGATCACGCGATAGTCGAACTGGGCTTCGTCGTGGAGGCGGCGCAGCTTGCGGCGCACCTCGTGCCGCTGGTGCTTATTGAGGGTCGCCAGGTAAACTTCCCAATCGGTGGGCAGAGGGATCACCGGACAGACATCCTCGTGAACGTCCTCGACCTGCCACCCGGCCGCCTGAGCCAGTGGCGGGACGCGCTCGAGGGTGGGCGAGGCGGCGGGGACGTTGCACAGGCTCCACTCGACCCACTCCTCGCGGTCGGTCAACGCTTGAACGAACAGGGGGTAGACAGCGTCGGCATAGTCCCGATGCACGATGAGGTCCAGATAGTCGGACACATCCACGCAGCCGACGAGGGTCAGCTGACGCCCCATAGGCGTCTTGAATAGCGGTGCGAGGCCGACGAGATGGCCGGCGTCGTCACGGGCGGCGAGGATTCGTAAGTCCCCTACGCCCAGATACCGCCACCACGTCGTCTGCCATTCCCAGGTCTGAAACAGGGTGTCCGCCAGGCTGGCGTGGAGCAGCGCGTTCCACTCAGCCCGTAGCGTGTCGAAGGCCGTCGCGTCGGTGTAGACTTGAAGTTGCATAGGGAAATTATAGAGCGAGCGCTGGGAGGCGTAAAACTTGAAGCGTGGAGCGTCATGAGAGATTAAGGATTAGGGATGACGCTCCACGCTTCATGCATTAGTATGCCGTTGGGAGGGGTGGAAGTTCGCTGCTCGGTGTGGTCGCCGGGGCAGAACGGCCGAGGACCTGACCAAAGAGGTTGTAGCCCATGACACCGGTGAGGAAGGTGAGCCAGGGCAGCGGAAGGCCGCATAGAATACTCGACAGCACCGAGGCGATAAGGGGCAGGACGATGCCAGCCATGAGCC
>JAHCIP010000470.1 GCA_026129165.1 Anaerolineae bacterium
AAGGCCGGCTGACACCTGACCCGTCCCTGCAACGTCTCGAGCGTAAACTCACCGAAGAGGGCCACATCCGAGTTGTGACCCTCATACCGGCCGGTCGCCGGATCATAGAGTATCGGGCTGCTCTGGACCTCGTTCCAGGCCACATAGCGTCGAGCGCTGCCAGTGGGAGACAGGTCGCTTTCGGTCAATAAACGGCCATTGTCCGCGCGGACGAGCAACGGGCCGTTCGTCCAGTCGCGGATGAAGTCACGATCATACCAACCCTGTTCGATCATAACCTGGGTGATACCGAGCGCCAGCGCGGCGTCGGTACCCGGTCGCACCCGCAGCCAGAGGTCGGCCTTGTTGGCCGGTCCCGTGCGACGAGGGTCAACCACAATCAGGCGTGCGCCTCGCTTGCGGGCGGTCGTGGTGGAAACGGCGTGGGCGAGGCGGGCCAGGTTCGGGTTATAGCCCCAGAACAGGATGCAGCCGGCGTTGTCGAGATCAGGCATATAATGGCCGGGGACACTGGCCCCGTAGGTGTAAGCCGTAGCGAAATAGCGGCCCCATCCGCACAACTCCATCGCCCCACACAGGTTGGGGGAGCCAAAGGCGTTCATCAGGCGTTCGAGCCAGACGACGACATCGTCTATGGCCGACGTCGAGGGTGAGGCGGCGCTGAACACGACGCTTTCCGGGCCGTGCTCCTCGGCCAGTTGACGTAATCGGGTAGCGGTCACGTCAAGAGCTTCGTCCCAACTGATCCGCTGCCAGCCCGGGTCGGGATCGCCCTTCGGTCGAGTACGCTTCAGGGGATAGAGCAGCCGATTCGGGTGATAGACGAGTTCCGGGGCCGCTCGCCCCTTGGCGCAGAGCGCCTTGCCTGTGGGGTGCGAGGGGTCAGGCTCCAGGGCCACGAAACGGCCATTCTCGACCACGGCGGTCGCGCCGCACCGTGAGACGCACAGCGCGCAGTAACACGGAATCCGCTCGGTAGAGTGCGTGTCGGCTAACATCGTGATGCCTCCTGTCTGGATTGTCCATAGGAATCATACACTTAGTAGCAGTTCTGTCAAAAACAAACAAATGTTTGGATAGCGCACCAGGGAGCTATTTGCCTCCCGGCGCGTATACGCCTACCATAACCGACACGGCGGCTCTCATCAGCTACCCAGTGGCGGAGGGGCTGTCGGTCGGCATAGGACACCCATGGATTAGGAGAGAAGACATGCGCGCGCAGCTCTGGCTTCGGTTTCTCATCACACTCGCGGTCCTGGTGATGGCTGGGATTGCCACAGCGGAGGCGCCGACGGCGAATCCCACCGCGACCACCGCGGCCCCAGCGCCCAATGTCTTCACCTATCAGGCGCAGATTCGGCAGAATGGCGCGCCGGTGAATGGGACGTGTGATCTCAGGCTCACTCTCTTCGACGACAATCAGGCTGGCTCCGAGGTGGGCGGTGGGCCACAGACCTTCACGAGCCAGACGATCACCAATGGCCTGCTCACGGTGAATGTGCCGTTCGGCGATGCCTTCCGGGGCGGCGACCGCTGGCTCCAGGCGGAGGTCCGCTGCCCGGCCGGCGCGGGGAGCTTTGTAGCCCTCACCCCGCGCCAACACATCACCCCCACGCCCTACGCCTTCGGCTTGCGGCTGCCATTCGCCGGCAGCTTCTCCAGTCCAGGCAACCTGTTTAGCATGACCAACGCGGGGCCGGGTTCAGCGGGCTACTTCTCCGTGACGGACACGACGTCCGACAACCCTGCCCTGGTCGGCGAGAGCATCTCGGGGGACGGGGTGTCGGGCGTCAGCACGAGCGGCTGGGGCGTGCACGGCGAGAGCGCCCAGTTGGCTGGGGTGCGGGGCGACACCCACTCGGCCACCGACGGCGGGGTGGTTGGCGTCAATCTGAGTGACGGGCCGGGCGTAGAAGGGTACACGGGGCATGGGGCCGGGGTGTACGGGCAAGCGGACGCCGGGTACGGGGTCAGCGGCAAGTCCAACGGCGGCACGGGCGTCTATGGGTCTGGCCTGTACTACGGCGTCTATGGCGAAGGGTCGAGCAACGGCGTGTGGGGGAATTCGGTCGCTGGCAACGGCGTCACGGGCAAATCCACCAGTAACCGGGGCGTGTATGGCATGAGTAGCACAGGGGTCGCGGTGTACGGGGAGAATGTGCTGGGCGCTGGCAAAGCCGTGGCCGGTATCAGCCCGGCTGGGGTGGCGGTGTACGGCGAGTCGGCCAACGGTGTGGCGGGCCAGTTCCAGGGCAACGTGCAGATTTCGGGAACCTTAACCCAGACTTACGCGGGCCGCCCGGCGCGTTCGATGCCTCTGGCCTATGCGCAGGTGAATCAGGATGGCGTCCTCCAGGTCGGGACGGCGAATGTCAGTTCGATCCAGTGGGATGCCGTCAACAAACGCTATGTGATTAGCTTTTCGAACCTCTACTACGGGACCGGCGACTATGTCACGCTGGTGACACCCGTGCGCGTGTCGTCCATCGTCCCGCGCGTACCCGTCACGTCGGCCAGCGCGGATGGGAAATTGTACGTGTATATCTTCGATCTGGCGGGGACGCTGGGCCAATCCAATTTCAACTTCGTCATCTATGCGCCGTAGGACGCTGGGGCGGGGTGAGGGGCTGGCCGCTGGCGGATGGCCCATTCGGCCACGGCGAGGTTGATCACCCAGGCCGCGCCCATTAGGAGCGCACGGCTGAACGGAGTCGGCGGGCCGGCCACCAATTCCCCGACCATCAGGGTCAGCATTTGCGTGCCCGCGCCCAGCCCGATGGCGTAGGCGCGCGCCATCCAGGCGCGGTGCCCCCTCACGTCGCCGCGCCGGATGGTGGTCACGCCGAGGATGAGGGACACGACCATGGCCGAGCCAAACAGGAGCCGCAAGGCATACAACAGGTCATTGTCGCCCGTCGCGCGCGGATAGAACAGCGTCATCCACACCCCTGACAGCCCCACCACCAGGCCGCAAGGAATGAGGAGCCACCCCGCCGCGCGGTGCCAGGCGGGCCAGCGCCGCCGGAAACCCGTCGCGAACTGGAACGCGCCCAGGAGGGCATACACGGCCGCGCCCAGAATATGCAGGCTCACCGGTAGGGGCGCCGCGAAGAACCGCGCGTTGGCCGGCGTGATGTCCGCGCCGCCCGCCAGTTGGGCGAGGCGGAAGGCGCCAGCGGCGAGCGGAGGCAGACTCAGCACGAGCAGGGCGGGTACGAGCCACTTGGGCGAACCTCCTTTTCCCCGCGCTTTGGGTCTTTGAGACGCTGGTTTTTGTACCTGACCGGGCTGTGACACAGCGGTTGTCTGCACTTTGCTCTCCTTGAACTGGATGGTGGGGTGCATCCCCCCTTGAATGACTGCGGTCGCCCGGTTAGACCGATACCTGTAGCAACCAGTTGAGCGCCACTGCGAAAAGGTAAAGGCCGATCCCAAAAGCAGTATGGTTCATTAAACTACGAAGTCTTGCCTG
>JAHCIP010000471.1 GCA_026129165.1 Anaerolineae bacterium
AGCGGCACGACCATGATCAGGTAGGCGGCCACGAAGATGGAGTTGCCCATCGTCGAGGCGATGCGCCGCTGGACATCGCCCAGCCAGGGCAGCGGGTCGAACCCCAGGTTTTGCAACACGCCATACAACGTCACCGGAATGCTATTGAGAATGGCAATCGTCACCAGGCGTTCGATCTGCTCCCGCTGCCGCAGCCCCTGGAGCAGCAGGAAAAAGATGACAATATAGCTGAGCGTGGTGTACGTGCCCTGAAGACGCTGATACGACCCAAAGAGGCTTTGACGCGGGGCAATGGAGAAGATGGTCGAGATGACTAGGGCGAGAATCACAAGCAGTGTGGGTAAGACCAGCGGCGTCTGGACGATGGTGCGCCGCAGCCAGCCCCAGCCCGTCTCGCCCTCCGGCCGATGGACGCCCGTATCCACAACTTTGATGACCCACGCCGCGGCCATAAACAGGGCGATGGAGCGCAACAGCGTCAGTTTATCCGGCTCGAAGGTGCGGCTGGAGTAAACGTTGAAGAATAAGGGGACGCAGATGGCCGCGAGAAGCCAGCCGGCTTCAATCACTCGGTCAGCATAGGTACTAATCTTAGTGCTCATGGTCCAGAATTATACTCCGGTCTGTAAACGGGCGACAAACTCTGGCAGTGGGCGTGTCCCTACAGGCCGCTCGCTCGTCCTATTATCAAGACACCACTGTCACCTAACGCTTTAGCCTCGTCCGCCCTCGGGTATTGGCTCCACGTACAGTTACTACCTGTCCCCCTCAATCATCGTCACGCCTGATGAGCCAACCGCCCGGCTATCACATCCCTCTAGGAGAGACAGTATGACCCACTATCGTCGTTTCTTTATACCCTTCGCACTGGCCGTTCTGGTCGTGGTGGCTGCCCTCGGCGGGTTGACCGTGATGAGCGCCTCGGCGCGGGAGGCCACGCCTGATCGGGCCTCCGAGCCATTCACACGCGGCGCGGCGGTGGGGGCCTCGGTCCCGCTAACCACGCCGACCGCCTCCCCCGTCACGCTCACGCCATCACCGACGCCGCGCGACCCGCGCATTCGCAACTTCAGCCTCAGCCGCCAGCCGGATGGCCCGGCCGAGACGATTTTCCCCGGCGGAACGCCCACGATCTACGTGCGTTACGAATACTATGACTTTGATGTCCCCCACACTGTGACGATCCAGCTGCAAGATTCGTCTGGCCTCACCTTCTGGCGGTCGGATCGGGTCTACACGGGCGCTGGTACGGAGGTACTGACCGTCACCGCGCAGGACGTCTACGCCACCTACCAGGCGGTGGTGGACAACGCCGCCGGTATCATGGCCAGCGAGCTAACCCAGGCGCTGTCCGCGACCACCCGCTCCCGCCTGGTGGTCCATGCTCAGAATACCCTCGGCGCGGCGCGGGAGCTTGACGCGGGCCTCCAGCAACTCGTCCGCTATACCCCCACCAGCGCGCTGCCCCAGTTGGCGGAAGCCGTCGGCGCGGTCCTGGACGCCCAGTTGGAGGCAGCGGCCGCGCTGAGTCCAACGGCGACCCTGTCCGAGGCCCAGGGGCATGTGCAGGCGGCGCTCGGCCACATCCAGCGGGCGCAAGCGGCCATCGCGGCGGTTCGGGCGGCGGGTCCGAACGAGAACGCCGGCAGCTTACCGGGGACAGAGTACGACCCCAACCTGGCTAACCTCCGCATTAATAACTTCCCCGTCCAAACTATTGAGTGGGTGGTCGAGAACGCTAAGGTTTACCGCCACATCGCGGCCCCGCTGCGCAAGAGTGACCCGAACAATATCTATCTCCTGCAACTGACCAACCTGACTAACAGTGGGGCAACGCTGACGGTGCAGTTTATCCCGTTTGGCTCGACGACGCCGGTCTTCACCCGTGTCGAGACACTGGGAGAGCGCGCTGCCACCTCCCTGGTCATCCAGCAGATTGAGGAGCTGCCGGCGGACTTCAATGGCTATGCCTTGATCTCGGCCGATGTTCCCTTCAACTTCCAGGTCGTCGTGCGGGCCATCACCATGACCGCCACACCCACGCCGACGTATACGCCCGGCGGTCCGACGCTGACGCCAACTCGCACCACCACGCCGACGCCGACGCTGGGCACGCCGGCGTCGCCGACCGCCTCACCTTCGGTGACGGCGACACTCTGCCCGCAAGCGACGCCGGAACTGCTGGGGGTGGACCCCGTCACCTCCCCCACGGGCGAACTCTCGCAGGTCGTCAAGGTCTACATCGGCAACGGAGAAGCCGTAACGATTACCACCGTCTCTGGCGTGTTCGTGGCGACGGGGAACTTCAGCACTTCCTCGCCCGCCAATGTCACCGTGACCCTCTTGCCCAACACGACCCACGACCTGACGGTGCAGGCGCGGGTGCGGCGTGTCGCAGGGCCAGGCGGCTGTACCTACGGCGGCTACACCCTGACCACGACACGCGACCGCAACGGGAACCCGCTGCGCATCGTCCAGGCCCAGCCCACTCTGCCGCCCGGTGTCACGCCCTCCATCACGCCTAGCCCCACCTTGAAGCCGGAGACGGCCACGCCAACGGCCACGCTTCCGCCGACGCGCACGCCGACCCCGACGCTGACCCCGACCCCGACGCCCATCACGGCGGTGATCGCCCCGGCCAGCAATGCCGCCGGTTATGTCACCAGCCAGGACCGCACGCGCAATTACCTAGGGACTGGCGTGCTGTGGACAGGAATTGACACCCGCGCCTTCTCACCGCTGTTCCTGCACGGCATCTTCCAGTTCGACCTGTCGTCCTTGCCCGCCGACGCCCAGATACTGTCCGCCTCGGTCACGCTCACCGGGTCCAGCAGCCTCTACCTGGACCCCGGCACGGGCGGCGAGTGGCGGCTGCGGCTGCTCGACTCGATGCTCGATACGAATTGGACGCGGCTCAACTACTACCACGTCCACAACGCGGCGGTGGACGCCACGTCGCCCACCATTGTCCGCGCGACCGATGTGGGCGTGGGCCGCCCCAATACCTTTGTCCTGGACGCGGCTGCTCTCGACAAGCTCGAAGCCCGGCTCCGCACGACGCGGCGGGCCTCGTTCCGCCTGGACCTGGACGTGGTCTTCGGCGTCGGCCGCGCCATCTTCGGCTGGGACGCCCAGCCAATGTTGCGGATCACGTACACCAGGCCGTAGTCAGGAAACCTAGCCGGTCTTCCTCGCAACCAATAACAGGCCCCTCGTTGAACGAGGGGCCTGTTTATTCGTTACTTATTTGACAGGCCCGCCAGACCCTGAAGGGGTCTGGCTAGGTATAGAAAGCCTAAGAGGCTGGTCTTCAGCCCCCGAAGGTGGGCTTCCATAGATAGCCTGCCCGCTTGAGCGGCAGGCGGGCTTGCTTGGTGATGAAGAATGAAGAGATAAGTTAGGCTGATGAATCTTCTCCAACCTTTGGCTCTCGCCGGATTGGCGGTGCTCCCGATTATTGTTATC
>JAHCIP010000472.1 GCA_026129165.1 Anaerolineae bacterium
CGTGGCTTTATTGTCGGGCGGGGCGGGCTGGGTGACATGAATCTCGACCTTGTCGGCGCGGCCCACCGAATGGGGACCCCACTGAAAGATGCTGTTGTCTGCATTACCCTGAATAGCTACGTTGCGGTCGCCCCAGACGAGGATACTGTTAGGACCCGCGCTAACTCCTCGCCCCACCCCCTGCCGCGCCAACTCGCGGTTGAGAACTTCGGCCAGCCACGCCCTGTCGTCCTTGCTCAGTCCCTCTTGCGCCAGCGCCAGCGTGTCCAGCCGCTCCACGACCTGTTGCGCCTGGGCGCGGGCCTCGGCGTCCGCCTGGAGCAGCCGCGCCAGGTCGGCCTTGACCTCGTCCTCACCCTGCTCTTTCCACGCCTGAATCTTGTTCGCCAGGAGATTGCTTCCCAGGCCCGCCAACACCTGACCCGCCGCGATGAGGGTCGGGACATCGCCCTGATTGAAAGCGGCGACGATAGGGAAGAGGGTAGACGCCACCAGGGTGTGGTAGACGGCGCCAGCCGCGCGGGCGCGGACCTGGGCCTGCAACTCGCGCAGGCGGTCGCGGATGGCGGTCTTGAGGGGGGAGAGGTCCATACTCGCCTCCAGGGGCGTTCGGTGCTATATTCAGTGCTAGTATGAGGCTTGTCAGCGTGGCGTCTATTATAGTCGAGGTCGTAGCGGGAGGCAATGGTCATGGGAGACACGAACGAAGGTGAGGGCCGCATCGTGGTCAGCGGCGAGCGCAACGTGGTCATTGATGGCAACGTGACAGGCGGTGTCTTCGCGCTGGGCGACCATGCCCACCTGGCGCCGAGCGCGCCACCCTCCCAGGCTGAGCCATTTCAGGCCGAGCCAGACCCCGAGGCGCTGGCCCTGTTCGGCGCCCTGAGCCAGCGCTTCACCCTGGACGATCTCTTGACGCTGTGCTTCGACCTGGGGGTGAACGCCGATGACCTGCCTGGCGAGACGCTCCGGGCGAAGGCGCGCGAGTTGGTGCGGCTGTATCAACGGCGGGGGCGGCTGGCCGTGTTACGCGCGGGGGTGGAGCAGGCGCTAGCGGAGTGAGACAGCGGTGGACGGAGAACCGCGCCCTAAACGGCGCGGCGTAGGCGATGCGCAGGCGGCGGTCGTCAGGCCGCCGTTTGCTTCAGATACTGTTCCAGGGTGCCGTCGAGGAGGGCCTGGCGCAGGTCGGCTTCGGGGATGCCTGCCCCGCCGTGCTCGCGCAGGAGGCGGAAGATACCCCGCGCCAATTCGAGCGATGCCTGGGCGATCTCTGTGTCCGAGTGACCCTGGTTGTCCAGGCCCAGGCAGACGAGCATAGCCTGCTGGTAGCCGGGCGGTGCGACCGGGAAGTCGAGGGCGAGTTTGAGGGCGTGGATCGCCGTCTGGGCGCGGACAGGAGGATTGAGCGGGGCCAGCAGGCCGGGCGCGAGGCGGGCCTGACCATGCGCCGCCCAGCGTAACGCCAGACTGTCACCGACTCGTAGCGCGTTCTTGACCTTGCTGGCGTACTCCAGGAAGTCTTCAACCTGCGGGTCGCCGGCGGGCTGCCGTTTCGTGGGCGTCGGTCCCAGCCGCGCCGCAACGTCGGGCGTGGCCCACACCAGCCGCTCGACCTGCTCTGTGGGTAGGAACAGCGCCCAGTCAGCCGGCTCGTCCTGTTCCGCTTCCCACTCGTCCAGCGTCGTCAGGTCCACCGAGATGTGGCGCAGCCGACCGTTGGCGGTCGGCTCGAAGAAGACGGGGTAGGCTGTCGCGCCGTGGGGCTGGACCACGCGCAGGTCCACGTCGCTGTGCGGCCCAGCTTCGCCCCGCGCGTGACTGCCGGCCAGCAGGACGGCGACGGTATTGGGGTACAGACCGCGCAGCCGCTCCACCCAGACGTTTAACCAAAGGTCGTCAAGCATTTAGCGCAAACACTCTTTGGCGGCTGCAAGCTGGGCCTGGACGGCTGAGGGAGCCGTGCCGCCGACGGTGTCGCGGCGGGCCACCGACTCGCGCATGTCGAAGACGCGGTAGACATCCTCTCCGAAACGCTCGTCGGCCTGCTGGTACGCATCCAGCGGCAGGTCGCGTAGCCCGATGCCGCGGCCGTCCGCCGCCCGCACCAACCGCCCGACGATGTGGTGGCTCTCGCGGAAGGGGACGCCTTTCCGCACCAGGTAGTCGGCCAGGTCCGTAGCGAGCATCCCGTCGTCCATCGCGGCGGCCATGCGCTCCGGATGGATGGTCAGGCTACGCACGACGGCGGCGGCGATGGGCAAGGCCACGTCGAGCGTGTCCAGCGAGTCGAACAGGGGTTCCTTGTCCTCCTGCAAGTCCTTGTTATACGTCGCCGGCAGCCCCTTGAGGACGGTTAGCAGGGTCACCAGGTTGCCGATCAGCCGTCCCGCCTTGCCGCGCATCAACTCCATGCTGTCGGGGTTGCGCTTCTGCGGCATCAGACTTGAGCCGGTCGAATAGGCGTCGGCCAGCGTCACAAAGCCGAACTCCGCGCTGCTGTAGAAGACCAGGTCCTCGCCCAGCCGGCTCAGGTGGACGCCGAGCAGGGCACAGTCAAACAGCGTCTCGGCCACAAAGTCACGGTCGCCGACCGCGTCCATACTGTTGGGCGTCACGCCGTCGAAGCCGAGTTGCCCCGCCAGAAAGTCGCGGTCCACGCCGAGGGCATTGCCGGCCAGCGCCCCCGCCCCTAGGGGCAGGACGTTGACCCGCTTGGCGGCATCGGCCAGCCGCTCGCGGTCACGCTGGAGGGGCCAGAAGTGGCTCAGCGCCCAGTGGGCGAACAGGACGGGCTGGGCGCGCTGGACGTGGGTATAGCCCGGCATGAGCGCGTCAGGGTGGGCCTCGGCCTGCGCTACCAGCGCCGCCTGTACCTCAGCCATGTAAGCCATAAGGCGGTGGATCGCCTCGCGGGTGTAGAGGCGCAGGTCGGTGGCGACCTGGTCGTTGCGGCTGCGGCCCGTGTGCAGCTTGCCCGCCACTGGCCCGACCAGTTCATGCAGCCGGCGTTCGACGGCGGTATGGATGTCCTCGTCGGCCAGGCGAATCTCGAACTGGTCCTGGGCGAACTCCTGCCGCACCTGCTCCAGCCCGCCAATGAGGGTGTCGCCCTCGGCCTCGGTGAGCAGCCCCGCCTTGACGAGCGCCCGTACGTAGGCGACCGAGCCGCTAATGTCGGCGTCGTACATCCGCCAGTCGAAGCCTATGGAGGCGTTGAAGCGTTCCATTCGTTGGTCCATACCGCTCTCAAAGCGGCCGCCCCACAGTTTCATAGCGTCCCCGCTTCGATAATAACCCGTACCAGTGTCCCCTCCGCCAGGGCGAGTGGCTCCTCCAGCCGTAACGCGCCCTTCTCGTAGACCGCCTCTCGAATCGTCGCCATAGTCTGCTCCTCTTAACACTCGTCTGGCCCTATTGTAACATTACCCGGCCCCTACATCAAAACCCCCAGGC
>JAHCIP010000473.1 GCA_026129165.1 Anaerolineae bacterium
TGGCCTGGCGCATCACGGCATCGTGCTGAACCAGGGCGCGCTCCATGCCAGCGCGGTCCTGCTCCCAGAGTTGCGTGCTGCCCTCGATGTCGGTAAACAGAAAGACCAGCGTGCCGCCAGGGAGAGCGGCCGCCGGGGGCGGGCCGTCGGCGAGTTGGGCCAGGAGGAGGTCAGGCGTGGGGTAGCGGGCGGCCTGGAGGAAACGTTGAAGCCAGGCGCGGCCGAGGTAGCCGCGCTTAACAGCCGCCTCGGCCAGCATCTGCACCGTGCGGGCTTCGGGGGGCAGCGTCCCGTTCTTGTAGCGCTGGATCGTCGCGCCCGACAGCCCAATCAGGTCGCCTAGCTCGTCCTCGACCGCCGCCGTGGACTTACCCTCATAGGCGGCGATACTGTTGAGGGCGCCGCGCAGCAGTCGGCCAAACGTCTCGCTCTGGTGGCTCATCGCATCCTCCTGGGTGTGCCTTACTCACTAGGGGGAGTATAGCCTGGATGCGCGATGAAAATTCGGCATAGCCTGCGGAGATTCCAGCGTCTCAAGACGTATTTGTCTACTACGTCGGTATTGTATACAATACCAAGATGGCAACACCTCAGATTGTGCTGGATACGAACGTTGTGGTTGCAGCGCTACGCTCAAGACGTGGCGCTTCCTCAAAGCTCCTGACCTTGATGGGCACAGGGCGCTTTGAGATCCATATCTCCGTTGCGCTGGTCCTGGAGTACGAAGAGGTCTTGATGCGCTACCAGGTCGAGCTTGGCCTGAGCCGAGACGATGTGGCCGACTTGGTGGACGCCATCTGTAGCCTCGCTAGGGCGCACGAAGTCCATTTCCAATGGCGGCCCTATCTCCACGATCCCGATGATGATTTCCTCCTCGACCTGGCCGTAGCCGCCGGATGTGGTTATATCATCACCTTCAATCAGCGGCACTTCGCAGGCGTTGAACGATTTGGTATTATCGTCATGACCCCAGGTGAGTTTTTGAAGAGTATAGGAGCAGGACAATGAGCGTGTTGAGCCTACGCTTACCCAATTCGATGCACGAACAAGTTCGAGAACTGGCGGAACAAGAGGGCATCTCAATCAACCAGTTCATTCTACTGGCCGTAGCCGAGAAGATGGCCGCCCTGGACACGAAGACCTATCTAGCGAAACGCGCTGAACGCGGGAGTCGTGAAAAGCTACTGGCCGTTCTCGCCAAAGCGCCAGATGTCGAACCAGAGGCAGCCGACAGACTAACGGAGTAGGCGGTCTATATACCACCCTCATGAATGTTACTGCTTGCTCCAGGGCTGATAGGCGCTGCTCAAGAACGGCTTCGTTCAACATGACTAGCTTACCCTCCATCCCCGGACTGCCCCTTCTCGATCTTGGCCCAGGCGTCCTTCAAGCTCACGGCGCGGTTGAACACGGGCTTGCCGTCGGCCGTGTCCGGGTCCACCGCAAAGTAGCCCTGGCGCTCGAACTGGAACAGGCTGCCTGCCTGGGCGGTCTTCAGGCTTGGCTCGGCATAGCTGCCCGATAGCACCTCCAGCGAGTTCGGGTTCAGGTTCGCCAGGAAGGTCTGGCCCGCCGGCGCTTCGTCCGGATCCTCCACCTGGAACAGCCGGTCATACAGCCGCACCTCGGCCTCCACCGCGTGCTCCGCCGACACCCAGTGGATGGTCGCCTTGACCTTGCGGCCATCGGGCGCGTTGCCCCCGCGCGTCGCCGGATCATAGGTGCAGCGCAGTTCCACCACGTTACCCGCCGCGTCCTTGACCACCCGCTCGCACTTGATGAAGTAGGCATAGCGCAGCCGCACCTCGCGCCCCGGCGACAGGCGGAAGTACTTGGGCGGCGGAACCTCGCGGAAGTCGTCCTGCTCGATGTAGAGCACGCGGCTGAAGGGAACCTTGCGCGTCCCCGCGCTGGGGTCCTCCGGGTTGTTCACCGCGTCCAACTCCTCGACCTGGCCTTCGGGGTAGTTCTCGATGACCACCCGCAGCGGCCGCAGCACCGCCATCACCCGCTGGGCGCGCTTGTTCAGGTCGTCCCGCAGGCAGTGCTCCAGCAGTGCGATGTCGGCTGTACTATCGGCCTTAGCGACGCCGACGCGGGTCACGAAGTCGCGGATGGCTTCGGGCGTATAGCCGCGCCGCCGCAATCCGGACAGCGTCGGCATGCGCGGGTCGTCCCAGCCACGCACTAACCCCTCGCGCACCAACTGGAGCAGCTTGCGCTTGCTCAGCACTGTGTACGATAGATTTAGACGGGCGAACTCGATCTGGCGGGGATGATAGATCTCCAGCTCGTCCAGGAACCAGTCGTAGAGCGGGCGGTGGTCCTCGTATTCCAGCGAGCATAACGAGTGGGTAATACCCTCAATCGAGTCGCACTGGCCGTGGGCGAAGTCGTACATCGGGTAGATGCACCACGTGTCGCCGGTGCGGTGGTGGCTGGCGTGGAGGATGCGGTACAGCACAGGGTCGCGCATGTTGAAGTTACCGGAAGCCATGTCAATCTTGGCCCGCAGCGTGCGCGCCCCTTCCGGGAACTCCCCGGCCCGCATCCTGCCGAACAGGTCCAGGTTCTCTTCCACCGGGCGGTCACGGTAGGGGCTGTTCTTGCCCGGCTCGCTGGGCGTGCCCCGATACTCGCGAATCTGGTCCGCGCTCAGGTCGCAGACATACGCCTTGCCCTTCTGGATGAGCTTGACGGCGTACTCGTACAACGTCTCGAAGTAGTCCGAGGCATAGTACTCGCGGTCGTCCCAGTCATAGCCGAGCCAGTGGATGTCGGCCTTGATGTTATCCACAAACTCCTGCTCCTCTTTGACCGGGTTGGTGTCATCGAAGCGCAGATTACACTGGCCGCCAAACTCCTCGGCGATGCCGAAGTCCACGCCAATGGCCTTGGCGTGGCCGATGTGCAGATAGCCGTTGGGTTCCGGGGGAAAGCGGGTATGCACACGGGTGAAGCGGCCGCTGTTGAGGTCGTCTATGACCGCGGCGCGGATAAAGTCAGTCGGTTGGGTGATCGGGGTGTCAGCCATGTTCCAGGTCTCTCCTCAGTCTAGACTCATACAGAGCATATGAGAGCATATAATGAAAATGGTACTGCGGACACCCCGCCGAGTCAAGCCTCCGCGCGAGCTGTGGAGGGCTTTGTCATTATGGCCCACGATAGAGCACGGATGAAGAGGATACACGGATCAAGCCGCCACGCCCACCTCGCTGATGGCGTCGCCTCCACGCTCAGACCCTTATCCGTCTATCCTCTCCATCCGTGCTCTGAACGGGCGATTTTGACCCGGTCGTCTCAGACGCGGCCTCGGATTGCGCTTTTCGCCCCTCCCGACTACAATTTGCGTAACTTACACCACTTCATATATCGACTACCGACTACCGACTACCGACTACCGACTACCGACTACCGACTACTGACTACCGACTACTGGGTACACCCGCAGGACCG
>JAHCIP010000474.1 GCA_026129165.1 Anaerolineae bacterium
GCCTCGACCTACCTGCTGGCGGTGACGGCGCTCCAGCAGGCGGGCCGCCAGTTGGCCCAGTTTATGCAGACGTATGACGTGTGGCTCACGCCGACGGTCGCCAGCCCGCCGCCGCCCCTCGGCTACTTCGACTCGCCGCCCGACAACCCGCTTCAGGGCCTGTTCATGGCCGCCGGCTATGTGCCGTTTACGCCCATCGCCAACTTTACGGGCGTGCCGGCCATCTCGCTACCGCTGACCTGGAACGCCGAGGGCCTGCCCGTGGGGACGCAGTTTGTCGGGCGCTTCGGCGACGAGGCGACGCTGATTCGGCTGGCCGCCCAGTTGGAGGCGGCGCGGCCGTGGGCGGACAAGAAGCCTCCCGTCGCGGCCTAGCTTAGTTTAAGTTCAAGATGAGGCCATAACGGCGATGAAGATTCAGCGTCTAGTCTGGTTGCGGGGGATCGTAGGGCGAAGCTGGCTGCGCGAGAAACTGCTGGAAGAGGTCTAGGCGCTATAGGGCGGAGCCTTCCCACGTAAGAGCAGGGCGGCTGATGCATCGCATCGCCAGTGACAGCCTGTAGTTCGCAAGGTAGCTCAAGGTATTTGGTGTATGGAACTCGAAGCGTATTGTATGAAATGCCGCGCCAAGCGGCCGATCCAGAACGCCGTCGCGGAGTACAACGCGGCCGGCCGCCCCGTGACGCGGGGGACCTGCCCGGTGTGCGGAACGGCGCTCTATCGCATGGGAGACACACCGGCCCACGCCGAGGTGGCGAAGCCGGCGGCAGACCGCAGACCGCAGACCGCAGACCGCGGACGGCACACGGCAGACGAGAAGGCGGCGGTCGGCGGTCCGTCGGCGGCCGTCAGTCTTGAGACGGTAAGTGGCCCGGGGCTGGCCCTGGAAGCCTACTGCGTCAAGTGCCGCGCCAAGCGCGTCATGGCCGAGCCGCGCGCCGAGTTCACGGCGACGGGCCGTGCTGGCACCAAGGGCGTCTGTCCCGTGTGCGGGACGACGATGTATCGTCCCGGCGCGACGGAGGCCCACGCGGCCTTGCCCCGGCCGAGCGCGGAGGCGGCCAAAGCGGCGCGGGCGGCGGGGAAGAAGGCAGAAGGCGGCGGGCAGAAGGCGGCGGGCAGAAGGCAGCAAGTGACAGGCGGCAAGCGGCTGTTGGCTGGCGCGAAGGGGACGGCGGTGGGCGGAAAGGGGACGGCGGCGAAGGCGAAGGCGTCAACCGACCGGTTGAAGGCGACGGCGAGCGCGCCGAAGACAGGCTCGTCCTTTCGGCCGTCCATGGGCGGCGCGGGCAAATTGGTGATTGTCGAGTCGCCGGCCAAGGCCAAGACCATCAGCAAGTACCTGGGCGGCGGCTACCGCGTGCGCGCCTCGGTCGGCCACGTGCGCGATCTGCTCAAGTCGCAACTCAGCGTAGATGTGGAGCACGACTTCGAGCCTAAGTACCGTGTGCCCAACGAGAAGAAAGAGGTCGTCAAGGACCTGACCGCCCTAGCGAAGACCGCTAATGAAGTCTACCTGGCGACGGACCCCGACCGCGAGGGCGAGGCCATTGCCTGGCACCTGGTCGAAGCGGCCAAGATTGACCCGGACAAGGTTCACCGCGTCGAGTTCCACGAGATTACCCAGTCGGCGGTGCGCGAGGCGTTCCGCACCCCGCGCGACATCAACATGCAGTTGGTGGACGCCCAGCAGGCCCGCCGTATCCTGGACCGTCTGGTGGGCTACAAGATTAGCCCCATCCTGTGGGAGAAGGTGCGCGGGCGTCTATCGGCGGGCCGCGTCCAGACCGTCGCCCTGCGGCTGGTGGTCGAGCGCGAGCGCGAAATCCAGGCGTTCGTGGCCGAAGAGTACTGGTCGCTGGAAGCGGAACTGGCGAAGCAGGAAAAGGGCCGCAAGGCGCGGGACAAGCGGCAGTCGTTTATCGCGCGGCTGGTGCGGCTCAACGGCGACAAGGCCGAGCTAAAGAATGAGGCTGACGCGCGGGCGATTGTGGAGGCGCTGGCAGGCGCCACGTATAGCGTCGCCAAGGTCGAGCAGAAGGAGCGACGGCGCTACCCGTCGCCGCCCTTTACCACCAGCACGCTCCAGCAGGACGCCTCGCGCCGCCTCGGCTTCAACGCCAGGCGCACCATGGGTGTCGCTCAGCAACTCTACGAGGGCGTGGACATTGGCGCGGGCGGAACGGTCGGCCTGATTACCTATATGCGGACCGACTCGGTCAATGTCTCGCGCCAGGCCCAGGATGAGGCCCGCCAGTTCATCGGTCAGCGCTACGGGGCGGACTTCGTGCCGCCCCAGCCGCCGACGTACAAGACACGGGCGAAGGGCGCCCAGGAGGCCCACGAGGCCATCCGCCCCACGTCGGTCCTCCGCGAGCCGGCCGTGGTGCGCGAGCACTTGAGCCGCGATCAGTTCCGCCTATACGAACTGATCTGGAAGCGCTTTGTCGCCTCGCAGATGCAGCCGGCCCTGCTCGACGTGACCACGGTGGATGTGGCCGCGCCGGCCCGCTACCAGGGGGCCGAGGGCGTCGTCACGAAGGAAGCCATCTTCCGCGCCACTGGCTCGGTCATCAAATTCCCCGGCTTCCTGGCCGTCTACGAGGTCAGCCGCGAGAAGGAGGAGCCGGGCGAGGAGGGCGAAGGCACGGTACTGCCGCCGCTGACGGTGGACGAGATGCTTGACCTGCTACGCCTCATTCCGGAGCAGCACTTCACCCAGCCGCCGCCTCGCTACACCGAGGCGACCCTGGTCAAGGCGCTCGAAGAGCATGGCATCGGCCGGCCTAGCACCTACGCGGCCATTATCACCACCATTCAGCAGCGCGGCTATGTCGCCCGCGAGGAGCGTCGCCTAATACCTACCGAGCTAGGCTTCATCGTGTGCGACCTGCTGGTGGAGCAGTTCCCGGACGTCTTCGACGTGGGCTTCACGGCGCAGATGGAGACGGACCTGGACCAGATCGCTGAGGGCGAACGGGAGTGGGTACCGGTGGTGAGGGCCTTCTACGGGCCGTTCGAACAGCGCGTCCAGGCCGCCGAGGCGGCCATGCCCCACGTCGAGCTGGAGCCGGAGGACGCGGGCATTACCTGCGACAAGTGCGGCCGGCCGATGATTATCAAGTTCGGGCGCTTCGGTAAGTTCATCGCCTGTAGCGGGTTCCCGGAATGCCGCAACACGCTGCCCTACCTGGAGCGCATTGGCGTGGCCTGCCCGCAGTGCGGCGGCGACCTGGTGGAGAAGCGCACCAAGCGCGGGCGGGTCTTCTACGGCTGCGCCAACTACCCGACGTGCAACTTCGCCTCGTGGCAGAAGCCACTGCCCCAGCCCTGCCCCGACTGTGGCGGCCTGCTGACCCAGGCCAGCAAAACGAAGGCGAAATGTACCCAGTGCGGCCACTGGCACGACCTGGACAAGCTGCAACCCGTCGAAGGGCCACCGACGACGACCGAGA
>JAHCIP010000475.1 GCA_026129165.1 Anaerolineae bacterium
CCGACCTGCTCATCTTGGACGAGCCGACCAACCACCTGGACATTGAGGCGGTCGAGTGGCTGGAAAATACGCTCAAGGTCTGGCCGGGCGCGCTGCTCATTGTCAGCCACGACCGCTACTTCCTGGACAAAGTCGTCAATCGCATCTGGGAACTCAGCCGCACCAGCATCGAGGTCTATCGCGGTAACTACAGCGCTTATGTCGAACAGCGACAGGAACGCTGGGACCGCGCGCAGAAGGTCTACGAGCAAGAGCGCGAACGGATGGAAAAGGAGCTTGAGTTCATCCGCCGCAACATCGCCGGCCAGAACACCGACCAGGCGATGGGCCGCTTGCGCCGCCTGAGCCGCCAACTCATCGCCATCGAGGAGGTAGGATTGGAGGCGGTGCTGAGCAAGAACTGGAGTGAATTGGGTGTCGGCTCGGTTCGCCCGCTAACGCCCGACGAGGCGCACGAACGGCTTTCGGCCTTCCGCCCGGCCTCGCGTCCGCCGCGCCTCAACCTGCGCCTCAAGCCAACGCTACGCGGCGGCGACATTGTCCTCCGCACGCGCGACCTGGAGGTAGGCTACCCCACGCGGCCCCTGTTCGACGCGGGCGACATCGAGTTGCGGCGGCAGGAGGTCGCCGCCCTGATTGGCCCCAACGGCGCGGGCAAGACGACCTTCCTGAAGACGATCATGGGCGAGTTGCCGCCCTTACACGGCGCGGTCCGGCTGGGGGCGAGCCTGAAGGTCGGCCTGTTCACCCAGGTTCACGACGACCTGACCTCGGACACAACCCTGCTGGACGAGGTGCTCAACCGGCAGGACATGACCCTCGGCGCGGCGCGCAGCGACCTGGCGCAATATCTGTTCCGCCAGGAGGACGTCTACAAGCAGACGAGTACCCTGAGCGGCGGCGAACGCGGCCGCCTCGCGTTGGCTCTGTTGGCCCTGGACCATCCCAACTTCCTGCTCCTCGACGAGCCGACCAACCACCTCGACATTCCAGCCCAGGAAGTCTTGCAGGAGGTAGTCGAGGAGTTCGAGGGGACGGTGCTGCTCGTCTCCCACGACCGCTACCTGATTGACCGCCTGGCGACGCAGATCTGGGAGTTGCGCGACGGCGAGTTGACGGTCTTTCGGGGAACCTACCAGGAGTTCTTAGCGGCCAAACAGGCGGCATCGGTCCAGGCGCGGCAGGCCAAGACCAACGGACGGCCAGCGGCTCAACCGAAAGTGGTTGATGAGACCAAGCAGCGGGCGGAGACCCAGACCCGGCTGGAAGACCAGATTTACGAGCTGGAGGCGCGACTGGAACGGCTCGGCCACGCCGTCCAGGACGCCGTTGAGGCCAAAGAGTTCGAGCGTATGGGCGACATCAGCGCCGAGTACGACGAGGCCCAGGCGGAACTGGAACGACTTATGGCGGAATGGGAAGCCTTAGGTTAGAGCATCCGATTTGACACCCCGCCGTCTTGCAGTATAATCCTGCTATCTACACACATCTGCCGCACCCCATCGGCTGCCGGTCCCCCCTCGACTGGCCCCGCCGCCTCTCGTTGCCCAGCCCGGGTCGCGACCTCCATTCTGCGCCACCTCACTGTCGAGGTGCTTGCCACGTACAGGTCATACTATCGCCAGCCTGCCCCGTAGCCGCGTGCCTCCTGCCCTGTCCTCCCTGTCGAGCCAGCCTCGGCCCTTGTTGGCCTTGACACACGACTGCAACGCGCCTGGACAATCCATACCCATTCACAATCACCGGAGAGGAAGGATAGGTCATGCTACCACGTTTACCGAGGGCGCTGTCCCTGTGCCTGATCCTGGCCTTGCTAGCCCTGGGCGCTATCACGGCCTCGAACGCGGCGCTCGCTGACGGCCCAGAGCCAGCCCAGCTCGAAGACGGCCTCGTCCTGGCGCAAGGCGCCCCCATGACCCTACGCAATGAGCGCGTCACGGTGGCGCTGGAACTGTCAGGCGCGCCTGTGGTCGACGCGTTCATTGCCTCTAAGAACGCATCCAAGGCCGACGCGCTGACGGCTCAGAAGCTACGCAAGGATGCCCTGACCAAGGCGCAGGCATCGGTGGTGGCCGCGGTCAAGACAGCGGTCCCGTCGGCCCGCGTCGTCGGCCAGCACCAGGACCTGGTCAACGCCGTCACCGTGACGGTCGCCCGCCAGGACATTGCGGCCTTGCGGAAGATTCCAGGCGTCACGTACATCAGTAACCTGCCCAACTACAAGCTGGACCTGCACGAGTCGGTGCCCTACATCGGAGCCGAGCGCGTCCGCACGGAGTTAGGCATCACCGGCCGGGGCACCCGTATCGCCATTATTGACACAGGCATTGACTACACCCACCGCGACTTTGGCGGGCCTGGCACAGCCGAAGCCTATGCCGCCGCGATTACGGATACCAAGCACGTCACGGAAACGGTGACGCTCACCGCCCCCGACGGTTCCACCATCACCACCACTATGTTCCCCACGGAGAAGGTCGTCGGCGGCTACGACTTCGTCGGCGACGACTGGACCGGTGAGGCCCCCGACGACGTGGTCATGCCAGACGACGACCCGCTCGACCTTGTTGGTGACGGGTTCGACGGCGGCCACGGCACCCATGTCGCCGGCATCTCAGCTGGCATGGGTGTCCCCAACGAGTCGTTCAATGGCTCGATCCCCGCTGACACCTCCTTCGACGGCACGACCATCTTCCACGGTGTCGCGCCCGCCGCCAAGCTCTATGCCTACAAGGTCTGCTCCAGCCGCGTCAACAACTGCGATGGGGATGCCATGATTGCTGCGTTCGAGCGAAGCATGGACCCCAACCAAGACGGCGACATGAGCGATCACGTGGACAGCGTCAACATGTCCATTGGCGGGTCCTTCGGACAGAGCCGCCTGGCCGCCCTGGCCGCCAATCGCGCCGTTGAAGCCGGTGTCGCCATCGCCATCTCGGCCGGCAACAGCGCCGACGTGCCCTACATTACCGGCGCCCCGGCCATCGCCGACCGTGTGCTGAGCGTGGCGAGTGTCCTGGCGACCAACCAGTTCGCCTATCTGCTGGCCGCGGATGCTCCGGCCGCCCTCGCTGGCCGTCACTTCCTCATGGCTCAGCAATCTTGGGCGCCTTCGCTCTCCACCACTGGCCCCATCTCAGGCGACCTCGTTTATATCGGACGCGCCTGCCCGGCCGGCACCGTTCCCGGCCAGCCAGGTGAAGACCCCCTGCTGGCCGATCCACGCGGCAAGATCGCCTTGATTATCCGAGGCTCCTGCGCCGTCTCGTTGAAGGCCGCCCGCGCCAGCGCGGCCGGGGCCATTGCCGTCGTCGTCTATAACAACGTGGCTGGCGAGCTGCCGCCGGACTTCAGCAGTGGCGGTGGCGTCGTCACCGTACCCACCGTCACCATCAACCTGACCGCTGGCACGCTCCTCCGCAATACGAGCGGCGTGCATGTGACGCTCAG
>JAHCIP010000476.1 GCA_026129165.1 Anaerolineae bacterium
TACAGTCTGCTATCTGACAGCGAGCAAGTCTTGTTCAGGCAGCTCGGGGTCTTTTCGGGCGGGTTTAGCCTGGAGGGGGCAGAAGCGGTATGCGGCGGGGACGGGGTTAGCGAGGTGTTGGCGGGCGTGGTATCTCTGGTCGACAAAAGTCTGGTGAAGACCCAAGAGATGGGCGGTCGGGTACGCTTCGGCATGCTCGAGACAGTCCGTGAGTATGCGGTGGAACGGCTTGAGGAGAGCGGCGAGGCACGCCTGCTCGGCCAGAAGCATCTCGCGTTCTTCCTGGCTCTGGCTGAGACCGCCGAGCCCGAGTTCTTGGGACCCGAGCAAGGGGAATGGTTCGATCGGGTGGAAGCCGACCTTGCTAACGTGTACCGAGCGCTCGATTGGGGGATCGCCGCAGGTGAGATGGAACAAGGTCTGGGGCTTGCGAGTAGCCTGCGGGACTTCTGGCTCTCGCGCAACCACTACCGAGAGGGCCAGGCCTGGCTTGAGAGGTTGCTTAAGCTAAGTGGGTCGCAAGAGTCGTTGAATCGCGCGAAAGCAGTATCAACCGCTGCCCTAATCGCCCAGTGGACGGGTGACTGGGTCACCGCCCATAGGTTAGGGGAGGAAGGCATCACCCTCTGGCGAATACTAGACGACAAGCGGGGCCTGGCGGAATCCCTCAACGTCGTTGGGGTGGCGACATGGCTGCTGGGGGATTATACGACCTGCCTCCCGATGTTTGAGGAAGCGCTGCAACTCTGCCGTGATATTGGTGACAGTGCACACCTGGATTGGGCGCTCGGTGGGTTAAGCGTCGCTCTGGTGATTCACGGGCGCTTCGCCGACGCAACTGACCTGATGGCGGAGGCGCTAACCCTGGCCCGCTCGCGCGGTGATCAGTCTATGACGGCCTATTGCCTTAGTCACACTGGTCATATCTATCTCCAGCAGAGCCACTACGCCGAAGCCCGTGCGCTTTACCAGGCGAGCGCTGCGTTGTGCCGAGAACTCGGTGATAGTTGGCCGCTGGCTAATAATCTCCTACTACTTGGCTACACGTCGTGGGCGGAGGGGGACTATGAGGACGCTACTGCGTTGTGCCAGGAGAGTCTGGCGCTGTGGCGCGGGCTGGGCCATAAGCAACGCGGCGCCAACACGCTCAACGTGCTTGGTCTCATCGCACGCGCCCTAGACAAGCCCATCGAAGCTGACGCTCTCTACCGGGAGAGCCTCGACTTGTTTCAGGTGACCTCCCATCGACTTGGCGAGGCGGCCCTCCGTCATAATCTGGGCAGGCTAGCGGAGCAGCATGGGGAGCTAGCGCGAGCCGCCACTCTGTATCGCGAGAGTCTGCGACTCAACCATGCGCAGCGCGACTGGCGCGCAACGGCATTCTGTCTCGCGGGGCTGGGCCGAGTCGCTGACCGGCTGGGCGATCCTCAGCGCGCTGGCCGCTTGTTTGACGCTTCCGACGGGCTACTCGCGGCGGGCGGCCCACTGCTGATTCCGGACGACCGTGTGGAGTACGACCACGACTCTCCCACGACGCCCCAGGACAGAGAGGTCGAGAGGGTCTGGGCCGAGGATCAAGCACTGACACTCGAGCAAGCAGTCGCGTACGCGCTGGAGGCGGCGCCGACTGTTGAGCAATACCGTGGTGGATGAGGCTCTTCGGGTAGAACGGCCCGCGATAAGCATATACTTCTGAATCATTCTTCGTTCTGTTCTACCTCGCTTACCGAACTCAAGCACGCTCCTGACATTTCGAGAAAGTCCGAAGGCAAAAGACCACTACTGAGGTCCACCGCGATGGCCGTGGCCCAGGCATGGTGGAAACTGTGCCAATCGCGCCGGTCACTGAGGGGCGGGTGCAAGTGGTCAAGTAGGGGCATGTCGTCTAAGGCTAGGACGTTGAACGAGACACCTCGAAGCGGCAGCAGTTGTCGCCGGTGGGAGCGTGTTTGACCCGTTCCAGGGGCTGGCCCAGCAAGCCCTCCATGAGGGCGTGGTCTAGCTCGCACACCTCTGGGTGCTGGGCGGCGACATGGCGGTAGGCGCAGTTACAGACCTCGATGGCGGCCTGGTCCCCGTTCACGACGCGGACGCGGAAGCCCTCGGCGGCCATGATGTCTTCGACGCGCACCAGGCGCTCGGCCAGCGGTTGACTTGTCGGCGGCTCACCCTGCGCCGCGACCAGGTCATCGGCCACGGCCCGCAGAATCTCCCGCGCCTCCTCCGATCCGTACTGCTCCTTGATCTTAGCCAGGACGCGCTCGGCCAGCAGATGGTACGCTTTGGGGAACAACTCCTCGGCCGCCGGCGTCAGGCGGTAGATGTAGTGGGGGCGGCCCACCTTGCCGCGCTGCGGCTCGGCCGCTACCAGGTGGCTTTCCTCCAGGATGCCCAGGTGGTGGCGCACCGTCATAGGCGTCAGGTCCAGATCGGCGGCCAGGTCATCCACCGTCGCCTGATCGCGCTGCTTGAGGATGTCTATAATCTGCTGGCGTGTCTCTTGCACAGGTTTAACCTCTCTTTGTCACCTAAATTATAGGCCGGGCGCGGGCGCGGGTCAATCACGTCACCCGCGGCCTGAACCTGCCCAAAAGTTCAGGTCGAAAGCCTTGACAGAAGGGGGAAGGTTGGCTAAGATTTAGGAGGACTAAGCGGCGGGACAAAAGAGCGTCGCCCGCGGCCGTGACTCTGTCGGGGGAGCATCATCGAGGGTCAGCCTCGATCTATCTCCCTCTTTTGTTGCGTCGGCACATGAGTTGCTACGTTAGTCGCTGGCGCTGGCGACGTGACCAGCCCCATCAGGGTCCAAGAAATTCGAAACCGTTGTAGCCTAACGAAGAGAGGATGAGCTATGGCTTTCCAACTTCCCCCCCTGCCCTACCCGAGTGACGCCTTGGAACCGAATATTGACGCCCGCACGATGGAGATCCACCACGATAAGCACCATCAGACGTACGTCACCAACCTGAATAATGCTATCGCCGGTCAGGCCAGCCTCGAAGCGATGAGCGCGGAAGACCTGGTGCGCCACATCAACAGCGTGCCTGAGAACATCCGCACGGCTGTCCGCAACAACGGCGGCGGCCACGTCAACCACACCCTGTTCTGGGAACTCATGCGGCCGGGCGGCTCGAACCACCCCTCGGGCAAGCTGGCGCAGGCCATTGACCAGACCTTCGGCAGCTTCGACGCCTTCAAGACCAAGTTCGCGGACGCGGCCAAGGGCCGCTTCGGCAGCGGCTGGGCCTGGCTCGTCCAGGATGGCAGCGGCAAGCTCCAGGTCTACAGCACCGCTAACCAGGACAGCCCGCTGATGGAGGGGCACACGCCGCTCCTGGGTCTGGACGTGTGGGAGCATGCGTATTATCTGAAGTATCAGAACCGCCGCCCGGACTACATCGAGGCGTGGTGGAATGTGGTCAACTGGGACGCAGTGGGTCAC
>JAHCIP010000477.1 GCA_026129165.1 Anaerolineae bacterium
CTTGGCTCCTGGGTCCTGGTTTGGTTGTCCCAGAAGCTTAGCTCACTCGGCGCTTTTTGCCAAATCAACTCGGACGGACTACTAGTGGTCTGTTACCCGTACGTTGGCGTATTCAGCCCCCCCTCCTGTCCCCCCGTAGACGGGGGGACAGGAGGGGGGTGTTTCCATCACTGTCGCAGTCACCCACCACTAGCACCAATAGGCCTGTTCATCTTCAAGCACAACAAGAGCGCGGAGACTCACACAGGGTCTCCGCGCTCTGAATGTTCTTAGAAGTCCGATGCTGCGTCAGCGCCCGGCCGGGACGGCGCTGGTCCCCGCCGCGACAGGGACGCGCCGAACGACCAAGACAATCCCCACCACCACCAGCCACACCGCCCACGCCAGGTAGCTGATGGCGTTAATGACGCCGCCCAGTCCCCAGCCAAAGGGTTCCAGCAGCCCGGCCGCGATACCCACCGCCAGCGCCATGCCACTGAGGCCCACCCACCGTCCGAACCACGGCGAGCGCACCATCAGCCACGCCACCAGCAGTGTCCACACGCTCGTACTCAGATAGCCAAGCTGTTCCCCGACAGCCATCCCCGCATAGCGGTTGAACGCCTCGAAGAGTAGCCCTACCGTCTCGCGCTGCGCCGGCGTCGTGCCCGGGGCGGTGTAGGTCTGCGCCAGGTAGGGGACGAGGAAGGGCCAGCGCGCGAAGCCCAGCGCCTGCACCACCCCCGCGACCACGCCAAACACCGTCGCCACCCACAAGGCTACCGATGTCTCGCGAGACGCCAGCACGGCGTGGACCAGGACGGAGAGCGGGATAAACAGCACAGCGCTGAGCGTCAGGACGTACCACACTGCCACCAGGCCGCCGCCGCCCGCCTGGAACTTCACCAGGACATCACCGGCCGGTTGGCGCAAAATGTCAGGGTACTCAAATTGCATTTGGAGCAGGGTAAAGCAGACGGTAAAGACGATAGGGACAACGATGAGTAAAAGCCCGGCCATCCGCCGCAGGGGGAGCGAGAGCATGAATCTTAGCCTTTCTTGAAGGGGGTGAGTGGGTCTAGGGTTTGACGATATACGGATCCAGGACTTGGAGCATCAGCGCGATGCCGTGTTCCATATGGGCCGGGTTCATTGGCTCACCGCTGACCTCGACACTGGGCAGCCAGAACTCACTGATCAGCCAAACCAGCTCGGCCAGCCGCGGCAGCACGGCCGGGTCATCGGGGAGGCGTAGCACACCGGCCGCGACAAAGGCGTCTATCAGCGCGTAAAACCCGTCGAAGCCGCGCGCACGGACCTCCAGCCAGCGCTGCCGCAAGTGTTCATCGTGCCGCAGCAGGGCGACTAACTCGCGGTAGACAAAGCGGTACTCCCACAGCAGGCGGTAGGACTCGCGCACTACCTGTTGCAGGTCCTCTAACGTCGCCGGGCGATCCGCTGGCAGAGAGCCGCCTTCATCCCACAGGGCGAATAGGCGCTCGAACAGCGCGCGGATGATCTCTTCTTTGTTGCGGAAGTGATAGTACAGGTTGCCGGGACTGATGCCCAGCGCCTGGGCGATATGATTGGTAGACACCGTCGCGGTACCGGTTTCGTTGAACAAGCGTAGGGCTGTCTCCAAGATGCGCTCGCGGGTACTCATCTGCTCTTTATCCGATTAGAGTAATTGCTCTATTGGTCCCATTATAGAGCAATTACTCTAATCTGTCAAGGGGGTGGACGGGGATTTTTGCGCCTGTTTGGCCCCCGCTACCTGGACCAGCCAACTTGAGCTATCATTGGTAACGCCTGAGGCTGGACTCGCCTATCCCAGAGGTTCGCCATGACGTCGCCTCCCATCGGCACGGTGACCCTGCTGTTCACCGACATCGAAGGCTCGACCCAACTGCTCCACCAGGTGGGCGACCAGTATGCCGGCCTGCTCGACGCGCACAACCGCATCCTGCGGCGCGCTGCCGCCCAGGCCGACGGCTACGAGGTGGACACCCAGGGCGACGCCTTCCTGTTCGCCTTTCACGGCGCGGCTGATGCCGTCCTGGCCGCGACCCTAGCGCAGCGGGCGCTGGCTGACGGAGGACCCCCCATAGCGGGGGGCAGGCGGAATACGGAAGACGGAAGTAGCCCCTCTGACCCCGCCTCCGTCCTCCGTCCTTCTTCCTTCGTCGGTTTTCGCGTCCGCATGGGCCTCCACACCGGCGAGCCGACATGGACGGGCGACCACTACGTGGGCCTGGACCTGCATCGCGGGGCGCGGATCATGGCGGCCGGCCACGGCGGGCAGGTCCTCCTGTCCCATACGACCTGTGAGTTGGTGCGCCATAACCTGCCCGACGGCGTGATGGTGCGCGACCTGGGGGTCCACCGCCTGAAAGACCTCAACCGGCCGCGCCAGTTGTATCAGCTTGTCATTCCCGGCTTGCCCGACGACTTCCCGCCACTGCGGACCCTCGACGCCCGCCCCAACAACCTTCCCTCGGCCCTGACGCCACTGGTGGGCCGTGACGCCGACCTGGCCGCCGTCCTGAACTTGCTGCGCCAGCCCGACACCCGCCTGGTGACGCTCCTGGGGCCGGGCGGCGTGGGCAAGACGCGGCTGAGCTACCAGGTCGCCGCCGACCTGCTCGATGACTTTGCCGACGGTGTCTTCTTCATCGGCCTGGCCGCCCTCAGCAATCCGGACCACGTGGTGGGGGCCATCACCCAGACTCTTGGCGTTCGCGAGCGCGGCAGCCTCACCCTGCTGGACGCGCTCAAAGGCTATTTGCGCGAGAAGTGGCTTCTCCTTGTCCTGGACAACTTCGAGCAAGTCACGGGCGCGGCCACCACCATCGCCGACCTCCTTCGCCACTGTCCGGGCCTCAAGGCCCTCGTCACTAGCCGCGCGCCGCTGCGTGTCCGTGGCGAGCGCGAGTGGACGCTGGCCCCGCTGCCCCTCCCGCCACGGCCAGAAGGCGGAAGAGAGAAGGCGGAAGGCAGCGGGCAGACGGCGGGGGGCAGGGGGGGCGAATACGCGTTACGCGTTACGCATTACGCATCACGGATTACTCAGTACGCCTCCGTCGAACTGTTTATCCAACGCGCCCAGGCCGTGAAGCCCGACTTCAATGTCACCAACGATAATGCCCCAGCCGTCGCCGACATCTGCTACCGCCTCGATGGCCTGCCCCTGGCGATTGAGCTGGCCGCCGCCCGCATCCGCCTCCTCACCCCGCAGGCCATGCTCGGCCGCCTGGGTCGCCGGCTCAAGCTCCTGACCAGTGGGCCGTCCGACCTCCCCGCGCGCCATCAAACCCTGCGCGCCGCCATCGAGTGGAGCTACGACCTGCTCACAGAAGAGGAAAAAGCTCTCTTTAGTCGGTTGTCGGTGTTTGTCGGCGGCGCCGGGCTGGCAGCGATAGAGGACATCTGCACGACTGACGCCCCCT
>JAHCIP010000478.1 GCA_026129165.1 Anaerolineae bacterium
TGGTGTGGGGACTGCTGGGGGACGTACGCTTGACCCAGGTTCGGTTCGTGCGCACCAAGGGGGACAATGATGCTTTGATCGCCGCGTCGGAGGTCATCAACCCGCTGTCGCGGCCCCTGCTCATGGTCAATATGTGGCGCACCGCCCCATACACCTTTCTGGTCATGGGGCGGCTGTTTGACGATGATACGCAACTGCGGCTGATCTACGACCACAGCCTGACACTCGTTCCGGAGCCAACCGACGGGGAGGCGCTCTACATCCTGAATCCCTCGCCGGTGATCCGCCAGCGCCTGGCGGCGGCCGGCGAGCCGGTGCGCGATCTGGACTTCGCGGACCTGATCCAGGTGCGGCCCTAGCGCGCGCTGGTCTGGGCAGGGGTTTCGCGGCTCGCGCCCTCGCTGGCCGGCTGGCCGGACAGGGAGTTGGGCGCGTTCAGGTTCGCGCCGTGGTCCACACCGACCCCCAGACGGTCCACCAACTCGCCACCGAGCCAGCCGCTCAGGCCGCCGATGATCAGGCCAGCCAGAGCCAGGATAAAGGCCAGCGTGTCCGGCACATTATTGGGCTGACCCGCGCGAAGGTAGGCGCTGTAGCCGAAGAGAACGATGACAAAGATGTTGAGCAGCCCATGCCACAGACCGATGGCCTTGGCGCGGGTGCCGCCCGGAATGTGGAACCAGTCCCACAGGCCAAAGACGGCCGCGGCCACCCCACCGAGGAGGCCCGCCATGATCATCACGAAAGAGACATAGGCCAGCGGCGTGTTCGCCGTCATCAGGCGGATGATGTCAACCAGGACGGACGTGCTCAACAAGCCCAGGGGAAACACAATCAGCATCGGGTGGATCGGATGCCCTAACGCCTTCGCTCGACTTTCCATACTGAACCCTCCTTATCACTTTACATATGAGAGCGTGTAGTTCAGCTAGTAGCACAAGCTATGCCATAGGGTGGGGCTGACCATAGGCCAACAAGAAAACCCGGTTTCAGAACGAAACCGGGTTTTCTTGAACCAGAGACGCGCCTTGCGTGCCTATACCACCACGTTCACCAGCTTGCCGGGCACGACAATGACCTTGCGCGGCTGGCCGCCCCCCAGCGCCTTCTGGACCTGCTCGTTCGCCAGGGCCGTCGCCCGCAGTGCCGCCTCGTCGGCGTCGGCGGGGACGGTCACGCGGGCGCGGACCTTGCCGTTGATCTGGAGGACAATCTCGACCTCATCCTCGGCGGCGATGGCCGGGTCGAAGGCCGGCCAGGCCTGCTGGTGGATGCTGTAGGGCTTGCCCAGCCGCGACCAGAGTTCCTCGCTGAGGTGCGGGGCCAGCGGCGCTAAGAGCAGCAGGAACGCCTCGACCGCCTCCTCCCAGACCGGTGTCCCGTACAGGCCCGCCTCTTTGGCTCTGAGCAGGTCGTTGTTGAGTTTCATCAGTTCGGCTACGGCGGTATTGAAGCGGAAGCCCTCCATATCGGCCGTCACCTCGCGGACCGTCTGGTGGACGCGCCGCCGTAACACGCGCTCCGTCATCTCCCTCTCCCCCTGGGAACGGCCAGGCGTGGGAGCCTCCAGCGCCATGTTCCAGGCGCGGTTGACGAAGCGATAGACGCCCTCGATGCCCGACGACGACCACGGGCCGCCCTGCTCCCACGGACCGATGAACATCAGGTACAGGCGCACCGAGTCCGCGCCGTAGCGGTTGACCAGCGCGTCGGGCGCGACGACGTTGCCGCGCGACTTGCTCATCTTCTCGTTGTCTTCGCCCAGGATGATGCCCTGGTTGAACAGCCGCGTCATCGGCTCGTCAAAATTCACCAGCCCCATATCGCGCATGACCTTGGTCCAGAAGCGGGTGTACATCAGGTGCAGGATAGCGTGCTCGATGCCGCCGGTGTACTGATCCACGGGCAGCCAGTACGCGCCCGCCTGAGGATCGAAGGGCGCCTGGTCATCGTGCGGGCTGAGATAGCGGTACTGATACCACGACGAGTCCACGAAGGTGTCCATCGTGTCCGTCTCCCGCCGCGCCGGTCCACCGCACTGGGGGCACGTCGTATTCAGGAAGCCCTCGTGGTAGAGCAGCGGACTCTGGCCGCTGGGCAGGAACTCGGCGTCGTCGGGCAGGATGACCGGCAACTGGTCGTAGGGGACGGGCTGCATGCCGCACTGGTCGCAGTAGACGACCGGGATGGGCGTCCCCCAGTACCGCTGGCGGCTGAAGAGCCAGTCGCGCAGGCGGTACTGAATGTGACCCTTGCCCAGCCCCTGCTCCTCCAGCCAGGCCACGACGCGCTTGACCGCCTGCCCGCCCTCGGTGGGCGTGCCGTCGAACTGGGCCGAGTGGACCATGACGCCCTCGCCGTCGTAGGCCGCCTCCATCGTCGCACCGTCCAGCTTCTCGCCGTCGGGTTGGATGACCACCACCACGTCCAGGTCGTACTTGCGGGCGAACTCGAAGTCGCGCTGGTCGTGGGCCGGCACAGCCATAATAGCGCCCGTACCGTAGCTCAGCAGGACGTAGTCGGCGATCCAGACCGGAATCTTCGCGCCATTGACCGGGTTGACGGCATACGCGCCGATGAAGACACCGGTCTTCTCGCGGCCCTCGGCCAGGCGCTCGATGTCGCTGGCGCGCGCCGTCTGCTGGACATACGCCTCGACCGCCGCTTTGTACTCCGGCGTGGTCAGCTGCTCGACCAGTGGGTGCTCCGGGGCCAGGACCATAAACGTCGCGCCCCATAGCGTGTCGGGCCGCGTGGTGAAGATTTCAATCGGGTCGCCCTGCTCGGTGTGGAAGACGACCGACGCGCCCTCGGAACGGCCAATCCAGTTGCGCTGCATGGTCTTGACGCGCTCAGGCCAGTCTAGCTCGTCCAGCTTAGTAAGCAGTTCCTCGGCATAGGCCGTGATCTTCAGGTGCCATTGCTCCAGGAGGCGGCGCTCGACCAGCGCGCCCGAACGGTCGCCCCGGCCGTTGATGACCTGCTCGTTGGCGAGCACCGTCTGGTCCACCGGGTCCCAGTTGACCAGCGACCCCTTGCGGTAGGCCAGCCCCATCTTCAGCATCTTCAAGAAGAACCACTGGTTCCACTTGTAGTATTCCGGCTCGCACGAGATAATCTCGCGCTCCCAGTCCCACATGGCCCCCATGGAGCGCAGTTGGCCGCGCATGCGCTCGATGTTCTTGTGGGTCCAGATGTAGGGGTGAATCTTGTTACGGATGGCGGCATTCTCGGCCGGCAGGCCATACGCGTCAAAGCCAATAGGGAACATGACATTGTAGCCCTGCATGCGGCGGAAACGCGCTTGGGCGTCCGAGGGCGTCATCGCGTACCAGTGGCCGATATGCAGGTCGCCACTGGGATAAGGCAGCATGGTCACATAATAGAATTTTTGCTTGGTCGGGTCGGCCTCGGCGTGATACAG
>JAHCIP010000479.1 GCA_026129165.1 Anaerolineae bacterium
GTGGAAGTGAGCCTCCAGCCGGGTCGTCGGGAAGCGCTGGCGTACTCGACGCACGAAGTACTGCATGGCGTGGGGTGAGGTCGCGCCGAAGGTGTCGACCAGGGCCAGGGCGTCCATATGGCCGTTATCGGCGACCTGCTGAATCAGGTCCAGCACCCAGCCGATGTTGGCCCGGGAGAAGTCGATGGGGAAGAAGACCACCTCCAGCCCCTGCGAATGGGCATAGGCGGTCGACTCGATGGACAGGTCAATGGCCTTCTGCAGCGGCCACTGATACGCATACTGGATGATGTGCTCGCTGGACGGCACTTCCATCACTACGCCCGATACACCTGTGTCAACGGCGCGCTTGACGTCGTCGACCATGCAACGCGAGAAGGCGTAGATCTTCGGTCCCAGGTTGCGCTTGACGATGGCTTTGATGGCCGCCGTGTCGTTCGGGGAGACGACCGGCAAGCCCGCCTCGATGCGGTGGACACCCGCTTCAGCCAGCGCCTCAGCGATGCGGATCTTCTCGTCCTGAGTGAAGGTGATGCCCGTCTGCTGCTCGCCGTCCCGCAGGGTCACATCGTGAACCTGGATGTGGGGCGCGAAGTGCAGCTCGGCGCGCACCTCATCGGCAAAATTCCAAGGGCTAACGAACCACTGGTCCGTCTGCCAGGGGTGATCGCTCATGATAGGGTCTCCTCGTTGAGATAGGCAGTGGCCTCGTCTACCCCTGCCAGCCGTCGAGAAAGGTGAGCAGGGCCTGGTTGACGACCTCAGGCTGTTCCTCTTGTGGCAGATGGCCGCATCGGGGAATGGGTAGGCCCTGCACGTCCCGCGCCATGCCTTGCCACACGGCGTGCATGTCGACTAGCTTGCCGACCCACTCGAAATCCGCGCCCCAGATCGCCAGCGTCGGACAGTCGATCAGCTCATCCTGGTCGACGACATCCTGCTCCCAGTCGACCGGGCCAGCGCGATAGTCGCTGAAGGCGCCGCGCATGCCGCCCGGCTGGGCATACTCCCGGACGTAGACGGCGATCTCCTCGTCATCCAGCATCTCAGGGTTGTAGCTCCACGAGCGCAAGAAGTGGCGGATGTAGATATCCTCGCGACCCGCGACCAAGGCCTCGGGTAGATCGAGAATCTGTTGGAAGTAGAAGAACCAGTAGCCCCGCAGCATGCGGCTGTTGATGGAGTTGAGGACAACCCGGGTTGGGACGTTGTCCATCACAACCAGGCGGTCGATGGCGTCGCGGTGGTCCTTCGCGAAGCGGGTAGCGACCCGCGCGCCGCGGTCGTGACCCACGAGGGCGACCTTGACGTAGCCCAGATGACTCATCAGACCGCGAATATCCTGAGCCATTGTGCGCTTGTCGTAGCCTGTCACGGGCTTGTCCGTCCCGCCATAGCCCCGCAGGTCGGGGGCGATGACGTGGTAGCGCTCGGCGAGAACAGGGATCTGCTTGCGCCAGGCAAACCACGTCTCGGGATAGCCGTGCAGGAGGATGACGGGCGGCCCGCTGCCCGCCTCGACGAAGTGCACCCGGATGCCATTCACGAGAGCCGTGTGATGCACGACGTTGGGCTGGTGGCTCATGAGATTACTCCAGCCCCTGTCCGTACTTCTCCATGATCGACGCGTCATGGATGGGCAGGACATAGGTGGCGTCGCGCTTGATGCGAGCCAGAGCGCGCATGACGTCGGGCAGGCTGTAGTAGTAGCCCATCGGGACTTGTAGCCCGACGTTCATATCAGCGAGATAAGCTGCATCCCCCGTGATGATGGCCTGGCCGGACGGCAGATCGACGTAGATCATCTGCATGCCGGGCGCGTGGCCGCCGACGACGACGGTGCGAATGCCTGGGAACAGCTCAGTATCCCCGTCGAGTTGCTGCACCTGGCTCCACAGGGGTCCAACGATTTTGGCGATGTCAACACGGTCGTAGAAGCTCTCAGGGAACAGGGGCGCGCCCGCGTAGCGCAGGTCTTCCCGCTGGACCAGTATCTTGGCGTTGGGGAAGTGGTCGTCGAGACCCGTGTGGTCGAGGTGACAGTGGGTGTGGATGAGGTAGCCGATATCGTCGGGGCGAAGCCCGTGGCGGCCCAACTGGGCTTCCAGCGAATGATCGGCGGTGCGGCGGGAGACGAGGCCAGACGAGGCCGACAGCTCGTCGACGTTACGGAAGCTGGCGTCGACAAAGATCGGCTTGTCCGCGCCGAGGATGAGGTAGGAGGTGGTCGGCACCCAGGTCTTGGTTCCCTGGTTGGTGCCCCAGACAAGGAAGCTGTAGTCGATCTCAATGTCACCCAGGTTCATGGGATAGATGGTGTAGGACATGGGCCAGTTCTCCTTGGGTCACTTCTTAGTCGGCGATGAGGGACGTGGTAGGTAGCCCAGGTTGCGCGACACGGTGTGGCTGGCGCGACGGACCGACTGCACCAGATCCTGCTCGTGGCGACGGAAGATGTCGGCGCGGGCCGAGACACACAGGGCAGCGACGATCCGCCCGTGCTGATCTCGGATAGGCGCCGCGACACAGCACAGGTTAGGTTGTGTCTCCTCAAGGGCGTAGGCGTAGCCTTGTGTCCGCACAGTCTGCCACTCCTGATGCAGATCATCAGGGTGCGTGATGGTCTTGCCGGTGAACGACGGGAGACCGCGCCGCTCCACGATGTGCTGGACGTCCGGCCACGCCTGACCCGCAATCAGGACCTTGCCGACGGCGCTGGCGTGCACCATGAGCCGCTGGCCCGTGTCCGCCGCCACAAGTTCGCCCTCGCGGTTCGTCACACAGACGACCTCGTCGTCGTCTAGGGTGGCCAGATAGACAGCCTGACGGTACCGCCCTGCCAGGTCATCCATGGCCCGCACCGCCTCTACCTGGAACTCGGTCGACTCCAGGAGGGTGCGGGCGAAGGAGAGGAGCCGCCAGCCGAGGCGATAGCGGTTGTTGGGCATGCGGCGCAAGAGGTCGATCTCGGTGAGGGTAGCTAGTAGCTGGTAGGCGCTGGCGCGCGGCATGTCGAGGCTGGCGGCGACCTCCGTGACGCCCCACTCTGGGCGCTCAACCGTGAAGAGGTCGAGAACCTTGCCTGCTTTGAGCACAGTGCCGAGTAGCTGTTCGCGGCGGGTCTCGTGGTCACCGAGGTCATCGTGGCGCATGATGCGATACTCCGTGCGTAGAACTGGCCAGTTCTGATGCTACCATTGTAACGCGCCGCCAAGAAGAAGCAATGGGCGAATTCGAAATAGCCGAACGCGCTCGGAGAAAGGCACATCTTCACTCATCGCGAAGATCTCACCATCGCTCGTATCCATACGTCATCCAGAGCGGAGCCACCAGCGGCTCCGCTCTTTGTGTGAGGAGGTACCCGTATGGACCTGACCGTGACTCAGTCGAGTCTCCACCG
>JAHCIP010000048.1 GCA_026129165.1 Anaerolineae bacterium
GGATCGCCCTTGTCGTCAGCCTGCTGAGCCTCGTCCTCGCCCTGGCTGCGTGTCGACGCGAGGAGACAGCGACCCCCGCCCCGGCTCCAACCTCAACCACTGCCGCTGCCCTACCCGCTGCGCCATCTGCTACTCAGGCGCCGGCGCCGGCTCAGGGCGGCGCCCCGACCCAAGCGCCCAGCGCAGCCAGTGCGCAGCCTCCCGTAGGGAAAGCGGCTGCGCCAGCTTCACAAAGCGCACCACAAACGCTGCGCGTCAATCTTGGGGACCTGGGCAGAGCTTCAGGCGCCGAGCCGGGCACGATTGACCCACAGAAGGCTTCATTTGGCCCCGAGATCGCTGTCGTTATGCTTGCCTTTGAGAATCTACTGACCCTGGACGCGCAGGGCAAACTCATCCCCGCCGCCGCCGAAGCCCTGCCTCAGGTTTCGCCCGATGGACTGGTCTACACCTTCAAGCTACGTGATGGCCTCAAGTACAGTGACGGGCAGCCTCTCCGCGCGAAGGACTTCGAATACGGCTGGAAGCGCCACCTCGACCCGCAGACCGCCAGCCCTGCGGCCAATTACGGCTATGCGATCAAGGGCGCCCAGGCCTTCAACACAGCCGACCCTGCTAAGGTCGGGAAAGAGGAGCTACAGAAGTTGCGTGACGCGGTTGGCGTCAAGGCGCTCGACGAGCGCACACTCCAATTCACGCTGGAGAAGCCAGCCGCTTACTTTCCTAGCGTTCTAACCACCAGCAATGGTCTACCGACTCGCCAGGACATAGTGGAGAAGGGCGGCGAGAAGTGGACCGAGCCCGCGACCTACATCGGCAATGGTCCCTTCGTCCTCAGTGAATGGGAGCACGGGGTCAAGCTGGTCTTTACTCCCAACAAGAACTACCGTCTTGGGCCGCCGTCACTTAGCCGCTTCGAGTACGCCATGATCGCTGAGCCAGCCGCCGCCTTCACAGCCTACCTCAACCATGAGCTTGACGCGGCTGATGTTGGCGCCGGTGAGGCCGCGTCCATTCAGACCCAGCCCGAGTTAAAGAAGCAATGGACCGTCCAACCAGGCCCTAACACCCTCTGGTTGCTCTTCGTCACATCGAAAAAGCCCTTCGACAACGTCAAAGTCCGTCAGGCGTTCAACCAGGCCATTGATCACGAGACGCTAGTCAGGGATGTGCTGCAGGGGGTGGGGGTTGCGGCCTATCAGCTTGTCCCTCCTGACCTGGTAGGTTACTATCCCGACCTGCCCACGCCCAAGTTCAACCCGACCGCGGCCAGGCAGTTGCTCGCGGAAGCTGGCTACCCCGATGGCAAAGGCTTCCCGGATATCACCCTGTCCTATGCTCCCCTACCCCTGATTCCGCAACGTGTCTTTGAGTTCATCCAGGCTCAACTCAAGGCAAACCTCGGAGTCAACATCAAGCTAGAGCCAATGGACTTCAAGGCGTATATCGGAACCTTTCCCAAAGCGGAAACAGCGTTCCAGATGTATTGGAGCGGCGAGACGGCGGCCTACAACGACCCACAAGCCTGGTACTCGCTCCTATGGCCCTCGACTCAGACGTTTCAGCCGAACGGTTGGAAGAGCGCCGAGTACGACCGGCTGACGGCGCAGGCGGACGCGGAAACCGACCCGGCGAAGCGCCAGGGCCTCTACCAGCAAGCGGCTCAGATCCTAATCAATGCGGGGCCGGCCTTCTTCCTGTTCCACCCCCCGGCGTCGTTCGTCATGCAGCCGTGGGTCGAGGGCTGCCAGTTCACGCCCTTCGAACTGTTCCCCTGCCAGGCGACCATCATGCAGGTCCGCATCGCACCGCACTGAGAGTTGCTGTCAACGGATTTTGGGGAGCGGATTGAACGGATGAGCGTCGCCGGGGCAGTGTCAATCCGTTCAATCTGTTCCGAATAATCCGTTGACAGCGCGTAGCCGGAGGACACTGTCAACGGATTTGGGAGCGGATTGAACGGATGAGTGTCGCAGGACGGTCTTAATCCGTTCAATCTGTTCCCGGTAATCCGTTGACAGCGAGTAGCGCAGAGAACGCATCGCAGCCCGAGACGGCTGTCAGCGGATTAGACGGATTAGCTTTACTGGCGACGATATAATCCGTACAATCTGTTCCCAGCCATCCGTTGACAGCGGATCGGGGGCAAGCTGGCAACGGATTTTGGGGAACGGATTGAACAGATTAGCTTCGTGGAGGTCGTCACTATCCGTTCAATCTGTTCCCAGTAATCCGTTGACAGCAAGTAGCCCGGAGAACTCATCCAACATTGTTCCACTCAGAATCGGAGGTTGCCATGCCTGACAAACGCGTCTTGACACCCTACGACGACCTCACCTACACGATCATTGGCTGCGCGATGGCGGTCCATCGGCAGCTTGGGCCGGGCCACAAAGAGGACGTCTATCATCGTGATCTGAAAGTGCGATTGGACGATGGGGGCCTAGTGTATGAGTGGGAAAAGCACATCGAGGTGTACGATACCACCGAGGGGCGCGAGTTGATTGGTCTCTATATTCCTGACTTCATCGTCGCGGGTAAGATCGTCGTCGAACTCAAGGCCCTCAGTGAGTTGGATAACAGTCACATCGCCCAGGTCATCGCCTATTTAGCGGCGACTGACTGTCCATTAGGATTGTTGCTGAACTTTGGGACGCGCAGTCTCCAATTCAAGCGAGTGTTTCCACCGACGAATATCCACGAGCATCGTGTCAATCGCCAGTGGTTGTTCGTGCCGGACTGGCTCAAGCAGTAATCTCTACTTATGAGAGTGCGGTGTCAACGGATTACTGGGAAAAGATTGAACGAATAGCGACGATCCCGGCAAGCGTAATCCGTTCAATCTGTTCCCAGTAATCCGTTGACAGCTTGCCCCCCAATCCGTTGACAGCTTGCCCTCTAATCCGTTGACAGCGTGTACTAAGCCTATGCGCTACCTTCTCCGCCGCCTCCTATGGACCATCCCGGTCCTGCTGACCATCTCGCTCATCACCTTCGGCCTGATGCACGCCGCGCCGGGCGGGCCGTGGGATCGGGGCGGGCTGCGGCGCTTGCCGCCGTCGGTGGTCGAGAACCTCAACCGCCAGTTCAATCTGGACCGGCCGCTGTGGGAGCAGTACACCCGCTACATGCTCAACGCCCTGCGCGGCGACCTGGGGCCATCCTACCAGTTCCGGGACCGAGGCGTGTCCGAGATTCTATTCGCGCCGCCCACCGGCCGGCCCGCCTGGGAGAGCCGCTTTGGCCGCACGGCCACCCTCGGCCTGCTCGCCCTGGTCATCGCCGTCGTCGTCGGCCTGCCACTGGGTATCGTCGCCGCCCTCAAACCCCACACCTGGCTGGACACCCTCTCGCTGGCCGTCGCCACGTGGGGGACGGCCGTTCCTAACTTCGTGCTCGCCGTGTTCTTCATCATTGTATTCGGGCTGTGGCTGCACGTCTTCCCCGTCGCGGCCTCCGACTGGAACGACCCCAGGGCCTGGGTACTGCCAGCCGTTGTGCTGAGTTTCGGGACGATGGCCTATCTGGCGCGGCTGGTGCGGGCCAGTCTCCGCGACGCGCTCTTGCAGGACTATATCCGCACGGCGCGGGCCAAAGGTGTGGCCGAGCGCGGCGTCATCCTGCGCCACGCCCTCAGAAACTCGCTCCTCCCCGTTGTCACCTATCTCGGCCCCACCCTGGCGATGCTCATCACCGGCTCGTTCTTCGTGGAGTACATCTTCTCGTTCCCCGGCCTGGGACGGCTGTTCGTCCAGGCCGTGAGCCAGCGCGACTACTCGATGATCATGGGCACGACCCTCTTCTACGGCCTGCTCATCAGCCTCGCCAACCTGGGCGTGGACCTGGCCTATGGCTGGCTCGACCCTCGTATCCATCAGGACGAGTAGGCGTGGACACCGCACTACGGCTCAAGAGCCTCCCCCAGCGACCACGCGATGCCACGTGGCGGCGCTTCACGCGCCAGCCCATCGGCCTCGTTGGCCTCGGCGTGATCGCGCTCTTTCTCCTGGCAGGCCTCCTCGCCCCCTATCTTGCCCCCTTCGACCCCCTGGAACAGCATTACGCGAATATCCTACAGCCGGGCGTCTGGGCCACGGGGGATTGGCGGTTTGTCCTGGGGACGGACGGCCTGGGCCGCGACATCTTGAGCCGCGCCCTGTACGGCGCCCGCGTCTCGCTGCTCATCGGCTTTATCCCTCTCACGTTCTACCTGCTCATCGGCGGCGGCATCGGGATGGTAGCCGGTTTCGTCGGCGGGCGGGTGGATAACCTGCTCATGCGGTTCACCGATGTCGTCTTTGCCTTCCCTGGCCTTCTCTTCCTCATCTTGGTCCAGACCATCTTCCGTGATAGCTGGCTAGGGCAGGCGATGGATGGGCTGGCGCTGCTCTGCCTGGCGATTGCCGTAGTGGGTTGGGAGGGGGTCGCCCGCCTGGTGCGGGGCCAGGTGCTCCAGGTCCGCCAACAGGGGTACGTCGAGGCCGCGCGGATGCTCGGCGCCGGCCCGGTCTGGATGATGGTCAAGCACATTCTGCCCAATATCCTGCCGCCGCTCGTCGTTACCCTGGTCCTCAGCGTGCCGAGCGCCATGCTATTAGAGGCCGGGCTTTCCTTCCTCGGCATCGGTATTCGACCGCCCACGCCCAGTTGGGGGACGATGATTCTGGAGGGGCAACAGGCCATCTACGCCCAACCCTCGCTCATCCTCACCCCGTCCCTGCTGATTGCCGCCGTCCTGCTCGCCTTCACCTGCCTGGGTGACGCCCTCCTCGACGCCCTCGACCCCCGCCTCCACCCCTAGCGCATAATCAAGTAGGGGCGAACCTATGTGTTCGCCCTGGGCCGACACGCAGGTCGGCCCCTACAAGAGACGTAGCATGTCACGTTTCGAGAATTTAGGATTTTGGGGTAGGATTCCGCCCTCACGCTGTCGATTCTGGGCTGTCCTAAACGACGATATAGTGTAAAGCATTCCTCAACCAGAGAAGCCAATGACGACGGTTCAGCAACAGGAGGCTATAGTGCAGAAGATTACGACGTTCTTGACGTTCAACGACCAGGCGGAGGAGGCGGTCAACCTCTACGTCTCGACCTTCAAGAATTCCCGCATTCTGAGCGCCAACCGCTATGGCGAAGGCGGGCCAGGGCCGGCCGGCTCACTCATGTCGTGTGAATTCGAGCTAGAGGGGCAGAAGTATATCGCCCTCAACGGCGGCCCCTCCTTCTCGTTTAGCGATGGCATCTCGCTCTTCGTCAGTTGCGAGACGCAGGCCGAGGTGGACGAGCTATGGGCGAAGCTGACCGCCGACGGCGGCGAACCCGGCCCCTGCGGCTGGCTCAAGGACCGCTTCGGCGTCTCCTGGCAGATTATCCCCACGGCGCTGGGCGAGATGCTCGGCGACCCCAACCCTGATAAGGCCGGCCGGGCCATGCAGGCCATGCTTCAAATGAGCAAGATTGACATCGCTGGCTTGCGGCGAGCCTACGAAGGCCAGTAAACATTCCTAATCCCCTTTACCTCTAACAAGGAGACCAACCATGCGCAAGTTAATCGTCTCGGAGTTTATGTCGTTGGACGGCGTGATCCAGGCGCCCGGCGGAGGCGAGGAAGACACGGAGGGCGGCTTCACCCACGGCGGCTGGACCATGCCCTACTGGCACGACGACATCGGCGCTTACTTCTTTCAGGCCATGAGCGAGTGCGACGCGTTTTTGTTGGGGCGCAAGACCTGGCAGGGACACGGCGCGGCCTTCGACCCCATGCCCGATGATGATCCGTTTGGCGCTGTGATGAACGGCAAGCGCAAGTACGTTGTCTCGACTACCCTGGACTCGGCGTCGGCGTGGCGCAACTCCACCATCATCCGCGACAACGTGGTCGAGGAAGTCCGTAAGCTCAAGGAACAGCCGGGCCAAAACATCTACATTGACGGCAGCAGCGTGTTGATCCACACCCTGGCGCAGCACGACCTGATCGATGAATACGCCCTGCTTGTCTATCCCGTCGTGCTGGGCGGCGGCAAGACGATCTTCCCCGACGGGCTGTACCAGGGCCTCAAACTGGTCGAAACTCACCCCTTCCCCTCAGGCGTCGTTCTGCTGCGCTACGAAGCGACGAAGAATCCAGAGGCCCAGTCGTAGGGCAACCGCACGGGGAATCGAGGGTACAGGAGTTGCTCCCTCAGTGATCCCGATGGTGAGATGATAAAGGAGCGCGCCTATGCGAACAGTCACGTCAAAGGATGGTACAACTATCGCCTATGATCAGATGGGCGAGGGGCCGGCGCTTATCCTGGTGGGGGGCGCCACCACCGCGCGCGCGGATACCCGGCCGCTGGCCGAGGCTCTGGCCGCGCACTACACGGTGTTCAACTATGACCGTCGCGGTCGAGGCGATAGCGGCGACACACCCCCTTATGCTGTTGAGCGTGAGGTCGAAGACATCGAAGCCCTGATTGACGTAGCGGGCGGGCGGGCCTGTTTGTTCGGTCACTCCTCCGGCGGCGTTCTGGCGCTTGAAACAGCCCGCCAGCGGCCCGCCACGGTGGCGAAGTTGGCGATATACGAGCCGCCGTTTATCGTTGACGACAGCCGTCCCCCCCTGCCTCACGACTATGTCGCGCAGTTGAACGCTGCGGTCACGGCGGGGCGCCGAGGGGAGGCGGTTGAAATCTTCCTGACCCAGGCGGTAGGCCTCCCGGCCGACGTCGTGGCTCACATGCACGCTGCGCCTTTCTGGGCCGGCTCAGAAGCCCTGGCGCATACGATTGCCTATGACGGGACCATCATGGGCGACACAGCGAGTGGCACGCCCGCACCGCTGGAGAAGTGGAAGTCTGTGACCGTACCCACCCTCGTGATAGATGGCGGGAAAAGTCCAGCCTATATGCATCATGGAGCGCAAGCCATCGCCCACATCCTCCCTCACGCCCAGCAGGTCACGCTAGCGGGCCAGGATCACGGACCAGCGACGGACGTCCTGGCGCCTGTGCTGGTAAGGTTCTTTGCCGATGCATAGGGCACGAGTCAAAGAGTACCCGCTGACCAGAACCCTCGCGGCGTACTTGGACCGCATCCACTATGTCCCCGGACCCGTTGAAGGAGCCAACGCTCGACGTGTTGCGCGGCGTCATCGCCCACCTGCTGAGCATCCCCCTACGAGGCCTGGATATACACCTGGGCCGCGCCCACACGCTGGACTATGACGACATATATGCTAAAATCGTGGCGCGCCGACGCGGGGGTTGGTGCTACGAGATGAACGGGCTGCTGGCCTGGGCCTTACGGGCCATCGGGTTTAGGCTCGACTTGCTGGGCAGCGCCGTGGGCCGCGCCCGCCACGGCGACCTCGCTGAGGGCAATCATCTCGTACTGCTGGTCCACCTGGACCAGCCCTGGCTGGCCGACGCCGGCTTTGGCAATGGCCTGCTCGAACCCATCCCCCTCGTGGAGGGCGAGTACGAGCAAGCCGGCTTTGTCTATCGGCTCTCGCGTCAGGGGCAGCGTTGGTATTTCCACAATCAGCCCTACGGCGGCCCAGGCTTTGACTTCACGCTCGAACCCCACACGCTGAGCGACTTTGCCGAACGCTGCCACTGGCTGCAAACGTCACCCGACTCTGGCTTCACCCGTGTCACCACCTGCCACCGCTGGCGAGCCGACGGCATCCATAGCCTACGCGGCGCGGTCTTGCAGCGCGTGACGCCCGGCGGGGTTGAGGAGCGCGTCCTGGAGAGCGAAACCGACTATCACCGCGTCCTGCGTTACACATTTGATCTTAACCTGGGGAATGACGTGACGCGATTGTGGGCGAAAGCCTGGCAGTCCCACCTGGCCTGGCTCGCCGCGTCGGGGGCCTAGGCGCCTGGTGTTCACCGCCGGCGCGTGGTTTGCTTGAGTCGATGGTCAAGGAGACTCACATGGAACTTCAACGTATCGGCCCTACCCCCCTCGAAGGCTCGCGCATCGTCTTTGGCTGTATGACTCTCTCCGAGGACACCAGAGAGGCTATCACGGCGATCCAGACTGCACTGGACCAGGGTATCAACGTCTTCGACCACGCCGACATCTACGGACGCGGCCAGCGGGAAGCAACGTTTTCGGCCATTTGGGACGCGCTACCCGGCCTCCGCGACAAGATAGTCATCCAATCCAAGTGCGGTATCCGCTTTCGTGGCACGCCTGACCCTAGCTCGCCGGGCCGCTACGACTTCAGCCGCGAGCATATCGTCGAGTCGGTCGAGGGCAGCCTCCGCCGGCTCAAGACCGACTATCTCGACATCCTCCTCCTCCACCGACCCGACCCGCTGGTGGAACCGGCGGAGGTGGCCGAAGCCTTCACGACGCTGAAGCAGAGCGGCAAGGTGCGCTACTTCGGCGTCAGCAACCACAGCGGCCCGCAAATAGACCTCCTGCGCCGCACTCTGCCCGACCCTCTTATCGCTAACCAGATGGAACTGAACCTCCTGCACAACCACCTGGTCAACGCCGGCGTCAGCGTCAACCAGGACAACCTCACCTGGCCGGTGCGCGGGGAGGGCACGCTGGAGTACTGCCGCCTCCACGACATCACCCTCCAGGCCTGGAGCCCGCTGGCGCGCGGCCACCTCTCCGGCAACCTGCCCGCCAACGCGGACGACCGGACGGTCAGGGCCGCCGAGGCCGTGGCGCAGATGGCGGCGGCGAAGGGCGTCAGCCGCGAGGCGATTGTGCTGGCCTGGCTGCTGCGGCATCCCGCACGGATGCAGGCGGTCATTGGGACGACGAACCGTGAGCGGATTAAAGCCTGCTGTCAGGCGACCGAGGTGCAATTGAGCCGCGAGGAGTGGTACACGCTGTTCATCGCCGGGCGCGGCGGCCCCCTCCCCTAGGCGACTCCCAGCGCGTGACCACGACTTGAGAGGCGCCCCCCCTTCCACCTCCATTGACCCGCTCTTCGGGTTCAACTATACTACTGCGCCAAGAGTATGGCGCAGTAGTCGTTTACTCAGGAGGAACGGGTGCAAGCAGGGCTGTCGCAAACACAAGGCGGTCGGGCGCGGGCGCGTGACCTGGGCATCAAGATCGGGCGGCTCGCGCCGGGCCAGTGGAACGCGATTACCGATGTGCCAGGCGTCAAAGTCGGCCACACGACGCTCATCGAGGGCGAGGGGCCGCTGGTCGTAGGCCAGGGTCCGGTGCGCACCGGCGTGACCGTCATCCTCCCCCACGAGGGGAACATAGGCACGGATCCGGTCTTCGCCGGCTATCACGTCCTCAATGGCAACGGCGAAATGACCGGCCTGGTGTGGCTGGAAGAGTCGGGCACCCTCTCGAGCCCAGTCGCCATCACCAATACGCACTCGGTAGGTGTGGTCCATGATGCGCTGATCGCCTACACGGTCCAACACGGCGACGGCTCGTTTGAGAACACCTGGAGTCTGCCGGTCGTCGCCGAAACCTACGACGGCTTCCTCAACGACATCAACGGCTTTCATGTGCGACCCGAACACGTCTTTGCGGCCCTCGATAGTGCAGCGAGCGGCCCGGTGGCCGAGGGCAACGTCGGCGGCGGGACAGGCATGATGGCCCACGGCTTCAAGGGCGGCATCGGCACGGCGTCGCGGCGCGTGCCCTATACCTGGCCGCCGAGGCCGAGTCAGACCCTCACTCCCCAACCCCCTCTCCCACTGCGGGAGAGGGGGAGCCAGCCCGCTGTGACCCCACTCCCTCTCCCGCTGGGAGAGGGTCGGGGTGAGGGTCTGGACGGCTGGACTGTAGGCGTTCTCGTCCAGGCGAACTACGGCCAACGCGCCTTGCTCCGCATTGACGGTGTCCCAGTGGGCGAGGCCATCCCACCCTCGGCCGTCCCCACTCCCATCATGTCCGCCCCGCCGCCTGGTACTGGCTCCATCATCGTCATCGTCGCCACCGATGCGCCCCTGTTGCCCGGCCAGTGTCGCAAGCTGGCGCAGCGCGCGGCATTGGGCATCGGGCGCATGGGCGGGCTGGGCGAGAACTCCAGTGGTGACATCCTCCTCGCCTTCGCCACGGGCAACCGAGACCTGGGGGAGCGGCTGCCAGCGGGCCAGGGGCTCAGTGTGCGGATGCTGCCCGACACTGCCTTGAACGGGCTGTTCGAGGCGGTGGTGGAGGCGACGGAGGAAGCCATCGTCAACGCCCTGTGCATGGCCGAGACGATGGTGGGCCGCGACGGCCACACGGCCTACGCCCTGCCGCTCGACCGGCTCCAGGAGGTCATGCGCCAGTACGGGCGGCTGGTATAGCAGGACTCTAGCGTATAATGGAGACATGCAATATTTAACGGTGGGCGTCGGGAGGGGGAATGCCGCTTGTATCCCAGTTTCGGGGTATCTCTATCTACATGTATACCGAGCCTGACGCAAGACACCGTCTGCCCCACTTTCACGCTTACTACAGCGAATACGAGGCGAGTTTCGCCATCTCGCCCCCCGTTTTGTTGGAAGGTTCGTTGCCCCGCACGCAGTTGCGTTTAGTCTTAGCCTGGGCTGAGCTTTACCAGGTCGAACTTGAGGATAACTGGCAGCGTACCCAGTTAGGACAGCCCTCTCAGCGCATCCCAGGCCTCTAACAGGAGCAAAGTGATGTCCCACCGATTGTACCGAGTGACTGAATTTGACGTGGTCAAGAATTATACTCTGCGCGTTAAGTTCAACGACGGGGCAGAACAGGTGATTGATTTTGAGCCGGTGCTGCATGGCGAACTATGGGGGCCGCTACGCGACTTGGACCTGTTTCGTCAGGTAGCGCTGGACCCTATTGCCCACACCCTGACCTGGCCCAATGGGGCCGACTTCGACCCCGAGACGTTACGTCACTGGCCCGACTATAAGAATGAATTGGCGGCACGCGCGCGAGCCTGGGATCAGGTAGCAGTGTAAGTGCTTCAGGGCACGCTGAACGGGTTGTTCGAGGCGGTGGTGGAGGCGACGGAGGAAGCCATCGTCAACGCCGTGTGCATGGCCGAGACGATGACGGGCCGCGACAGCCACACCGCCCACGCCCTGCCGCTGGACCGCCTGTAGGAGGTCATGCGCCAGTACGGGCGGCTGGATCGCTAGAAGTTGAGGTCTAATGTACCACGAACGTACCCTGTAAAAGGAGGCCGGTATGTGTGTCCCTGGAACCTATGAGAAGGTGGCGGAGGTGGGACGGCGGGATTTCCTCAAGCTAGCCGGCGCGGCGGCGCTGGGAGGCCTCGCGGCCGGCGTGAGCGCGGTCACGACCCAGGCGCAGGCGACGGCCAGGCTGGCCGTCAGCTTTAGCGCCTCGGCTGACGGCCAGGTCGTGACGTACACCATCACCCTGCGCAACGACGGCGACGTCGAGGTGCGTGACCTATATATAGCAGGTAAAGTTCCGGAGGGCGCCTCGTTCCAGGCCGTCGTGGCGACGCCGCCGGGCGCCTGGTTCCGGGGCTTCGAGGCCGCCGGCACGCCGCTCCAGTCGGCGGTCTGGCTGGCGGAGCGCGTACCGGCCAAAGGCGCCCTCGGCCCATTCCGCTACCAGGTGGTAGCGGGAGCGGCGGGGCTGGCGGCCCATGCGTGGGTATCCTGGGACCGTCCGCAGCGGGGGGAGACAATGTCGGAGACGGCGCTGCAGGCGCCGCGCGGCGCGGCCTTCCCCTTCGCCAACACGGTGGACCTGACCCACCCGCTGTCGCCGGCCACGCCCGTCTTCCCGGTCTACAAGCCGATGGAGATGACCCCCCTCTTTACCATTGATAATGGCGGCTTTTATGTCAACCAGCTGACGCTGCCGGAACACATCGGGACGCATATGGATGCGCCGGTCCACTTTGCCAAGGGCGGCATGACGGTGGACCAGCTGCCGCTGACCAACCTGATCGCGCCAGCTGTGGTGATAGACATCAGCGGCCGGGCGGCGAGCAACCCCGATAGCCAGTTGACGCTCAACGATGTCCGCGCCTGGGAAACCCGCTATGGTCGCATTCCAGCCGGCGCGGCGGTGCTGCTGTATAGCGGCTGGGAGGCGCGCATCGGCAACGCGGCGGCCTTCCTCGGCACGGACGACAAGGGCGGCCTCCACTTCCCCGGCTTCCACAAGGAGACGGTGGACTACCTGCTCCAGGAGCGTGATGTCAAAGGCATCGGCCTGGATACGCCCAGCCTCGACTATGGGCCGAGCCAGGACTTCATCGTGCATTCGACGTGGCTGCCGACGGGGCGGTGGGGACTGGAGAATCTGGCTCACCTGGGCCGGATTCCGCCCGTTGGAGCGATGGTGCTGGCCGCGCCCATCAAGACCGCCAACGGCTCCGGCGGACCAACCCGCGTGATTGCCATGTGGTAACAGTAGGCCGGGGGAACCATCGGGGACATCGCAGCGTCATAGAAGGAGGACTAAACAGGAATAGTAATGGAGGTAGTCATGATGAAGATGTGGAAGTATGTAACCGTGTTGGTCGTGGCGCTGGTGGTGGCGCTGACGATGGGTGCGGGGTCGATTGTCTATGCGGCGGATTGCCAGTTCGTGCTCGGCTTCGCTGCCTTGCACAACCAAATCCCCAACGTGGTCGGTCAGTGTACCGGCAACGAGTACCACGACGGCGTGGGCAACGGCTACCAGAATACGGTCAATGGGACGTTGGCCTGGCGCAAGGCCGACAACTGGACGGCCTTCACCAACGGCTACCAGACCTGGGTCAGCGGCCCCTACGGTGTGCGGCAGCGGTTGAACACGCAGCGCTTCCCGTGGGAGGCCAACCGCGAGGGGCTGCCCATCCTCAACGACGGCTCCACGCCGCGCCTGCCCAACGTCTACTATGACGACCGCAGCAACGCCGAGTCGCTCATGCTGTCGTGGGTCAACGCCCTCAACCAGCGCCAGTACCTGCGCGCCTACGGCTACTGGGAACCCAACGCGGCAGGTCTCCCCTCATTCGACCAGTTCCAACAGGGCTATGCCAATACCGACACCGTCCAGATCACGCTGGGGCAGATCCAGGAGGGCGCGGCGGCTGGCAACTACTACAACTCCGTGCCGGTGATTCTCAGTTCGCAACTCAAGACCGGCGGCGTGCAAACCTTTGTGGGCTGCTACACGCTCCACCTGGCGAATCCGGGCATCCAGGCCCCGCCGTTTCAAGCGCTCGGCATTCAGTCCGCGGTGGTCGAGACGGTAGCCCCTGGCGTGGACCCCGGCCCGCGCCTGGGAACGATTTGCCCAGCCGCTGGCAGCCCCGTGCCGCCGACGCCACCGGCCAACCCAGCCGACATCAGCGCGGGACGCTACCTGGACGACCGCACCAACGCCGTCCAGACCCTACGCTCGCTGTTCAACGCCGTCAACCGCCGCGAGTACCCGCGCGCCTACGGCTACTGGGAAGCCAACGCGGTCGGGCTGCCGACCTTCGACCAGTTCCAGCAGGGCTACGCCAACACCCAGTCCGTGCAACTGACGACGGGCGCGGTGAGCAGCGATGTCGGCGCGGGGCAGACCTACTACAAAGTTCCGGTGACGCTGACCGCGCAGACGACCGGCGGGCCGCAGACCTTTGTCGGGTGTTATCAACTCCACCTGAGCAGCCCCTTCGCCCAGGCCACGCCGCCCTACCGAGGCATCGGCATCCGGGCGGGCAGCCTGCGCCAGGTCGCTAATGGGGCCAACACGGTAGCGCTCATGGCCCAGGCGTGCCAGGGCGTGCCATAATAGCCCCTGACCTCACCCCCCGACCCCCTTCCCTGCAAAGGAAGGGGGTCGCTTATTCGCCCCTCAATAGTCGCCGCTGGCCTGCGCCTTTGCCAGCGAGGCGTAGTAGCCATCCTGCGCCATCAACGCCGCGTGGTTGCCCCGTTCCACCACCTCGCCGTCGCGCAGCACCACAATCTGATCCGCCTTGCGAATGGTAGACAGCCGGTGGGCAATGACAATCGCCGTGCGGCCTTTCATCAGATTCTCAAACGCCGCCTGGATGAGCATCTCGGTCTGGGTATCCACCGCCGACGTGGCTTCGTCCAGGATGAGGATACGCGGGTCGGCCAGGATGGCGCGCGCAATGCTGAGCAACTGGCGCTGGCCGATGCTAAACTGCGTGCCGCGCTCCTGGGCCAGCGTCTCGTACCCGTCCGCCGTCTTCATAATAAAGTCGTGGCAGTTCGCCAATTTCGCCGCGGCAATTACTTCCTCCAGCGTGGCGTCGGGCCGGCCATAGCGAATATTGTTAGCGACGGTGTCGCTAAAGATGAACGGCTCCTGCAACACCACCCCTACCTGCGAGCGGAGGGAGTGTTGCGCCACCGTTCGCACGTCGTAGCCGTCAATGGTGATGCGCCCGCCGGTCACATCATAGAAGCGCGACACAAGCGCGGCGATGGTCGTCTTGCCGCTGCCCGTCTGCCCCACCAGGGCGACCAACTGGCCCGGCTCGATGTGGAGGTTGATGTCCTTCAGCACCACCCGCGTCCCATCATAGCTGAAGTGGACGTGGTCGAAGACGACCTCCCCCTTGACGCGTGGCAGTATCCGCGCGTTCGGTGCGTCGCGGATGGTGGGCATGGTATCGAGCAGACGGAAAATCTTGTTGGCCGAGGCCAGCACCGATTGTAGCACTACGTACATATTGGTCAGCGTGCTGATGGGCGCCCACAGCGCATTGATGTACGCGGTGAAGGCGACGAGGGTGCCCACGGTGAGGCTGGCAGCGAAGCCAAATCGGTTGGCCGCCGCATACAGCACCACGGCCAGGGCCGACGAGCGAGTAATCTCTACCACCGGCGAGAACCAGGCTTGCAGCTTGATGACCTTGATCCACTCGGTCACCACGATATCGTTCGCGGCGTGGAATTGCTGGAGGTTGACGTTCTCACGGACAAATGCCTGGATGATGCGCATGCCGGCGATATTCTCGGCCAGGAAGATATTGAAGCGCGTCATGTTCTCGCTGACACGTTCCCAGCCGTCGTAGAGCCGAGGCCGCATATACAACCCGACCAGGGTCAGGATCGGCAGGGTACACAATGCGATGAGCGTCAGACCGGGATTGATGGCGAACATGAGGACGATGACGACGATACCGGCGGTGATATCGTTAAACAGGCTCGCCAGTTGGTTACTCAGGAAGTCGTTGATCGCGCGGGCGTCGCCGATAAACCGCGTCATGGTCTTGCCGACTGGTTCCGCGTCATGAAAGCGGAAGGACAGCGCGACGACGTGCTGAAAAAGTTGCTGGCGCAGGTCCACCAGAATAGACAGCCCCACGCGGGCGATGAGCAACGAGCGGATAAGCACGCCAAACCAGTTCAGGCCGTGGAGCAGCGCCGCCAGCGCTAGCAGCGGCAGAAAGCCCTCCACTTTTTTGACCGCGATATGCTCATCAATCAGAATGCGGTCAATAAACGGGTAGGACTGGGTCGCCAGCACGCACAGCATGTAGATGGCGACCGTGAGGGCCATGCGGGCGCGGTAGGGGCGCAGATAGGTAAAGACACGCGGCAGAGTTTGCCGGGGCGGCAACGGCGGTGGTTCATCGCTATTGACGAGACGGGTCCGCCGTCCGGTGATGGTTCGTAGCATAGGGCAATTCACCTGGCACGCCGCAAGGACAGCGGCTCGCCCCTCAGGCGTCTCCTAGCGCGGGCCTCAAGGTCGGTGTGTCTGGGATCGAGGCGCCGCTCATCTGCTGCAACTCCAGCACATGGCGGTAGTAGCCGCTGTGGCGGAGCAGCGCCTCGTGAGGCCCTTGCTCGATGATGCGGCCGCTCTTGAGTACGATGATGTGGTCGGCCTTCTCGACCGTTGAGAGGCGATGGGCAATCAGAATCGTCGTGCGCCCTTGCATCACCTCTTGAATGGCGGCCTGCAAGAGTTTCTCGGTCTGGGCATCCACCGCGCTCATCGAGTCGTCCAGAATCAAGATTTTGGGGTCCAGCAGAATCGCGCGAGCGATGGCGACGCGCTGACGCTGTCCTCCGCTTAACCCGGTGCCGCGTTCGCCGACGACCGTGTTATACCCTCCAGGCAGTTTGACGATAAACTCGTGCGCCTGTGCCAGCCGCGCCGCCCGCTCGATCTCCGCTTGGGAAGCGTCGGGCCGGCCAAAAGCGATGTTCTCAGCGATACTGGCCGAGAAAAGCAGCGTGTCTTGCGCTACCATCCCAATGTGGCGGCGCAGTTCGGCCAGGTCATAGTCGCGCACGTCGCGGCCGTCCACCCGCACGCAGCCGCTGGTTACATCGTAGAAGCGGCCCATCAGGTGGACCAGGGTACTTTTGCCGCTGCCCGTCTCGCCCACAATGGCGAGCGAGCCGCCAGCCGGCACATGCAGGGTCACTTCGTGGAGCGCCTTGGCATTGGAAGTGGGATAGGCAAAGCTGACGTCGTCGAAATCTACGTCGCCACGCGTGACGGTGGGCGGCCCCTGTGGCGCCGAGGCGCGCGGCGCGGGCGACTGGATGGTCACCGGCTCATCGAGCAACTCGAAGATGCGCACCGCGGCCGTCGAGGTCTGACTGAAGGCGTTGAGCTGGGTGCCGAGCGCGTTGACCGCGCCCAGCAGCAACATGCTCAGGCTGATGACTGCAATCAGTGTCCCCAGCGTCATCTCGTCGTTCATCACCCGCAGGCCGCCCACCCCAATCAGGGCGAGTTGCATGAAGCGGCCCAAGCTGCCAATCACCGCCCATCGCTTGCTCCAGGTGTCCTGCACCTGCAGGTTGCCGTCGCGTACCTGCAGGGCGACGGTGTCAAACTTGGCTTGTTCCTGCGCTTCCTGGGCAAACGCTTTGACCACTTTGATGCCCGCCAGGCTGTCCTGCAAGTTGGCCGACAGCCGCGCCATATTCTCCTGGCTGATGGCTTGGTAGGGGCGCAGCTTGCGATGGGCAAAGAACATTCCCAGCCCCGATATGACCATCGGGCCAAGCGAGATGAGCGCCAGGACGTGGTCCTGCTGTAGCATGACCATCGTCGCCAGGGTGATGGTCATCAGGTGGCTCATCGACTCGATCATGATCTGAGAGAGGAAGATGCGCGTGCTCTCGACATCGCTGCCTACGCGGCTGATGAGCCGCCCCGTCCGTTCGCGGTCGTAGAAGCCGTAGGGGAGGGCGAGCAGGCGACGATAGAGGGCGAGCCGCACATCGGTCATTACCAGTTGGCCGAGGCGGTTTTGCCCGTAGGTATAGAAGTAGGTGGTGACGGCGCGGCCAGCGGCCACGGCCAGCAGGAGCGCGAGATAGGGGAGCAGGAGGTGTAGCTGTTGTTGGCCGATGACATCGTCCACAATGGCTTTGATAACCAGCGGCGCGACGGTCAGCATCGCTGACAGGACAAGGTTGACGATAATCAGGGCAATGAGGAGCTTTTTGTGGGGGACCAGGAAGCCTAGCAGACGACCCATAGCAGGGCAAACCCCCCTTGCATAGAGTATCGGACGGCGGTCACGACAACGTTCCGCGGGTCAGTTTCCTCTTGGCAAGATGCGGCTCGATCCAACTGTCACGATTATACTCTGTTATTTTCGCCAAGTGCAAAATTTAAATGTATACCGCCGAGCGTAAAGAAAACGGCGCTGGTCTCAGTGCCATTGATACTTTCCCCTCTCTTCGGTGGGCGCGGAGGCTCAGCCTCCGCGCCCACTGGGCTTGGCAAGATTTACGCGAACGCCGGCGCCACTTCGTCCAGGAACAGGCGCATATCATCCGTCTCAGGGAAGCCGGCCAGTACGACCTGGAACATGGACACGCCTAGCTCAGCCAGGGCGGTCAACTGGTCGCGGATGGCAGCCGGGTCGCCCTTGAGGCAGGCTCCGTTAACGGGAATGGCCTCCGCGCGAGCCAGCGCCGCGCCATGCGAACGGTCCAGGACAATGCGCACATTAACCGACTTAGGGATGCTGTCATAGTCGCGCCCTTCGGCCTCGCAGTGCTGGCGTAGCACGGCCAGCTTGTGACGGAGTTCCTCCGGCGGCCGCAGCACATCATTCCACCAGTCGGCGTGGCGGGCGACGACGCCGAGGGTGCGCTGCTCGCCACCTCCGCCAATCATAATCGGCGGCACGGGGTCGGGGCGCGGCTCGCAGTAGGCGTCCGTAAGCTGGTAATAGCGGCCCTGAAAGTTGGCGGGCGACTGGGTCCACAGGGCGCGGATGACCTGGACGCCCTCTTCGAGCATGGCGACGCGCTGACCCGCCGAGGGGTAGTCGTAGCCGTAGGCGCGGTACTCCTCTTCATGCCAGCCCGCGCCGTAGCCCAGGATCAGCCGACCGCCACTCAGGGTTTGCACCGTCGCCGCCATCTTCGCCATTAGCGCCGGGTGGCGGAACGAGTTGCTCATTACAATCGTACCCAGCTTGACGTTGGGATAGCGCGCCGCGAGCCAGGTAAGCATCGTCCAGCACTCCAGCCGATAGCGCGTGCCGAACTGGATATGGTCGGGAATCCAGAACGACCCGAAGCCCTGGGCCGCGACGTCCAGGACACGGTGCAGGTCAGTGATGAACTCGCGGGGGTGGATGGTCTCGAACTGGCGCTCGCCAGCCGGCGGGCCATAGCCAAACTCGACGCGGGGGACGGTAGCCATTGGCAATTCCTCTCTTGGGATATATTTGACAGCCACCAGGGACCGTGCCACAATCATGGCCCAAGCTCGTCATGTACCTGCTGGTGGTCGAGCCATCACGCTGATTATCATAGATCACTCTATCCGGAGGCGAACCATGTATCGTTCCATTCTCGTCCCCCTCGACGGTGAGGTCGCCAGTGAACACGCTCTGCCCGTCGCGCTCAGTATTGCCCGCCGCTGCGGCGCGGATATTACCCTGGCGACGGTGCATACCGGCAGTCCTGGCGACATCAAGGCGCAGGAGCAGGCACGGGTCTATCTGGACCGGGTCATCCACTTGCTCCCCAAAGCCCCCGATGTGGCTTTCCAACGCGCCCAACTGGTCGGGCCGGTGGCCGAGACACTGGCTGATTACGCCAGCGAGAGTGAGATAGACCTGGTGGTGATGACCTCCAACCCGCGCGGCTTGCTCTCGAAACTCTGGAGCGGCAATGTGACGGACCAGTTCGTGCGGCTATCGCCGGCGCCCGTGCTCATCGTCCACCCACGGGGCGAGGAGGCCGACTTTGACCGGGATATTGTCTTTGACCACATCCTGATCAACCTGGACGGCCCGATGGGTCACGACGAGATTTTGGCGCCCACGGTGGCCCTGGGCCAGTTGATGAACGCGCAGTTCACCCTGCTGCGGGTGACGCCCAGCGCCTCCCAGCTTAACATCGCCTCGCCCGAACTGCCTGTGTATACCGAGACCAACGAGCGCTCCATAGCGGAAGAGATGCAGACGGAGGGCAAGGCCTACCTCGAGGCCATCGCTGAACCCTTACGCGCCCAGTCGCTCAGCGTGGGGACCGAAGCCATCATTGATGGCCCTGGCGATGAGGCGCTTGACTTCTCCAATCAGCATGGCGTGGACCTGATCGCCATGACGAGCCGCGAGCGCAGCGAACTGTCGCGCTGGCTGCTGGGCCGGGTCACCGACAAGGAACTGCGCGCCGCTGGCCTGGCGCTCTTGATCTACAAGGTGTGAGCCTACAGTCACGTCAAGGGGCGCACAGGACCTGATAGGTTTTCACGAAGTCCCCGAAGGGGGAAACCTGTCAGGTCTTGTGGTTCTGACCGCCCGATTATCCGCCCGATTATAACGAAGGGCCACAACGTCGTCAAGCGGTTTGCCGGGGTCAGGGTGGTTCGGGCCAGGCCCCTTGACCTCTCCCGCGCCTTCTGCTATCCTCTTGCCCGTCGGATTCAGCCCCTTAGCACTCCCTCAGCCGAAGAAGGTCGCCATGCCCACCTACCCTCGAATTAAGGATGTCGAACGCATCGTCGTGGATGTGCCGTTTACGCCGCGCTGCCAGGAGTGGAACGCCCGCGAGGTCTGGCAGTGGCGGATCTCCGAGGTGGTGCGCGTGACCACCGATGTGCCCGACCTGGTCGGCTACGGCGAGACCATTCTGCACTATACCTGGGGCCGCACCTCCGACGCGGCGGTGGAGGCGGTGCGTGGGGGCAACCCGGCCGACTGGCTGGGCGACGACACGCTGGGCGCGGGCTTGCAGATGGCGCTCTACGACCTGGTGGGCAAGGCGCTGGGCGTGCCCGTCTACCGCCTGTTCAACCTGCCCCGCGTGCGCGAGTGGTGCCCCATCTCGTGGTGGAACATTGACATGCCGCCCGAGACCAACGCCGCCGAGGCGCGGGAGGCGGTTGAGCAGGGCTACACCTCGTACAAGATTAAGATTCGCCCGTGGTGGGATGTGTATGAGCAGGTGGAGGGGATCAGCGCAGTCACGCCGCCCCATTTCCGCCTCGACCTGGACTGGAACCAGATGCTCATCAACCTGGGCAACGCCGCGCCGGTGCTGGCCGAACTAGATCGCTACCCGCGCATCGCCATCTACGAGTCGCCCATCCTGCAGCGCGACGTGGAGGGCCAGCGCCTGCTGCGCCAGAAGACGACGCGGCCCATCGCCCTCCACTTTGGCGAGCCGCCCTTCCCCACCGTCGTGCGCGACGCGGTATGCGACGGGTTTGTGGTTAGCGGCGGGGTGGCGAGTATTCTGCGGCAGGGGGCGCTGGCCGCCGCCTTCGAGAAGCCCTTCTGGCTCCAGATGGTCGGCACCGGCCTGACCACCGCCCTGTCGGCCCACCTGGGCGCGGTCCTGCCCTTCGCCCAGTGGCCCAGCGTCAACTGTCTCAACAACTACGCCGACGACCTGCTGGGCGAGCCGCTCACGGTTCAGGCCGGCTACGTCAAAGTCCCAGAGGGACCAGGGCTGGGCATCGAGATTGACGAGGCCGCTCTGACGCGCTATCGGATGCAGCCGCCCTACGCCCACCCGGCCCCGCGCCTGCTGCTGTCGGTCGCCTGGCCCGGCGGGCGGGTCATGCACTACGCCAACATGCGGCCCCAGTGCTGGGACGATTTTCTCATGGGCAACCAGCCGGCCCAGGAGCGCGGCGTGCGGATGGAGGTCCACCCCGACGACGGCACAACGGAGTGGGCCGACCTCTACGCCCGCGTCCAACACGGCCCGGTGCGCGACCAAAGGTAGCCGAGGTCCACTATGAGCAAGCGTGAACTTTCTTCGACGCGCAGCGAGCACGCCCTCGTGATCGGCGGCAGCGTGGCGGGACTGCTGGCGGCGCGGGTCCTGGCGGACCACTTCGAGCGCGTCACGGTCGTCAAGCGCGACCATTTCCCGGCGGGAGATGGTGGCGTTCTTGCCACTTATTGAGCCTGGGTCTCTATGACCAACCCTAGCTCAAAACGTCCGGCGCCAAGCGGTCGTAGCGGGGCATCGGTTCAACCCAAGAGATTTACCTGGCGGGGAGGAGCCACAACGGGCAAGGCGCCTACGCCTTGCCCGTTGTTTTTATTGCGTTTGAGAGTCAGATAGCTACTGGACCGTCACAGCGGCGGTAGCGGTGAGGCCCGTGCTGCTCTTGACCGTGACGCGGCCGGGATTGGTGTAGCTGTAGAAGTAGCCGTTGTAGCGGCCGCTGCTGTTACCTGTGAGCGTGCCGAGGTACTGCCCCGTCGTCGCGTTGTAGGCGTAGAGGGTCGCCGCGGGGTTACCGCTTGTCGCCTCGATATAGACGTAGCGGTAGGCTTGGAGGTAAGTCGCGCGAGTGATGGCGAGGCCGCTGGCGCTCGGCGCCTGGGTCGGCGTGGGGACCGGGGTATTGGCCGGGCGGGGCGTCGCTGTCGGCGCGGGGGCCGTCGGCAGGGGGGCGGTGCTGCCGCCGCCCGCGCCAAAGTCCTGGGTCCAGTAGTAGCCGTAGGGGCCGCCAGTCGCATAGCCGATGCCGATGTGGCGGTAGCCGGGGTTGAGGATGTTGGCCTTATGGCCCGCTGAGTTCATCCAGGCGTCCATGACTTGCTGAGGCGTCGTCTGGCCGGCGGCGATGTTCTCAGCGCAGGCGGTCCAGGCATAGCCAACAGCGTCGAACCTGTCGTTGTTCGTCCCACTGGCGCATAGGGGCAGCTCACCTGTGACCTGGTGAGAGAATTGGCCGGTGGCGATCATACGGGCGTTGTGGTCGCGGGCGGCCTGGACAAGCCGCGCATCCACCGTAAGGGGAGTGAGACCAACTGCCTGGCGCTTCTGGTTGACGAGGTTTAGCACCTCTTGCTCAAAGGGGGAGAGGGCAGTCTGGGCGGCAGTCGGCTGGGTGGAGACGAGGAAGGCAGCGGCGAGGGCGAGGCAAACCAGGGACAGCGGCAACAGACGTCGTAAGGAGGGGAATGCCATTAGGGGCATCTTTCTAGGCGCAGCAAGGCGCACGCAGTACGTACTACAGGGTATTGACCGTCACGCGCGGTGGGTGTCGGTATAGTCGACAGCGTACCTGCTTTTATACGCTCTGTAGCTCCCGTTCCTTACATCTATCCCCGTACCGCCTTTCTCATCTCACAAAAATTCACAAGATTAACAGGATTTTCCTTTTCCTGGCCGAAGCCGTTCAGGTTCATCCCATTAATCTTGTGAAGCATGTCCAGGCAGCCCTATAGCCACCCATGGAGTTACAGACTATACACATCCCCTGGCTGGAGGGCGCGAGCCGCGATGCCCAGTTCGCGCTGAACGCGAGACGCCCAGGCGCCGCCGTCCTGTTTAATGGGCGGGAAGGTGTTGTAGTGCTGGGGCAGGGCATGGCGCGGCTTGAGCAGGCGCAGCGCCTCCACCGCGTCATCCGGCCCCATGGTGAAGTAGTCGCCAATGGGCAGCGTCACCACGTCGGGCCGATAGCGCCGGCCAAAGAGTTCCATGTCCGAGAACAGCGCCGTATCGCCCGTGTTGTAGAGGGTCAGCCCGTCCAACTGGAGGACGATGCCGCAGGCGACGCCGCCATACGTGCCGTCGGGGAAGGACGAGCTGTGGTCGGCGCGGGTGAATGTGACGCGGCCAAATGGCAGCTGCGCGCCGCCGCCGGGGTTCAGCCCCTGCGCGTTCTCGACGCCGTGGTTGCCCAGCCAGACCGACACCTCGAAGTTCGAGAGTACCGGCGCGCCGGTGCGTTTAGCGATGGCGACGGTATCGCCCAGGTGGTCGCCGTGGGCGTGGGTCAACAGGATAAAGTCCGCGCGCGCTTGGTCGGCGCTCATGCTGGCCGTGGGGTTGCCGGAGAGGAACGGGTCAATGAGGATACGGGCGCCGCTGTGCTCCACCAGCCAGGCGGCGTGTCCAAGCCAGGTCAGTTTTGTCGTCATAGGTTCACCTCCAGAAGGGTCATTCACCGTTGGATGCTGCCTTATTTTGGCCGAGGCCGCCGCTGTTGTCAAGCCCTTCGCCAGCACGCACAAACCCCTCCCCCATCCCCTCCCTTACTCGGGGAGGGGTGTTTACTCCCCCTTCCTGCGTAGGGAAGGGGGGCGGAGGGTTAGGTCGCGGGGCGGCGCTATGTCCCGCCACTCGCCCGGCGCCAACCCGTCCAGTGTCCAGGGGCCAACCGCCCAGCGGATCAGGCGCAGCGTGGGGTAGCCGACGGCGGCCGTCATACGGCGCACCTGGCGGTTGCGGCCCTCGCTAATCGTGAGGGCCAGCCAGGGGGTCGGGATGTGCTTACGTTCGCGGATGGGTGGGGTGCGCGGCCAGACGTCCGGCGGGGCCATGACCTGCGCCTGGGCGGGCAATGTCAGGCCGTCCTTGAGTAGAACGCCACGTCGCAACTGTTGGAGCGCGTCGGCCGTTGGCTCGCCTTCGACCTGAACCCAGTAAGTCTTGGGCAGCTTGTGGCGCGGGTCGGCGATGAGGTGTTGCAACGGGCCGTGGTCCGTCAACAGGACCAGCCCTTCGCTGTCGTAGTCCAGCCGCCCGGCGGGGTAGACATCGGGGAGGGGCAGGTAGTCGGCCAGGGTGGGCCGGCCCTCGGCATCGGTGAATTGGCAGAGGACGAGATAGGGTTTGTTGAGGAGAATGAGCTTGGACATGCCTAAATTATAACGCGAATTCTTTGTCTCTGGCGGCCTCTATGGTACAATCAGCCCTATCCTCAGTCGTGGGACACTACGTATGGCTTTGCCTTTTAGCGCTCTCCTCTCCCTGTGGCGGCGCGAGTTCGCCGGCTATAATCTGGGCAAGCTCCAAAAAGATCTGCTGGCCGGGCTGACCGTCGCGGCGGTGGGCCTGCCGCTGGCGCTGGCCTTCGGCGTGGCGTCCGGCGCGACCGCCGCCGCCGGCATCGTCACCGCCGTCCTGGCGGGCCTGGTCATCGGCGGGCTGGGCGGCTCACCGTTCCAAATTTCCGGGCCGACCGGGGCCATGTCCGCCGTTCTCATCGTCCTGGCCGCCCGCTACGGCCTCGGTGGGGTCTGGATGGCGGGCGTCCTGGCCGGCCTGATGATTCTGCTGGCGGGTGTCTTCCGCCTCGGCCGCTTCGTCGCCTACATCCCCTCGCCAGTCATCTCCGGCTTCACATCCGGCATCGCCCTCATCATCGCCATCGGGCAGATTGACAACTTCCTCGGCGTGAAGACGCCCGCCGCCGAGAACACCGTGGCCAAGCTCATCGGCTACTTTACGCACCCCGTCCTGCCCGACCTGCGCTCGGTGGGTCTGGCGCTGCTCGTCATAGGCGCCATGATCGTCATGCCACGCCTGACCAGCCGCATCCCCGGCTCGCTCATCGGCATTATCCTCGCCACCCTCGTTGCCGTCGCCCTCGGCTGGAGTGTGCCCGCCATTGGCGAGATACCGCGTACCATCCTGCTGGACGAACGCCTGACCCCCGCGCTGATTCCGTGGGGCGACCTGACCTCTCTCATTGTGCCCGCCGCCTCCATCGCGGCTCTCGGCGCCATCGAAAGCCTACTGTGCGCGACCGTCGCCTCGAACATGACAGGTATCAAGGCTGACAATGACCAGGAATTAATCGCGCAGGGCCTGGGCAACATCATTGTCCCGTTCTTCGGTGGCGTACCCGCCACAGCCGCCATTGCTCGCACCAGCGTGGGTATCAAGAGCGACGCCCAGACCCGTCTGACGAGTATCATTCATGCCGTGGCGATTCTCCTGTCGGCTCTGGTGTTCAGCCCGCTGATTGCCCGCGTCCCGCTGGCCGCGCTGGCTGGCGTCCTGATGATGACGGCCTGGCGCATGAACGAGTGGCACGCCATCCACTTCTTCTTTGGCCGCCGCCTCAGGTCGGCCATGGTCGGGTTCACCCTGACCATGCTCGCCACGGTCGCCCTCGACCTGACCCAGGCCATCCTGCTCGGCGTCGCCATCTCGGCCGTCATCTTCATCCGCCAAATCGCCGACATCCGGATCGAACGCCAGGAGGTCAATGTCGAGCGCATGCAGGCGCAGGGCCACGTCCTAGAGACGGCCTGCCCGCTGGTGCATGTCTATTTCGTCACTGGCCCGCTCTTCTTTGGCGCAGCCAGCACCTTCCAGGAGTCCATCGAGACGTCGGGGCTGACCAAAGTGGCGATTATGAGTATGCGCGGCGTGCCGCTGATTGATGTGATGGGCGTCCAGGCGCTGGAGAACATCCTGGAACGCCAGCGCGCGCAGGGCGGCGACCTGTACCTGTCAGGCGTCCAGCCGGCGGTACGCGACGTTCTGGACCGCACGGGCTTTTCGTCCCGCCTGGGCGAGAGCCACTACTTCTGGCGCGCCGACGAGGCCATCCTGGCGGCGGAGCGGCGTCAGATGGGGCGGCCCTGCCCTTACTGTGACCGGGCCGGAAATGAGTGCACCTTTCGTGAAGTTGGACATAAATCCGAGGTTATGCTATAGTTAGGCGCGTAGAACGCTTCGGGAAGTTGTGCCGACGTCAGACTCTGTGGCGACCGTGGTTCGTCAATGCAGGTGGACTGGTTGGACACGCGGCTCTACACTCCTTTTTTTCATCCTACACCCTTATTGCGAGGACTCCTTCTGTGGGCAAGAAACTGTACGTGGGCAACCTGTCCTACCGCACCCGTGACGACCAGCTCCGCGATGTCTTCAGCCAGGCCGGCGAAGTCGTGGACGTCTACCTGCCGACCGACCGCGAGACGGGCCGCATGCGCGGCTTCGGCTTCGTCGAGATGGCGACAGACGACGAGGCGCGCGAGGCCATCCGCATGTTCGACGGCTACACCCTCGACGACCGCCAACTGCGCGTCAACGAGGCGCAGGCCAAGCCGGGCGATGGCGGTGGCGAGCGCCGGGGTGGCGGTGACCGTCGCGG
>JAHCIP010000480.1 GCA_026129165.1 Anaerolineae bacterium
GACGTGTGCTCTTCCGATCTAGGCCCACGCCCGCCTGGTGAGCGATGTCTTCGAGCAGCCGCCGATCGGCCGGAGTAAAGGCTTCGCCCGGCGCACGTGACGCCAGAACGAGATGTCCGACGACCTCGCGCTGATAGGTGAGTGGCAGGCGCAGGCCGTCCGCGACGGGCGCACCGATGGCCACGGTATCAGTCGCCAACTCAATCGCCACATAGGGCAAGCGGAGCGCCTGGGCAATGGTCTCGACGATGGTCGGGAGGACGGTTTCGGGCGCGAGAGTCGCTTCAAGGCGTTGCCCTAAGCGCGACAAGACGGCATAGGGGTCATCGCGGTCGCCATACATCAGGCGGTTGATGCTGCGCTGGAGCCGCTCGCGCAACGGCTGAAACATGACGGCGACGAGACCCGTCGCCACGAGCGAGATGGCGACATTGCCGCTACTCTCGAAGAGGGCGCCCAGGCCCCCGACCAACACGGCGTATAGGCCGACGACGACGGTGGTCAGACCGCCATAGACGAGGGTGCGGTTGATGAGGATGTCGATGTCGAACAGGCGATAGCGCAGGATGGCAATGCCGATAGCGGCCACCAGCGCCAGCATAAGGCTGCCGCCGATGATGGCGGTGAGGTTGAATAGCGCGGCGGATTGGGTAAGAGCGCCATTGGCGAAGAGCGTGATCTGGATAGGTAGGAAGACGAGGAACAGGCCGCCTGCCCAGGCCACCCACTTGATTTGCTGGCGCTCGCGCTCGCCGGCCGCCCGATAGCGCCATGCCATCGATACCAGACCGGCCACCGCCCCCAGCGGAAGCGAGAGGCCAGCCGGCCCAATCATGATCGCGATGAGCGAGTGATAAGGAACCAGCGCCGGTACCAGTAAAGGGTTGATCGGCAGGTCGACAACGACGAGCCGCCGGGTCGAAGCCATGATCTCCAGCATGACCCCGATGGCCTTGATCATAGCATACGCTGTAACCCACGGCGCGAAACGCGGTGGATACACCTGCCCGCTGGGGAAGTGAAGCATAAGATAGATCAGCGAGGGCAAAGCCAGACCCGTTCCCACCAGCAGGAATAGCTCCAGGGCGAGGACGGATAAGGTAGGCGTCGCCAGGTAAAAGTCGTATTGCGCGGCGATGATGGTCAGGCCGACCAGGATGAGATAACGACCGACAACATGACGGGGAACACGCCAGACGAGGAGTGCGCCGCCTCCCAGGATACCTGGCCCGACCGCCAACGTCATAAACAGGCGCACGCCATAGCTTTGCCCGGCGATACCCACCGTCGCTGGGTGAGTTAGCACATTCCAGAGGACGCCGGCCCACTCCAGTAAGCCAAAGAGGGCCAAGGCGCGGAAGAGATGGTCAAACGCGTCGAGGCGGAGGGGCGCCGAGGCAGCCGACGATGTGGGGGCGTCGGTCTGGTCTGGTCTAGGCGCCGGCTCAGTCGGTGTGCGGTAGACGAAGAAGTGAGCGCCACGCTGGAGCTGAGCGCGTAAGTGTCTATAGATGAGGGCGGTGAGCAGTGTCATACGAACCCCCTACCCCAATCTACACGGTGCAGGACTGCCGCATGAGTCTGCCAGACCGCTTCGAACTCGTCAACTACCATAGCATACCACGTCTTCAAGCCGTCATCAACCCTGGCTCGACCTAGCGGCGCTTGAATAGACGGCGCAGTAACCAGATCCAGGCTAACAGAAACAGAATGGCCAAGACGACAAGAACCGGCTGAGTAGGTAGAAGCATTGTTCACCTCACTTTCAGATGCACGGGCCAGATGCCATAAGCGATGAACCGTAGCGGGAGGTCGCGCAGCCAGGGCAGGCGCACAATCCAGGGCAACTTGAACGGCTTGTCGGGGTCGAAGGCGCCCGCTACAATGCGGTCCTGGAGCAAGGTTTGGAATCGCTGCATGATGCGAGTCGGCCACTCGCGCTGGCGCTGGACTTTCGCCAGGTCGCTCACCTTGACGGTGCCTGTCTTGAGCGGCCCGCTGAGGACGTTCGCCGCGACAACCGCATCCTGGATGGCGTAGTTGATGCCAACGCCACCCACGGGCGACATGACATGCGCCGCATCGCCGATCAGGAGCAGGCCGGCCAGATACCAGCGTGGCAGGCGGCTCGACTCGACGGTGAGCAAGGCGAATTGCTTCCAGTCGGTGAGGCCCCCCAGGCGGTCGGCGTAGTCAGGCACGATGTCCATGAGGCCCTGGCGCAGCGCGTCGATACCGGCCTGTCTCAATTGTTGGTAAGCGCCTTTGGGAATGATATACGCCGCCTGCCACTGGTCGCCTCGGTTGAGCATCGCCAGCATGTGTCCGCGCCGGAACCGTCCGGCGGCGCCCTGCGGGTCATCGGGTTGGCGCGGGAAGCGAAACCAGACAATGTCCATCGGGGTAGAGGTTTGAAAGGGTTCCAGCCCCAGTATATGACGGATGGTGGAGGAGCGGCCATCAGCGGCGACGGTCAGCAGGGCGCGGACTTCATGCCAGCCGTCGGCGCCATGATAGCGCACGCCCCGAATGGCGCCGTTCTCCTGGACGATCTCGCGCACGGCGGCGCCCATGACGAGCCGAAAGCTGGGGTAGCGGCTGGCTTCCTGAGCAATGAAGTCGAGGAAGCGCGCCTGGGGTAGCATGGTGATGTAGGGGTACTTGGACTTTAGTCTGCTAAAGTCAACCGCTGTGGCTGGGCCGGCGCTGGTTTGGATCATCGCGCTGGTTACCTTGGTGTGTGGGAGCAGGAGCAGCCGCTCGGCTAATCCAATCTCGTCCAGCAATTCCATGACGGACGGATGGATAGTGTCGCCGCGAAAGTCGCGGTCAAAGTCCCTGTGGGCCTCTAGAAGGGTGACGGGGATACCCTGGCGGGCCAGGAGCAGAGCCAGGACGGCGCCGCCTGGCCCACCGCCGACAATACAGCATGTCGTCTGCTCGACCACGTCAACACCGTGAGCCATTGCGGTTGGGGCTTGTTGGGTACTTGGTGTCATGCTCGTCTCCTTGTTCGCTTAGAGGGCTTGCCGTCCACCCGTTGTTCTCTAGATTGAAGAGAGGATATTATCAGTCTACACTATTAGGCGTCCCGCTGTCATGAGGCTCTTGTCCCGTTCTCGACGGGACATTCGCTGTGTTACAGATGAGAATGCGGTGGACCCCAGGCCACCGCATTCTCTGTGTTCAATTGACGGGCAGGTGGTTGGCGCTTGTCACTCAGGCTCACCGTGTTTCATTCATGACCCGTGTTCAGTCCAGGGCGTCCTAATTCTGGGTGGATAGATATACTGAACGGACGTTCAGACGAGAGGCTCTGTCCGTCCCAGTCCAGTAGATCAGCAACCGACCGGCTACATCTTGGAGCGACGGC
>JAHCIP010000481.1 GCA_026129165.1 Anaerolineae bacterium
TTCCGCAATGACTGGGCTAACAGCCAGAATCGTAACACCTCGTGGGAGAAGGTTGCTCCGTCGTATCGCTACGGCTGGGAGAACTACAACCGCCCCGAGTACCAGAACATGACGTGGGACCAGGCGCGGGAGAACCTGCGCACCAACTGGCAGGGCCAGGGCCGCTGGGAAGACAACGAGCCTCTGGTGCAGGCCGGCTGGGAAAAGCGCCGCACATGGCGCACTCGCCAGGGCTAGACCCCTGAACGTTTAACCCCCCGAAGGCTTGTCCTGCGAGGTCCCTTGAATGGGGGAAGCCGAGAGCGAAGGATCTAAACCTTCGGAGGGTGAAAACGACACAGAGGTCGTTCCATCACGAACCGGCCGCGGTGTCTCACCGCGACGGCATATAAGGGCCTCTCTCAGTGACACCCTCCCGACGGAAAACCTCTGTTCGGGAGGGTGTCACATTTCCCCTGTTAACTGCCCGAAAGTTCGCAACCTGTGGGCAGTTGGCTCATTCCTAGCGCACGGCCACATTCGGCAGTTCGACTAGCAGCCGCCGTAGTGCGCGCACGGCCACCCGCATTCCTGCTTCACCACTGTAGCCGCCCGACGGCCCCGCAATCTGCAGATGGGGTTCCAGGACGACAAAGCCCTCGTAGCCGCGCTGGACGAGCGCCGCCAGTAACTCGGGTACCTGTCCGTCACCCTCGCCCGCTGGCCGCACCGACCCATCGGCAAACACGGCGTCCTTGATGTGGATATGGGTCGTGGCATCGGCGAGCAAGGGCCAGGCCTCATCCATCGGACGGACGCCGCACTGGACATAATTCGCGGGGTCGAAGGCGTTCCGCAGCGCGGGCGAGTTGGCGGCGGCGAGAATTGCGGCACAGCGTGAGGGCACGTCACCGTAGATTTCTTTCTCGTTCTCGTGCAACAGGACTACGCCTTCCGCCTCAGCCCGCCGCGCCAGCAGTGTCATCCTCGCCAGGACTTCGTCAGTGTAGCGTTCGGGTTCAGGGGTAGGCAGGTAGAACGAGAAGATGCGGATGAGCCGCGTGCCGAGGACGTCGGCCACCCGCACGGAGCGCTCCAGCCGCTCAACTTCGAACTCGCGGCGGTGGTCCAGGTGTGACTTGCCGATCGGGCTACCAATGGCAGAGACAGTAAAGCCGCGCTCGTCGAGCAGCGCCCGCGCCCGCTGTAGCTCGCCTGCGTCCAGATCGAGGACATTCTTGCCCCAGGCCGCGCGTAACTCCAGGTGGTGGACACCTTCTGAAAGAAGGACATCGAGTTGTGTCGCCAGATCGGCGTCAATTTCATCGCCGAAGGCGCTCAAGGTAAAAATGGGATTCGACATGGATGGGGACCTCTAGAATGAATGATAGACGACCTGATAATATATGATATACGACAAGCGGCCAGACGGCAAATTAGCGGAAATAAGGGGCGCGTGATACTTGACAAGTCGGGTCTGTAGTTGTACAATGAAACCATGTTCGCTATAGGCTATAGGCTATAGACGGTATCGAGTCGGAGTCAGGGTGGCTTCTTCGCTAATCCAACGTGCTCCCAACCTGGCCGAACAGGCCTACAATGCGCTGCGGCAGGATATTATCGCTGGCCGCCTGGCCTCGGGTCAGAGCGTGATCATCGAGCACCTGGCCGCTCAGTTAGGGGTCAGCCCAACGCCCGTGCGTGAGGCGCTGCAACGGCTGGTCGAGAAGGGCCTGATCAGCCAGGCCTCGACCGGCCGCTGGCAGGTAGTCGAACTGACGGAGGACTACGTGCGCGACGTCTTCTATGTGCGTGGCGCGCTGGAAGGGCTGGCCGCCGAACTGGCGACGCCTCATATGACCGACGACGCCCTGAACGAGCTACGCCAGATGCTCGATGACACCACCGCCGCGCTCGGCCAGGGTGACTTTGAGGTCTACACCACTACCGACGCCCACCTGCACCAGCTTATCCACGACGCGGCCGCCAACGCTGTCCTGCACAACCAGTTGGCCGGCATCCAGGCCCACATTGACCTGATTCGTGGCTACTCGCAGCGCCACGCCGGCGAGCACGTCAGCCTATCCCACCAGGAGCACTACCACATCCTCCAGGCCCTTTTGAGCCGTGACCCCGCCGCCGCGCGCCAGGCGATGGAGCAGCACATCCGCAACGCCTGCGAGCGTATTGTCAAGCTCATCAACTTCCACGGAGAAACCTATGCACCATTTCCTCATTCACCATCACGGTGACCATGTCGGTGTCGCCACGTCGGATATTCATGCTGGCGAGAAGACCGTGGGCGTCTTTATGGACGACGACTCGACCATCGAGGTCGTCGCTAACCATGACATCCCTCTGGGCCACAAAATCGCCATCGCTACCCTGCCCGCTGGCGGGGATGTCCTCAAGTACAACACCAAAATCGGGACGACGCCCCAGGGGTTCAAGGTCGGCGACTACGTCCATACCCACAATCTCAAGACTGCGAGGTGGTAAGCATGAGCACACCGCTATTTGGCTATCGCCGTGAGAACGGCCGTGTCGGCGTCCGCAACCACGTTCTGATTCTGCCCGTGGACGATATCTCCAACGCCGCAGCGGAAGGCGTCGGGCGCCTGATCCAGGGGACGCTCGTCGTCCCCCACGCCTACGGCCGCCTCCAGTATGGCCCCGACCTGGACCTCCACTTCCGCACTATGATCGGGTCGGGCGCGAATCCCAACGTCGCCGCCGTCCTGGTCATTTGTATTGAGGACAAGTGGGCCAAGCGAGTAGCGGATGGCATCGCCGCGACGGGGAAGCCCGTCGAGTACCTCGCCATCGAGGGCTATGGCGACCTGGAGACGATTCGGCGCGCCGCCTGGAAGGCGAAGGACTTCGTCCACTGGGCGACCGAGTTGCGCCGCGAGGAGTTCGACCTGGGTGAGCTATGGATGAGCATCAAGTGCGGCGAGTCGGACACGACGACCGGCCTGGGGTCATGCCCGACGGTGAGCTACGCCGTGGATCGCGTCGTGGAGGCTGGTGGGACCGTCTTCTTTGGCGAGACGTCGGAGTTGACGGGCGGCGAGCACCTGGTCGCCGAGCGCATGGCGACACCGGAGCTGCGCGAGAAGTTCATGAGCATGTACAACGACTACGTGGGCGAGATTCAGAGCAAGGGCGTCGATTTGATGGGTTCGCAGCCGACGATGGGCAACATTGCGGGCGGGCTGACGACTATCGAGGAGAAGGCCCTGGGCAATATCCAGAAGACAGGCAGCCACCCGGTCATCGGTGTCCTGGAACCTGCCGAGGCCCCTAGCAACGGCCCCGGTACCTACTACATGGATAGCTCGTCGGCGGCGGCGGAGTGCGTGACGCTGATGATGGCGGGGGGCGCGGTCGTCC
>JAHCIP010000482.1 GCA_026129165.1 Anaerolineae bacterium
ACCGATGGCTCATCAGCATCAAATACCTCAACCCCAAAGTGCGCCTTCGTCTTTGGTCCTTCGTCCTTCGTCGCTGTACGACGCCTATATCTTCGATCTGGACGGTACGGTCTACCTGGGCGAGCGGCTGCTGCCCACGGCGGGCGAGACGATACGGCGGCTGCGCGAGCTAGGCAAGCGGACGGTGTTCCTGTCCAATAACCCGACGCACAGCCGCCACGAGTACGCCGCTCGCCTGACACGGCTTGGCCTACCCACGCCGCCTGAAGACATCATCAACTCGTCGGTGGTCATGGTAGATTTCTTGCAGCGAACCATGCCAGGGGCGCGGCTGTTCGTGGTGGGCGAGCCGCCGCTGTGCCAGGAACTGGCGGCGGCTGGCTTCATGCTGGTGGACGACGCGGCGCAGGTGGACGCCGTCATCGCCAGCTTCGACCGCACGTTCGTCTACCGTAAGTTGCAGATTGCCTTCGACGCCATCCGCGCCGGCGCGCGCTTCTTCGCCACCAACGCCGACCGCTACTGCCCGGTGCCGGGCGGCGGCGAGCCGGACGCGGCGGCCATGATCGCGGCCATCGAAGCCTGCACCAATACCCACGTCGAGGCGGTGGTGGGCAAGCCGTCGGCCTATATGGCCGAGGCCATTCTGGCGATTGTCGGCCTGCCGCCGGAGCGCTGCCTGATGACGGGCGACCGGCTGGAGACCGACGTACTGATGGGTCTCAATGCCGGCATGGCCGCCGCGCTGACCCTGACCGGCGCGACAACCGAGACCATGCTGGCCCAGTCCGACGTGCGGCCCACCTATGTCCTGCGCCAGTTGGCGGACCTGCTGCCCGCTGAGGCTTAAACTCACCGCCGAGGACACAGAGGGCGCAGAGAACATTAAGAGTTACACAGTTGGGATGTGGCGCAGGCTTTCTAGCCTGCGTCGGCAGACTGGAAAGTCTGCCCCACGGCAACAACTACGTAACTCCTCAACATCAGATTTCTCTCCTCGGCGCCCTCGGCGGTGAAAGAATAGGAGGCAGTCCAGATGTCGCAAGTTGGCTACGAAGCAGTGATTCCTGGCGTGCTGCTCGCGCCGTACCCGCCCGACTCGCCGAGGGTCGTCTCGACCATCCTCGCTAAGGGGAGCCGATTGGCCCTCATTGACAGCGCCTTCGCCGAGCAGTTGCCCGCCACGCTGGCCCCGGCGCTGCAAGCCCTCGGCGCGGAGATGAAAGACATTGACCTGGTCATCAACACCCACGGCCACGGCGACCACATTGGTGGCAACGCGCTGGTGAGGGAAACCAGCGGCGCGCAGGTGTGGGCGGCGGCTGGTGACGCCGCCCAACTGCCGACCTCGCCCGACCGTCGGCTGGCCGAGGGCGACACGGTGGACCTGGGCGGCGGGCTGGCCTTCCAGGTGGTCGCCCTGCCGGGCCACTCGGCGGGCCACATTGGCCTCTACGAGCCGACGCGCCGGCTGCTCATCGCCGCCGACGCCCTCCAGGGCAAAGGCAGCGGGGTGTTGCCGCTGATTTTCTACTCCGGCCGCGCCTACCGCCAGACCCTTCAGAAGGTCATGGGGATGGACATCGCGGTTCTGACGACGGGCCACCGTTACGTCTGGTCGGGCGAACCTCGCCTGATCCATCGCGGTGGGGACATAGCTCGCTTCCTCCAGGACAGCCTGGCCGCGCTGGATGAGGCCGAGATGGCCGTCCAGGTCGCCCTCAACGGGTGCGACGAGCGAACATGGCCCTGCCTCGAACAGGCGTTTACGGCCCAGTTGGGCCAGGATCCGAACCAACCCCTGCCGCCCCTGTTCGCCGCGACGCTGCGCGCCTTGCTCCGCGACCAGGGCATTGACCTCCCCGCCTGAGGCTACCATGACGAACTCATTGGTGCTGGGCATTGACCAGGGGAGCAGCGGCAGCCGCGCCTTGCTGCTGGACAGCGAAGGCGTCGTGGCCGGCTACGGCTACCAGCCTGTGCCGCGCCTCTACCCGCAGCCGGGCTGGGTCGAGCAGGACCCGGACGTGGTCGCGCAGAGTGTGACTCAGGCGGTCACCGAGGCGATTGCCCGCGCCGGCTGCCGCCCCGCCGACATCGCCGCCTGCGGCATCGCCTCGCAGCGCAACACCGACTTCGCCTGGGACGCCCGCACGCGCCGCCCCGTCGGTCACGCCGTCAGCTGGCAGGACTTACGCACCCTCCCCCTGCTGGACGACCTGGCCGCCTGGCCGCTGGCCGGCCAGGCCCGCCGCCGCCTCGGCTACCAGCCGGGGCCATACTCCTCCGCGCTGCACCTGGCATGGCGGATGCGCCACGACCCCGCCTTCGCCGCCGCCGCCCGCTCCGGTGACCTACGCCTGGGCCTGTCCGCTGCCTGGCTGGTCGCCGCGCTGGGCGAACCCTCGGCCCATGTCATGGACCTGTCCCTCGTTCAGGCGATGGGTGTGTTCGACTTCCGCGCCCGCGACTACTGGGCCGCCTGGCTCGACTGGCTCGGCCTGCCCCGCGAGCCGTTCCCGCAACCCGTCCCTACCCTCCACGACTACGGCACGCTCCGCGTGACCGGCCCCGACGGCGCGATGGCCCACGTGCCAGTGCTAGCCCAGATTGGCGACCAGCAGGCCGCCCTGTACGGCTACGACTGCCGCCAGCCAGGCGACGCCGAGTGTACCCACGGTACGGCCTCGTTTGTGGACGTGTGTGTCGGCGGTGTCGCGCCCGACCAGGACAAGATCAACGTCTACTACGCCTGGGACACGGGCGCGGGCATGGCCTACTGCCTGGAGGCCGACACGACGGTGACGGGCGCGGCGGTGCGCTGGATGCGCGAGAGCGCCCGTCTGTTCGACCGCGACGACGAGATTGAGGCGCTGGCTGGCTCGGTTCCCGACGCGGGCGGCGTTTTCTTTGTGCCGGCCTTCACCGGCCTCAACGTCCCTTACAATGACCACGCGGCGCGGGGCACGCTGCTCGGCCTGACCCTCGGCAGCAGCCGCGCCCACATCCTGAGGGCCTTCCTGGAGTCCCTCGGCTTCCAGGTGCGCGCTATCCTCGACACCATCGCCCAGGACACGGGGCTGCGCGTAGACAGGCTCTTCCTCGGTGGGGGCATCTCGGTCAACGACCTGGCGTGTCAGATTCAGGCCGATTTATTGGGCATTCCCACCGTACGCCCCCGGTTTACCGAGACGACGGCTCGCGCCGCCGCGCTGCTGGCCGGCCTGGGCGCGGGGGTCTGGCCGTCCGAAGCGGCCCTGCCGCCGCTGCCCGCCGAACGGACCGTCTTCGAGCCGCGCCTGTCCGCCGATGAACGCGACGCCCGCTACGCGGGGTGGCAGCGGGCGGTCGAAGTGGTGCGAGCGTGG
>JAHCIP010000483.1 GCA_026129165.1 Anaerolineae bacterium
TACCTGCTCATCCCTGACCGCGGCATGCTCCCCGTCCAGGCCCACCGCCACCTGCTGGCCCAGTTGCTGCTCCTGCGCCAGGCGCAAGACGGCGACCTGCCGCACCTGGTCGTCGCCACGACCCACTCGGGCCAAGTCGGGATGTGGGAGCGGCTGCTGCGGGAGACCAGCGACAGGCGGCTCGACACGCCCCTCGCGGCCTCCATTACCACGTGGACGGACGTTCCCGAGGGGCTTGAGCTACCGGCCAGTGATGAGCCTTCGCCCGTGAAGCCCGTCCACCTGATTCAGTCGATCGACGTGGAGCCGCTGCGCGAGCGGGCGCCTGGGCGGCGCATCTCTCGCCACGCGTCGGAGCCGTTGACGGCCACGTCGCCACCGCAGCCGTGTGACCATCTAGGCCAACGCGCCCTCACGCTCGCGCCGACAGACCGCGCGCTGCTCGACGTCATCGGCCGCCACCCCTTCCTGACGGCGGACGACATCGCGGCGGTGATGGACTGGAACACCCGCTGGGCCAGGTATCAGCGGCGGCGGCTACTGGACCTGGGCCTGGTCAGGCTTGTCGCAGCCGACGAGATAGGGGCAGAGGCCAGCGCCAGGGGGCTGACCGAGCTGACCCAAGACGGTGTGGCGCTGCTGGCGGCGGGCCAGGGGCTGTCGCCGGCTGGCGCGATGCGCGGCGCCGGCCTGGTGGGCGGTGGGCCACAGCCTGCGGCGCCCGTGCGACGCAAGCTCTTGCAGACCCTGGACCACACCCTCGGCGTCAACGGGGTCTTCGTGAGCCTTTATCGGACGGCGAGACAGCGCCGCACGCGAGGACACGATGATGCCGTTTTGGAGTGGCGCAGCCCGGTGCTGTGCAGCAACCGTCTGATTCGGCCGGATGGCTACGCCGTCTACTGCCGCGACGGCGCGCCCTTCGGCTTCTTCCTCGAGTACGATCGCGGCACGATGAAACTGCGTCAGTACTACGCCAAGTTCAGTGCCTACTACACGTACCTGGAGCACGGCCTCTTCGAGCGCCACTACGACGGCATGCCCACCGTCCTGGTCGTGACGACCGACATCGCCGCTGAGAAACGGGTCCTTCGCGCCGCGCGAGTGGTGAGCGTCGGTAGAGAGATTGACCTACCGTTGATGGTTACGTGTGAGTGGCGGGTGCGAGACTCGAGAAACAGCGATGGCCTGCTGGGATCCATCTGGGGGAGGTGCGAACGGGTGCAAGCAGGCTCTTCTCGTGGCCTGTCCGTGCCGCCGCCTTCACAGGGGCCACATGGGAGCACCCATCGGTCACATGATCGAGGGTGTTGACATCCAAGGAGAGGAGCACGAAGGAGCGGAGAGACTCCGTGGGGGGCAGGACGCAGGTGGCGATCAGGGAGCGGGGAGATCGGGGGAAGGGGAGGTGGCGCGGCGGCGGAGGTCGGCGACGATGGCGGCGTGGTTGTCGGCGTCGGGGTGGCCGATGGCGTGCTCGTAGTCGACAAGGACTTGCATGAGGTTGGAGGCGGGGGGAGGTCGCCCTGCCCTCCAAGCGCGATCGAAGCCTAATGTTCGCTACACTCGCCGTGCTAAGTGTAGAGGTCCTTCACACTGCCGACTTGTTGTCGAACACTAGTTCTGCCGCAAATCTGATTTCTGCGGCTTCAGGTCCATGCGGGCGAACATGGATGTGGAGAAACGCTTCCCACGAGGGATAAATGGCGAGGCTGGTGTATCCCGGGTTTTCCGGTCGAGTATCTGTTCGCCAGCAGACGACAACCTGACCAGTATGGAATATGACGCCGTCGAGTATACGTCCGGTGCCGCTAAGCCCGGTCTCATCAGAACGGCGAATAAGGGTGAAGAGCCTGGGAGTAGGCATGAGGAAACCTCGCTTCCGCACAGCTATAGGTCAAGACAACGGTCGAATCCGCCTCGCTGTTTGTCATTGTCATAGACGACAAAGTGCGGATCGGTCTTGGGAAGAAGTGCGCGACCCATCTCCACGGCAACTGAACACGGCACAGCTGGGAACAGATGGATCTCGCAGTCAGGCCCATGAGCGTCGCGAATTTCCGCCACCAGCTTGTACCATTCATTCCGAAACAGTTCAAGCTGCTCCGCCGCACAGAGGAAATCCCTGCGAGGGTGAGCAATTGTCATGACGTATGTCGGAAGAGCTTGACCCACCGCCTTCTCTATTTCGCCTGGATGGATCCTACCACTAAGCGACAGATTGACGGCAATACGGGACGTCAATCTGTCGTCGGGGCGCGGGCGACGAACAACGTAATCGAAGTCTTGGTTATCGAGTGGCTTCCACCGCCAGTCGCTAGTCGCACGATGATACTGATAAACATCGGCCGCGAGAACATCACCAAGTTGCCTTCCAAAGTGAATTAGGACGGGTATGGGAGCAAGCGCGAAAATCGAGAGATGATTGAGTCGCTTGCCAGTTGGTCCTACTCCAGCGGCAAGGTAGCGCTGAAGGTGCCGTTCGACATACTTAGCAGTCTGAGACCAGAACTCCGGATCGCTTTCGCTCACTTCGTTCCCTGCAAGGTCCAGGCGGATCCCACATTCGTCGGCTGGATAACGTTCTGGCAACACCGCCTCACACGCCTGTTCATAGTTCACCAGCCCCGCACGGTCGCCGATCCGCGTGCCGAAGAGGACGATATGTGTGGGTCGATTGGGATGAATAGCTGTCTGTCGCTCGATGCGTTGTTCGTGCTCTTTCTTATACTCCCGCAATCTTTCGACAGGGTGGCCTTCTACATCCTCAATATCGACTAGTCGGTGGTGAACATCGCAAAGCAGCATGATATTGGACAGGTCAGCCTTGAGCTTCTCTGAGAGAACTGGATCACCACGTGGACCAGTGGGTTTATCCGCAATGATATGGGCCAAATAGGCGGCATTCATGGCCGTAAGGGTGAGTGAGTCTTTCCAGAGCGGTTGGTTGCAGCCACGATACTCACACCTACCACCTGCGCGGAGCCACACTTCTATCTGCTCTCGTGTGCCTAGTTTAGTGCGTGACATATTCTTTCATCAGCGGGACCGCCCGCAGTGACAACCCGGCTCGGGAGCCCTCCCAAACGCACAGCGTCTCTGTCCCAACAATCACAAAGAAGATGGCATCCGAGAACTCATCGAACATGAGCTTGCGCTGCCACTCCAGTCTATCCACGAGAGAGGGCACTGGCACGGTCTCGGGATGCGTATGCCACTCACCGAGGTAGGTGCGGGTTCCACCGCTTTGTCGCCACGCATCATCAATCGCTTCTTGATGCCTGCGTCGCGCCCGGAAGAAGTGGAAGCGGCTGTGACGATCACCGGGCAGAGGCGTGGTAACGTGATCGACAATG
>JAHCIP010000484.1 GCA_026129165.1 Anaerolineae bacterium
CGGGCCGACGCCCGTGCCCACGCCCGGCCCCGGCCAGTTCGTCAACCCAATCCTCGATCTAGACTTCCCCGACCCGGATACTCTGAAAGTGGGCGATACCTACTACGCCTACGCGACCAATGCTGGCAGCACCAACCGGCGGGCGAGTGACCCAGCGCTGACGGCTTTGGCCGACGAGGACACCCTGCGCAATTACCTGACCTTCGACCTGCTGACCGGCCGCGTCACGCCGACGCATCCCATGTTTACCTGGCTGCTGCGCAACGGCGCGACGGTGGGCGAACTGGCCGACATCGCCAGCCGCCCGGTCCCCATTGAGGTGATGGGCCTCAACTTCTATCCGCAGTGGGCGACACGCGAACTGCACCTGGCTCCCGACGGCCGCATCCGCACCCGCATCGTCGAGAAAAGTGGCGTCGGCTTCGAGGCCATGATTGAAGGCTTCTACCGCCGCTACGGCGTGCCGATCATGATCACGGAGACAAGCGCGAAGGGGGCGCATGGCGTGCGTCAGGCGTGGCTCCAGGCGTCCATCGCAGCGGTGCGGCGGCTGCGCGGCCAGGGCGTGCCGGTCGTGGGCTATACCTGGTTCCCGCTATTTACCATGATTGATTGGAAGTATCGCTTGGGACGGCAGCCGGTGGAGAAGTATCGGCTGGAGTTGGGGCTGTACACGCTGGAGAGCTTCGCGCCGCGCTACTGGCGGCCCACGCCGTTGGCCCAGCAGTTCAAGCAGTATGTGTCGAACCCGGCGGTTGTCGGCCTCGTCGATGAGAAGGCGACGCTCTAGGCTGGCGCAAAAGGCGAGTATAATTGGCGGTGTTACGCGCGAGTCAGACGCGGGAGACGAGCCAATGGACACCCCTCGCCACTGGACCACCGATATCCATACCCTATTCAAGGCGCACCACATCGCGCTGGTCTCCTATGTACCCGACGCGGGCCACACCCGGCTCCTCAACCTCTGCCGCGCCGACGAGGGGATGCGCCTCGTACCGTTGACGACGGAGGAGGAAGGCATCGCCCTGGCGGCGGGAGCCTATCTCGGCGGCCAACGCGCCGCGTTGCTGATGCAGTCGAGTGGCGTGGGCAACTGTATCAACATGCTGTCGCTAGTCAAGACGTGCAGCTTCCCCTTCCTGGCGCTGGTGACAATGCGGGGAGAGTGGGGGGAGTTCAACCCGTGGCAAGTCCCCATGGGCCAGGCCACGCCGGACGTGCTGCGGGCGATGGGCGTGACCGTCTACCGTGTCACGGACGCCGCGGCCGTGCACTCGACGGTGGAGGCGGCCACTCGCTTCGCCTTTGCCAGCTATGTCCCGGTGGCGGTCTTGTTGTCGCAGAGCCTCCTGGGGTCGAAGTCTTTCGGAGGGAAGTAGGGGATTGGGGGGATCTATGGACAATCGGAATCTTCTCACCAAAATCCTGGCGGGGACGGGAACACTGCTGGTATGGTTCCCTATTCTCACGCCCCTCGTCCTGGCGGTCGTTGCCCGGTTGACGCGGGGCCGCTTCCTGTTGGACTATCTCATGCCGGCCGAACTCCTCCCGTCCTTCCTGGTCGGCGGCGGCCTGCTGATCTGGGCGGCGGGGCGAACGCGGGCGCGCCAGCGTCTCATCGGCTGGGGGTTCGGCCTGGCCATCGCCGCGCTGGTGGGCAGTCAGGCGCTGGCCGTGATGACGGGGCTGGCGTCGGGCACCACGGAGCCAACCGGCTGGCCAGGGGCGATCGTCCTCGCTTTACTGGCGGCCTATATTGTCCTGGTCGTCGTCGTGGGTGTGGGTGGGGTGTTGGTGTGGCGCGACCTGTTGAAGGGCGGGCCAGCCCGACGCCTGGAGGAGGCTGTATGACCGGTCAGCCGACCCTGAACCGCCGCGCCGTCGTCCAAACCTTGTTGAGGGAGCGAGGCGATCTGGTGGTGGTGGCGGGGCTGGGGGCGACGGCGTGGGACGTGGCGAGCGTGGGCGACCACCCGCTGGACTTCCCCTTGTGGGGCGCCATGGGCGGCGCGGCCATGCTCGGCCTGGGGCTGGCGCTGGCCCAACCAGCGCGCACCGTCCTGGTCCTGACCGGCGACGGGGAGATGCTCATGGGTCTCGGCAGCCTGGCGACCATCGCGGCCCAACGCCCGCGCAACCTCCGCGTGGTCGTCATGGACAACCAGGTCTACGGCGAGACGGGCCGCCAGCCCACGCACACCGCGCTGGGGACGGATCTGGCCGCCGTGGCCCTGGCCTGCGGCTTCCCGACGGCCCGCACCCTTTGGGAGGCCGACGGCCTGGAGCCGCTGCGCACGGCGGTTCACCAGAGCGACGACCTCCTGTTCGCCGTGGTCAAGGTTGCTGTGACCGACGAACCCATGACGCTGCCGCCGCGCGACGGCGCCTATCTCAAGCACCGCCTGCGCGGCGCTCTGCTCGGCCCGACGGCGTTGGAATAACGTCAGGGCTGGCGGGCAGGTGGAGGATGAGGCTCGTCCCCTGGCCGGGGCCGGCCTCGGCGTGGATGCGGCCGCCGTGGGCTTCGACCAGCGCCCTGGCAATCGCCAGCCCCAGCCCCGACTCGCCGTCGGTCGTCTGGCGCGCCTTGTCACCCCGGTAGAAACGGTCGAAGATATGGGGCAAATCCTCGGCCGCGATACCCGTCCCCGTGTCCCGCACGGCCAGCCGCACCCCCTCCCCCTCTCCCGTCGCTGACAGCACAATTTCCCCACCCGCCGGTGTGTAGCGCAGCGCGTTGCTGATCAGGTTGCCAAACACTTGCGCCATGCGGCTCTCGTCCACCGCGACGGGCGGCAGGTCATCCGCCGCCTCGACGCGCAGGGGGACGCCCTGGTGGGCCGCGCGGTCCAGGAACGGCGCGGCCATGCGGTCGAGGAGCAGGCGCGGCGCGAAGGGCTGGCGGTGCAGTGGGAGTTCGCCCGCGTCGGCCTGGCTGAGCAGGCGCAGGTCGCCAATCAGGCGCTGCAGGCGCTCGATTTCCGCGTAGATCAGGCCCAGCCGGTCGGGCGTAGGGCGTAGGACGCCATCGCGCATGGCCTCGATGTAGCCGCCGATGACGGTGAGCGGGGTGCGCAGGTCGTGGGCAATGTCGGCGGTCATCTGGCGCCGCAGTTGATGGGCGCGGGCAAGGTCGCGGCTCATCTGGTTGAACGCCTCAGCCAGTTGCCCCAACTCGTCATCCTCGGCATAGTGCACCTGTTGCGTCATGTCACCCGCGGCCATCTTGTGCGCGGCCTGGGTGAGCGCCCGTAGAGGCCGCGTCAACGTGCGCGCCAGCCCGACCCCCACCACCAGCGCGATGGCGACGGCCGCCAGGCTTGCCCCCAGCAGG
>JAHCIP010000485.1 GCA_026129165.1 Anaerolineae bacterium
CCCCGTTCCATTCCAGCCGAACCGGCGTGACGAGCGCGTCGGCCGGACCCAGTCAGGGTCGGAAGGGCAGGCCCCACGCAGTATTCCCAATCAGGTTCCGACGCAGCCCGCGCCGACGCAGCCCGCGCTGCCCCCCACCCAACCCGCGCCGCTGCCGACGCAACCGCTCCCGACGCAGCTGCCCGCCCAGAACCCGCCTACGGTCGCCCCGCAGCAGCGGACGCAGCCGAGCGCGCCGTCCACCTCGCCCCGCGTCTCGCCGCCCGTGCAGGGGCCGCAGCCTCGGGCGCGCACGCGCTCTTCGAAGTAAGGCGAATGTCATGCTGAGCGAAGCGAAGCATCTCGGCTTGCCGCGCGTGTTCGAGCGCCTCTTTCGGGCCATGAACTGCGGTATGGGCGCGTGGGTCGTAGCGCCGGATGCCCAAGCCGCCGAAGACCGGCTGGCCGCTGTCGAGGCCTTCATTCACGCGACGGAAGCCGCCTTGAGCCGCTTCCGCCCTGACAGCGAACTGAGCCGCCTGAATGCCCAGGCCGGCCAGCCCGTTCAGGTCAGCCCGTTGCTGGCCGAACTGCTGGCCCTGGCGCTGGCCTCGGCGCGGCAGACCGGGGGGCTGTACGACCCGACCATGCTGGCGGCGCTGGAAGCGGCCGGGTATGATCGCTCCTTCGAGCAGCTTGGCCCCGTAGCGGCGGAGCGCCCGCTGACCGTTCCGACGTACTCATGGCGTGACGTTCAGTTCGACGCGGCGATACGGCAGGTGACTTTGCCGGTGGGAGTACGCCTGGACCTGGGCGGCATTGTCAAGGGCTGGGCGGCAGACAGCGCGGCAGCCATGCTGGGCGAGGTGGGCGGCTGCCTGGTGGACGTGGGCGGTGATCTGATGGCGCGCGGGCAGCCCGTCGAGTACCCGGCGTGGCCGGTGGGCGTGGCCGACCCGCGCCAGCCTGACCAGGACCTGGCCCTGCTGATGCTCAAGGATCGAGGCGTCGCCACATCGGGAACGGATTACCGCCGCTGGCAGCAGGGGGACACCGTGCGCCACCACATCATTGACCCGCGCACCCGCCACCCGGCCGAGACGGACCTTCTCTCCGTCACCATCGTCGCGCCGACGGCGACCCAGGCCGACCTGCACGCCAAGGTCGCGCTGATGCTCGGCTCGGTCGAGGGACGGCGCTATTTGGAGCGGCTGCCCGCTGTCGAGGGTCTGCTGATTGGCGAGGACGGGAGCCAGTGGCAGACGCCGGGTTTCGACCAGTACGTCTACAAGTAAGACGTGAGGATGATTGGTATGGATGAGGGGAAGGCGTTAGAGTTTGTGGTGATTGTGGAAGTGGTCGCTCTGCTGGGGCTGTTGCTCATGGGCGGCCTGCTCATCGTCGCGCTGGTCGCGCCGCACTGGCTGGTCGGCTGGTGGGCCTCGCTGGTCGCGCCGGAGCCAAAGGCGTTCTGGTATCTCTCGCGGATAGCCGGCCTGGTCGCCTACACCCTGCTGAGCCTGGCCGTCATTCTTGGCCTGTCCATCACCAACAAGCTGGCGCGGGTCTGGCCGGGCGGCCCGGCCGCCGTGGACCTGCACCAATTCGCCAGCCTGCTCGGCCTCAGCTTCACGGCGTTCCACGTCCTCGTCCTGCTCGGCGACCACTACATCGGCTATTCACTGTCCCAGTTGCTGATTCCCTTTGCCAGCGCTGAGTACCGGCCGCTGTGGGTCGGGCTGGGACAGGTGGCGCTCTACGTGGCGTTGCCCGTCGCCTTGAGCTTCTATGTACGGCGCTGGATTGGCTATCAGACCTGGCGCAGCCTGCACTACGCGACGTTTGGCGTGTACGTGCTGACTACGCTCCACGGCCTGCTGGCCGGCACCGACGCCCAAAACCCGCTGGTCCTCGCCCTCTACGGCGGCACGGCCCTCATCGTCGTCGGCCTGACCGTCCACCGCCTGCGCCTGAGCGCCCTCCAGACGCGCCGCGCTCTGTCCTAGGCGGCTCAAGCTTTGCGCTTACGCGACTTACGTGACTGGGCCGGGAGGGTGTCGAGCAACGGCTCCTGCCGAGGTGGTGACGGCGGTTGAACGGCAGACACTTCCGTTGCCGCTGATGCTTGGTCAGCGGTCCCAACCTCTTCTGTCTTATCAGACGGCGTATAGAACAGGTTCATCTGGTGCAGCCCCGTATCGTTGTCCGGGCTAATGTAGCGGGGAACGGCCTGGCCTTCATCTACCCCACCCAACTTATTGATGACCTGACCACAGTCGGCACGACATTCCCCGCCATCTCTGCCTGACCATGGTATTGAAGCGCAGGAGACTCCAGCTCCGTCTCTAAATCATTGTCACGTTGATTGTCCAGCGGGATACGCTCCGGGTTACTGTGCCACACGTCGCCATCGGTTTCGACATCGAGTTTGCCCAACGCGCAATAGACCGCAAAGTCGAGCGCATACTTCCGCCCCTTGACCTCCACCCACTCTTGCCGTTCCGCCACAATCCGCAACCGCTTGAACTCCGCCCACAATCGGTCCTCTAACGGGCTGTCCATGTACAGGTCATTGATTTCCTCGGCAGTGATAAACCTCTCCCACATGGTGCGGATAAACACGAGGCGACGGCGGCGGCGGCTGATAATGGGCTGGGGGGGCCGCTTCAGGTCGGACAGAATCAGCTTGTAGTACCAGCGTTCGGCTTTGGGGTCGCTCCACTCGTCGGGGAACAGGTCTTTACGCTGGACGCGCTCGACGCGGCGCACACGGGCGTACCACTGGACGGTATACGCCTCCGGCCCGAAGACTTTGGTCTGGTAGAAGGCTAACCACTCCGGGATCCACCAGTCCTTGAGCCATTTGCGGACATTGTCCACCGGGATGCGATACCAATGGTCGCGGAGGGCCAGCTCAAAATCGAGCCGATTATTCATGATGGCGACCACGACCGCATCCCGTACTATCATGCTATGTCACCCCTGGCAAATCGGTAAGTCGGTCCGACTGACATACGAGCATTCTAGCACACGCCGCCTGATCTGTCTACCCTAATTTACCGTGGCCCCGTAGCGGAGGATGCGGCCGGCGCGGGCGAGGTCGGGCCAGACGCCCGCGCCGACCGACGCGACCAGGGCCGCGCCGTAGGCCGCCTCCTCGCGGTGGAGCGTCATCTGTAGTGGCTGGCCAAACTGGGTCGCCACGATTTCCGCCAGCGTCGCGTTTTCGCGCAGGCCATTGCCTGCCCCCATCAGGTACTCGACCGGCGCGCCGGTCACGGCCTGGAGATGGCTAAACGCCTGGTGGAAGCGGCGGGCCATGCCTTCCAGCAGGGCGCGGGTCAGGTGGGCGGG
>JAHCIP010000486.1 GCA_026129165.1 Anaerolineae bacterium
GGCCAAGGCCGCGCCGAGCCCGCCATTGGCGAGGGCTTGCGTCAGATCGCGCTGGCTGGTCTTGGCGAAGACATCGGCGACAGCGGCCTTGCGGGCAGCGCGCCAGTGGGACAGCAGGCTGGAGGAGACGAAGAAGGCGACGAGCAGGCCCCCCCACACGACCCCGCCCAGGCCAAAGATGAGCGTGCCCGTGATGACCGCGCCGAGGACGCCACTCCACGTCAGCGACCGGCGGGCATAGCCTAGCAGACCGATCACCAGGCTGAGGCAGAGACCGAGGAGGAGTTGAGGCACAGCCAGTTGCCCTAAACCGTATCGACGGCAGCTTGAGGGCAGCAATCCTCAGTATCGCCAATTTCAATTTGGAGCGTGGTATGTTCGATGCCAAATCGGTCGTGTAGTTCCGTAGCGGTAGTGTTGAGCAGAGCATCACCCGCCTGATGGTTCGGTATCACCAGATGGGCTGTCAGCGCGGTTTCCGTCGTGCTCATGGGCCACACGTGCAGGTCGTGAACTTCAGCCACGCCAGGCAGGCCGCCTAGATAGTCCTTCACTTCGGTCAGGTTGATACCGCCTGGCACCGCGTCCAGCGCCATGTTGACCGAGTCCTTCAGTAATCCCCACGTCCCGATAAAGATGACAGCGACAATGGCGAGGCTCACCACCGGGTCCAGCCAGGTCCAGCCTGTCGCCAAAATCGCAAACCCGGCCAGGACGACCCCCAACGAGACGCCAGCGTCGGCGGCCATATGCAGAAATGCCCCTCGGATATTGATGTCGTGCTCGCGGCCGCGCATAAACATCAGCGCCGTCGCGGTGTTGATCACGATGCCGACCAGGGCGACCCAGATGACGGTTTCTCCTTCCACCGGGCCGGGGTTCATCAAGCGGCGCACCGCTTCCCAGCCAATCGCGCCGATGGCGACGAGGAGGAGCAGGGCATTGAACAGGGCGGCCAGGATCGAGGTGCGGCGCAGCCCATACGTGTGGGTCTGGGTCGGCCGGCGGCGGACGAGGACCGAGGCCCCCCAGGCCAGCACGAGGGCCAGGACATCGCTGAGGTTGTGGCCCGCATCCGCCACCAGGGCGAGGGAGTGGGACAGCGTGCCGTAGAAGAACTCCAGAGCCACAAAGCCCAGGTTTAGCGCGACACCGATGGCAAACGCGCGTCCATAGTCGGCTGGGCCATGATTGTGGGTGTGGGTATGCGCCATAAGAAGGATCCTCCCTGATCACCGTGTCTACCCGAATTGGACTGGAATTATACTCGATTCTTAGTTTATCCTAAATTATCTCTTGACACGCGCCACATCCGCCTGTATAATGGAACGAAGATTTAGGAACGACTAACTTGCAGGCGGGGGTGATATGACTGACGAGACAATGAGGGAGCGCTCGCTCTCCCGACGGGGCTTTCTCAAGGCGGGGGTCGTCGCTGGCGGATTGGCTCTCACCGGGGTGACGGCGAACCAGGGACGCTTGACGAGTGGAGGCTTGCCCTCCGAGAGTTCGCATGGCGCCCATCCGAGCGCCGCCTCGGTAAAAAGTGAGACTGCGACGGGCGGATCAGGGTCACACAACCAGGTCGGCCACAACGGGCACGGCGTCGGCCAGGGGACGATGGGCGACGTGGATCTGAGCGCCTTTGACCCGACGGCCTTCCTCTACGACTTCGATTGGGGCAGGGAAAGCAAGCTGCCGGATGGCCGCACCCTGCGCGAGTGGGACGTATTCGCTGGAGACAAAGACATTGAGGTGGCGCCTGGGGTTATGTTCCCGGCCTGGACATTTCGGGCGCAGGTGCCCGGCCCGACCTTTCGCTGTCACGAGGGCGACCTGCTCCGCTTCAACTTCCTGAACGGTTCGGCCCACGACCATACGATCCATTTCCACGGTATCCATCCCCCTTCAATGGATGGCGTTGATCCGATCGTGCGCTCCGGTCAGCGCTTCGTCTACGAGTTCGAGGCGCGGCCCTTTGGCCTCCACCTCTACCACTGCCATGTGATGCCGCTCAAGCGCCACATTCACAAGGGCCTCTATGGCGCGTTCATCATAGACCCGCCTGGGGGACGGCCGCCGGCGCGTGAGATGGTCATGGTCATGAACGCGTTTGATACCAACTTCGACGGTGCCAACGAAGTCTATGCCGTCAATACGGTGGCCTTCCACTATGAACGGCATCCGATTCAAGTCAAGGTCGGCGAGTTAATCCGGGTGTACCTGGTCAATATCACTGAATTCGACCTTATCAATTCTTTTCATCTGCACGCTGACATGTTCCGCGTGTATCGAACGGGCACCCGCCTCGACCACTATGAGTACACCGATACGGTGATGCTATGTCAGGGCGAACGCCATGTGCTGGAGTTCAGCCTGAGCTATCCCGGTAAGTATATGTTCCACGCGCACCAAAGCGAGTTTGCTGAACTTGGCTGGTCCGGCTTCTTTGAGGCGGTTCCGTGAAGGAGATACGCGCATGACGACTCGAGAAGAGAACATCCCGGCCCAGACTGGACGGGCGTCCCTGTGGGTGTCTGGCCTGATCCCGCTGGTCGCGCTCGCCCTATTGCTCGCCCTATTGGCCTTCGGCAATCCACTGGCTCTCTTTAAGGCTAACTTGCCGCCGGTCGAAAAGGTGGTCTTTGAGCGCATCCGGGTCACACCGACCGGCTTTGAGACCACGCTCGTCAACGACGGCCCTGACCCTGTGACGGTCGCCCAGGTCAGCGTTGACGACGCGTACTGGAATTTCAGTATGACCCCATCCGAGACGATTCCCCGTCTCGGTCGCGCTACCTTGACGATTCCCTATAGTTGGGTGTATGCCGAGCCGCATGTCATCCGTGTCCTGACCAGTACCGGCCTGACCTTTGAAGGTGGAGTCGCCCTGGCGACGCTGACGCCAACACCCGGCGTCCGGGAGTTTATCAGCTATGGGCTGCTGGGCGTCTACGTCGGGATTATTCCCGTGGTCCTGGGGCTGCTATGGTTTCCCGTGATGCGACGCATGGGACGCCGGTGGCTGGGCGCTATCCTCGCGCTGACGTTGGGTCTGCTGGCGTTTCTCTTGATTGACACCCTGTTGGAAGCGTTTGAGGTGGGCGGCACTTTGCCGGGCGTGTTCCAGGGTATTCCGCTGGCGCTCTTTGCGGCTTTACTCACCTGGCTCATTTTGTTGGCGCTGGGGTCGGGACGGAGGAGCGGGGGGGGCGGGGATGGCGCTCAGCGCGGGCTGTATGTGGCGACCTTGATCGCCCTCGGTATCGGCTTGCACAACTTGGGGGAAGGCCTGGCGATTGGAACGGCGTTCGCGCTGGGCGAGGCGG
>JAHCIP010000487.1 GCA_026129165.1 Anaerolineae bacterium
TCCAGGAGGACCTGGCGGCGTTAGCCCAGGAGGAATAGACCTTATGTGATGGGGGGAATCAGCATGACATTAGCCGCACTGCCGACCTCAGTACCGGCGTGCTTCGAGCAGGTCGTTGAGAGGTACCCTGACCGCCTTGCCCTGGTGACAGAGACTGCTGCCTGGACCTACTCGGAGTTGAACCGCCAGGCGAACCGAGTCGCCCATAGCTTGCTCGCCCTGGCGACGACGCACAGCGAGCCAGTCGCCCTTTTAATGGACACCGAAGCGCCTATGATGGCGGCTGTGCTGGGTATCCTGAAGGCGGGCAAGTTCTTTATTGTCCTGGACGCCGCCGCGCCGGACGCCCGCCTGCGTGTGGTGCTCGACGATTTGCAGCCCCGCTGGCTTGTCGTCGACCCTCAGCATGAGGCCCAGGCGCGACGGCTCATCGTCCCCCCTATCCCCTCGCCAGCAGGCGAGGCAGAGGGGGGCATTCGTATCGTGCCCGTGGCAAGTTTGCTCGCCTGCCCCGACGATGAGAACCCCTCGCTGGCGATTGACGGTAACGCCTATCTGAGCATCATCTACACCTCTGGCTCGACGGGCGAGCCGAAAGGCGTGCTCCGCACCCACCGCGCCACCCTGCTGCGGTCCTTGATGACAACTGACAATCCGGATCACGGTGAAGGCCAACATTTTGCCCTGTTGACCTCCCTCACCTTTGGCATGGGGCATTACAGCTTTTTCCGCGCCCTGCTCAATGGCCGCACCCTGCACCAGCTTGACCTCAGGCAGCAGGGGGTAGCGTCCCTCCCCAGTTGGATGGAACGTCACCGTATCACCATGCTGAGGGTGGCCGTGTCGCTCCTGCGTCAATGGCTGAGCCTATTGGAGCCTGGACAGACCTTCCCCGACCTGAGCCTGATTCAGGTCGGGGGCGAGCCGCTCTACCGCGCTGACGTGGAGCAGCTCCGCCGCCACGTCGCGCCCACCTGCATCATCCGCAACGTCTACTCCTCCAGCGAAGTGCCGGCGATTACCCAGTATGTGTTTCCCGCCTCGGCCCCTGTGACGGGGGCTATTGTGCCGGTGGGCTATGGGATAGCGGACATCACGGTCCAGATTGTGGACGAGCAGGAGCAGCCGGTCGAACCCGGCCAGGTCGGCCAGATTGTTGTCATCAGTCGGATGGTGTCACCTGGCTACTGGCGCAAACCTGACCTCACCGACAGCCGCTTTGCCCCCATTCCCGGCTCGCCTGACTTGCGGCTGTACCGCACCGGCGACCTGGGCCGGTTGCGCCCCGACGGGATGCTGGAGTATATCGGCCGCGCCGACGCTCTGGTCAAGATTAGAGGCTATCGCGTCGGTCTGCCCATCATTGAGAGCACCTTGCTAACTCTGCCCTCGGTCAAGCAAGCCGCCGTGGCGGCTCTGCCCATCCCAACGGGGGATAGTCGCCTCGTCGCCTATGTCGTCCCATCCACGCCGTCGGTGACGGCGAGCGACCTGCGGGCGGCGCTGGCCGAGACACTGCCCGACTACATGCTGCCCTCGACCTTCATCCTGCTCGATGCGATGCCCCTGACCGATACTGGCAAGGTGGACCGCCAGCATCTGCCGACGCCGGGCCACCGCCGTCCCGCCCTGGCTGTCCCGTTCGCCCCACCGACGACCCCAGTCGAGCGCGCCCTGGCGGAGCTATGGGCCGAGGTGCTGGCGCTGGACGAAGTCGGTCTCCATGACCCCTTCCTGGACCTGGGCGGCGACTCGCTGCTGGCCTCCCAGATCGTCGCGCGGGCGGGTGGTTTGTTTGATGTGGAGGTCGCGCAGCGTGACCTCTTCCTGACCCCAACCGTGGCGCAGATGGCGGCGCTGATTGGGCAGCGGCAGGTGGACTCGGTGGACGGTCAGGTGCGCCGGCTGGTCGAGGAGGTCGAACGCCTCACCGACGCCGAGGCCGAGCAGTTGTACGATTTATCGTGAGTCAAGCCCAGCGGTGGCGTAGTCGCGGCCGACGTTAGCGCGTTCGACGCGCCACGCCGGCGGGTTGAGGGGGTCATAGGTCAGAACAGTGCGCTGGAAGGCCTGGACGGTGATGCGGCGGCCCACGATATCGCCCTTGTCCACCATGGCTGTCAACGGCTCGGTGATGGGCAGGCCCACATCATGCAGCCAGCCGCCGGGGAATAAGTCGGCGCGGTTGATGTAGGTCCAGAAGAGGGGCGGGACGGTGTGGCCCGGCGCGGCGTCCAGTTTGGGGTCCAGCGGCACGAAGACGCTGCCATTGGACAAGGTGTAGGTCCCCCGCGTGAGACCAGCGGGCGGCGCGACACGGTACGCTTCCGACGCGGCGTCGGCCAGGTCGGCATAGGTCAGGCTCGAGCGGTCGCCGCCCACGGGCAGGGGGCGGCGCGCGGCCACCAATTCATCCACCAGCAAGCCATACATAAACTTCCACTGTGGGTCGCGTTCGATAGCCGAGTGGTCCTCGACGCGGCCCTTCTCGAATAGCTGCGCCGGCCAGCCGTCGACACTGGCGGGCGCGGTTAGAGGTTGGCCGAGCAGCCGCAGCCCGTCGTAGGTGTCATAGTACCGCCGGAACCAGGGCGCGACGGCGCTGCTCGTTACGCTCACGCCGGGCGAATAGCGCCATAGGCCCTGGTCGCTGGCAGCGACGAGCACCGCGTGGGTCGGGCTGTAGACGAGCGCCTTAACGTCCTGGACGGGCAGCGGCTGGCCGACCGCCTGCCATGTCGCGCCGTCGTCACGGCTCTCCTGGACGACCACCCGCCAGAAGCCGTCCGCGCACTTCGTCTCCACCAGTTTATCGCACCATTCGCCAGCGGCGAACAGGTGGCCCGCCTGCTGAGGGTCCACAGCCAGCGCGGTCAAGTAGGGTGATGGAGCCTCCCCCTGGCTGATCTGCTGGCCCGACTTGCCAGCCAGGGGCGGGGTGATATCCTGCCACGTCTGGCCGGCGTCGGTCGTCTTGCGCAGCGAGGCGAGGACGAAGGGGCCGTTGGCCTGCCAGCGGGCGTAGAGCGCGCCGGAGCGCGGCCCCAATGCCAACTGGGCGGGCGCGGCGAAGCCGGTGGTCGGACCATATTGCTGGCCGAGCGCCCAGGCGCCTGCCACCCCGTTCGGAATGACAACGCCGCCGCCGTGGTAGGTCAGTACGCCAGCCAGTACCGCATTGGCCGGCGCGGCCAGGCTCGTGACCGCCCCCGCGCCCATTACCGCCTCGCCGCGCCATACCTCGCGCCAGCTTTGCCCTTGATCATCACTCAATAGGATTGCCATCCCACTTGACGGAAACAGTCCCCCGGCCCCGATGATGATGCG
>JAHCIP010000488.1 GCA_026129165.1 Anaerolineae bacterium
CGCAGTTCGAGACGGCCCGCGACCAGCTCCAGAAGTCGCCCATCACCAACTACACGGCCGGCGCGCTGCTCGGCGTGTTCCCCACCGCGCGGCAGACGGTCGAGAAGGGCATGGAGGATGCTGCCCTCGGCCGGGTTGATGCCAAGGCCATGCTTGAGCAGGCCGCTCAGTCGGTGACGAAGGAAATTGACACCTACAACCGCACGGTTCGCCCGCGCTAAACGCGACCCATTCTAACCCACCAGCCACCGCTAAGCCTTAGCGGTGGCTGGTGTCATGTACGCGGCCTTCTCGTTACGGCATCGCCAGGCTCGCGACCATCAGCGCCAGGGCGGCAGCGAAGAACAGCGCGATCAGGAACCGTGAGAAGACATCGGGTTCAGGGGCCAGCCCATCAACGTAGGCGTAGTGGCGTTCGACCGCTTTCACAAACAGGTAGAGCAGGCTACCCAGCAAGACATTCAACGCACTCAAAGCCCATAAGACCGTGTGCATAGCGCCTCCTTCTGGCATAGGCAGCGAATATCACCTTATGCTCAGTGTAAGAGGCATTTTGAGCGTTGAGGCGCAGATGTATTATGGTTTAGACACAACTTTGGGTAGAATATGACTCACATAGGCGGCCCTCTAAATTGAGACAAAAATGTCCCAATAAGACTTGTAAATCGTTCCCGGAATGGGTTATACTTGATATGTTATACCCCCCCGAACGCAAACCTGAGTTTGGCAAACTCCTGGCCGCTTACCGCGGTGACCTCGGTTGGTCGCAGAGCGAGCTGGCGCGCCAGATGACGAAGCGCGGTTACCCAATTAGCGCGAGCGCCATCAATAAATATGAACTTGGGGAAAGGCGTCCGGACGCAACGTTTGTCTATCACTTTACTACGTGCTACAAGCGGGTGTGCAACATTACGCCGCGCGACGCCAGCTTGATTGCCCAAGGTTTAATTCGCGCGCTCGCGTTGGACTATCAGGCGGACCTGTTCGCCGAGTTCAAGGCAGCGCGTGCTAAGGGACCCTAAAATCTAAACTGATCCAGGAGACCCTCCCGTGACTCAAGCTCCGCTTCGATTCCATCGTCACGGGCCGACCCCCCCAGGCCGCCATATCCGTTTTCGCTCACGCTCCGCGCAGTCGTCCTCGACCCGTCAGAGTGCTGCCCCAGCCTCCCTACCGGCGGCGACCCCAGATGACGAGCTAGACCTGAGCGCCCTCGCCAATGATCTCTCTGAGGCGAGCCACACCCTGGCGGAAGAATACGCGTCCGAAGGACACCCACGGTTGGCCCAGTTTTTCCACGACTACGCTACGTACTTCGAGACCTATCAAGACGACTGACTCAGTCCCAGATAGCTCACTCACCCACAGCGCCTAGCTCTGTCTGACTATCAGAGCTAGGCGCTGTGGGTGTTTTGGCGCTGAGGTTACTATCCTTTCGTGACAACCACAGTAATCACATACTCGGATAGTGACGGGCCGGGGACGGTCTTGGCAGGCTGCACATTGACCAGGGCCACGGTATAGCCATTCACTGTCTTGGCCGAAGCGTCCTTGGGGTCGCTGGCAAGGTTGATCTCCTCGCCCGCCTGCCCGGCCCGGCTCACCCGCACTGCCACGACCACCCGCCCGGCGCGTACACACTGGACGCCCACTGGGCAGCGCGAATCCTCGACCACGGACACAAACTCGACCGTGACGCCTTCACCTTCAACCGCTGCTGTATCACCAATATGCATCGCCACATCACGTCCCAACCTCGCGCTGACCGTCTTCGCAGCAGACGTAGTGGCTGGGCTGGACTGCGCCGTCGCCGACGGGACAACCGTAGCCGTTGGCGGGGCAGTCGTCTGAGTCGCTGGCGCCGTCGGCGGGGCAGGCGTGGCGGGCGGCTGTGTCGGCTGAATCAACATCGTCGCGGTGGGCGGCCCGCTGGCGGGCGCCGCCGATCCAGGGGCGCTGCCGCACGCGGCCAGCCCCAACAGGCCAAGTATGAAAACTCCCCATAGCCACTGTCGCATAGCTCACTCCCTATCCAGGGCTGAGGTCAGCCCTATCTCCCTCGTAGAATAGACGCGCGAGGGGACTTTAGAGTTCCACACGCCCTGTATTTGACAGGGCAGCCCGTCTCGGTCTAGAGTCTCTGGCATAATCCTTGCCACGCCCTAGCCGAGGAGAGAGAGTGCCTTTTCCACGCCACGACGCCCCTGAACTGCTGGACCTGAATGTCGGGACGCTGGCGGACGCGGGCGAGAGCCTGGGCGACCTGCGCCGCATCAACCGCTGGCTGGGTGGGACGGCGGTCGTCCTGCGCCATCTGACGCCGCGCCTGGCGCGAGCCGCCCGTCACACCCAGCGGCCGCTGGTGATCGCCGACATTGGCGCTGGCTCGGCCGACATTCCGGTCGCCCTCGTCCACTGGGCGCGGCGCGTCGGCGTCGCCGTGCGCGTACTGGCCGTGGACCTGAACCAGCGGCACCTGGCGCTGGCCCGGCCCACCCTGACCGACTATCCGGAAATCCAGTTGGTCGCGGCAGAGGGGGGGAACCTCCCGTTGACGGCGCGCGTTGATTATGTGGTCGCTTCGCTATTTTTGCATCATTTTCCACCCGCTCAGGTGAGATATTTGCTGCGCACGTGGTACGAATTGGCTGAGTGCGGTGTTATAGCGAATGACCTGATACGCGCCCGGCTGCCCTATGCCGGCTACTTCCTGCTGCAGCCGTTCATCGCGCGGAGCTACCTGACCCGCTATGACGCGCCGCTCTCCATCCGCCGCGCCTACACGCTGGCCGAGATGCGGCGGCTCGCTGAACAGGCTGATGTGCCCGCCCGTCTGTACTGGCATTGGCCGTGGCGGATGGCTGTGGTGGCGGATAAGGTCAAACCTGGGGAATGAATCAGGGAATTCAAGTAGGTTAGTGATGGAGTGGGAGAGAGAAACATGGATCAGGATCAGTCAACGACAGTGTTGGACGGCCGCTACGAGTTGCAGGGCCAGGTCGGCGCGGGCGGTACGGCGGTCGTCTATCGCGCCCTGGACCGGCGGCTCGGACGGCCGGTCGCCATCAAGGTGCTGAGGCCCCATCTGGCCCAGGACCCCTCGTATCTAGAACGCTTTGTCCAGGAAGCCCAGCGCGCCGCCCAGGTCAGCCACCCTAACGTCGCCACGGTGCTCGATGTCAACGCCAGCGGCGCCCAGCCCTACATGGTCATGGAGTTTGTCGAGGGCGTCCCCTTGACCCGCCTCGCGCCGCTGCCCATCGCCGACGCGGTGGAGAGCATCCGCCAGGCGACCGACGCGCTCGGCTTTCTGCACCACAA
>JAHCIP010000489.1 GCA_026129165.1 Anaerolineae bacterium
ACGGACCCTGATGGTGACGCTGGCGATGGTCGCTCTTGTCCTCGTGGTGATGGGCTGCGGGCCGCGACAGACCCAGGTCCAGCAGATCGCGCCGACGCAAGCGCCGCCCCCGCCAGCCCAGCAACAGCCGGCGGCCCCGGCCCAACAGCAGCCAGCGGCCCCCGCTCAGCCGCAGCCGGCCGCCTCGGACCCGGCGCGGCTGATTCGCAAGGTCGTGTTTCTCAGTAACGCCCAGGCACAGGACCCCCAGGAGTTCGAGCTGAGCCGCCTGGTCGCCGAGGACTTCAAGAAGCTGGGGCTGGATGTGGAGCATCGCGCCCTCCCCTTCGAGCAGCAGTCGAACGTCGTGTGGTACAACCGCGACAAAGGCTGGGACATGACCTCGTGGCGCATGGTCGGCCGGCCGGAGCGCCTGGACCCGGATGAGTTCATCTTTAACCTGTACCATTCCTCGACGGCGACGGACGGCTACAACTTCATCGGCTATCTCAATCCAGAGTACGACAAACTGGCCGAGGCCCAGCGTAGCGCGACCGACCCGACCCAGCGGCAGGCCATTATCCGGCAAGCCCAGGAGGTTATCGCGCGGGACCAGCCCTACGGCTTCTATGTGAACCCGCGCGTGGCGTTCGCGTACAACAACCAGGTGTGGGACCCCGGTTCAATTGTCGAGGCCAAGGGCATCGGTATCAAGAATTTCTGGACGTTCGTGAAGGCCACGCCAAAGGGCAACCAGAAGGACATGGTCCTGAACGCCTTCGATACCATCAAGGCCATCAACCCGTTGTATATCAGTGGGGGCACCGACTCGTGGGTGACGGAACTGATCTGGGACCGCCTGATGCGCATTGATGAGAACGGCCTCGCCAAGCCGTGGGCCGCCGAGAAGGTCGAATGGAAAGACCAGACGACCGTTGATGTGACGCTGCGCCAGGGGATGAAGTGGCACGACGGCCAGCCCGTGACCGCCGATGATGTCATCTTCTCGTTCACCGCGCCAGCGGGCGACGCCTCGCCGATGTACAAGCCATTCGTCTCGCGCATTGATAAGGTCGAGGGCACGGGGGGCAATGTCATCCGCTTCAAGCTGAAGTCAGCGTATGTGCCGTTCGAAGCGGCTTCGCTGGCTAAAGTCAACCTTATCCCCAAGCACATCTGGGAGCCGATCCTGGCCGACTTGAAGGCCAAGGGCGTCAACGCCGAGACGTACCAGGAGGAGAAGCCCATCGGCTCCGGCCCGTTCAAGTTCGTGAGTTGGCAGAAGGCTGAGCAGGTGGTGCTCGAGGCCAACAAGGATCACTGGGCGGCGCCGAAGATGAATCGCTGGGTCTTGCGCTTCATCGCCAACGTCGAGGCCGTCCTCGGCCAGATCAACAGCGGCGAGCTAAACTTCCTGTCCGAGTATCGCGGCGACTACACCGTCCTCCAGGACCGCGTCCAGAAGGACTCGAAACTGACGATGGTCACGACAACCGAAGTCGGTATGCGCTTCCTGGCGTACAACGAGCGCCGCGCCCCATTCAACGACCCTGCCTTCCGCCGCGCGCTCTCGAACGCCATCAACCGCGACGCCATCGTCAAGCAGGTGTACAAGGGCTTCGCCGTGGTCGCCGACTCGCCCGTGTCGCCCGCGCTAGACTTCTGGCGGCCGGCGAAGCTAGACGCGCCCGGCTACGATCTCGAGAAGGCGAAACAGATTCTCAAGGACGCCGGCTACGAGTGGGACGCCCAGGGTAAGCTGATGTACCCGAAGGGCAAGACGGAAACCGTGCCCGTCGCGCCGTAGGAGACGACGGCTGACCACCGACCGCCGCCGAATTCGCTCGTCGTGGCGACTTCAGTCGCTCTAGCTCGCATAGGACTGAAGTCGTCACGACGAAGGTGGAGGCACCGATGCTGCGCGGACAACTCGGCTACCTGGCGCGCCGCCTGGGGCAAACGTTGGTCGTACTCTGGGTCATCGTGACGGTCCTGTTCTTGATTTTCCGGCTCGCCCCCGGCGACCCCACGGTGGCCTATATTGACCCCACGTTTACCGGCGAGCAGCAAGCGGCGATACGGCAGAGTTTCGGGCTGGACAAGCCGCTGTATGTCCAGTATATAGCGTACCTCGCCAACCTGGTCCGAGGTGACTTCGGCCTGTCCTTCGCCTACCGCTCGTCCGTGATCCGGCTCTTGGCCGAGGTGTTCCCGAACACCCTGTGGCTGACGTTCGTGTCGCTCCTCGTCGCCTATGCCTTCGGCATTGTCAACGGGGTAGTACTGGCCTGGCGGCGCGGTACTCGGCTGGAAACGTTGGGGTTGATCGGCGTGCTGATGACGCGGGCCGCGCCCCAGTTCTGGGTGGGGATGCTGCTCCTCTCGGTGTTCTCGTTTGGCCTGGGCTGGTTCCCGTCGTCCGGCTCGGCCAGAGCCGGCGTCATCTACGCCAACGAGCTAGAGAAGGCGCTCAGCCCCGACTTCTGGCGGCATCTCGCGCTGCCGGCCCTCACCCTCGCCATCTACCTCCAGGGCTTGCCGTCGCTGCTCATGCGGAGTAACATGCTCGACGTGATGGAGGAAGACTTCGTGACGATGGCCCGCATGAAGGGGCTATCCGAGTGGCGGGTGATGTTGCGGCACGCCGCACGCAACGCGCTCCTCCCCGTCGTCACAGCCATGGCGCTGGGGGTTGGCTACGCCGTGGGTGGGAACGTCCTCATCGAGACGGTGTTTTCATGGCCGGGGGTGGGGCGGTTGCTCGTCCGCGCCGTGTCACAGAGCGACTATCCGCTGGCGCAGGGCGCGTTCTTCCTCATTGCCGTGGTGATGGTGGTCATGAACCTGCTGGCCGATCTCCTGTACGGCTTGCTCGACCCGCGTGTCTCGACCGCGTCCGCGGCGGGAGGCTAAGATGGCTGAAGTGACCCCGGCCGACGCGCGAGCGTATGCGCCTGTCGCGGGCGAGCGTAGGGCGACCACGCGGCTCAATGAACTGGCGAGTGGAACCTGGCGCTTCCTGACGCGTGACAGGTTCGCGCTGGCCGGTATCCTCATCTACGTCTTCTTCATCATTGTAGCGGTCCTGGCGCCGGTCATCGCGCCGTTCAACCCCCAGGCGATCCTGGCCGACGCGCAGGGCAACTGGCTGGCGAACCAACCGCCGTCCGCCGACTTCTGGCTCGGCACAACCAACGTAGGCCGTGACATCTTCTCGCAGCTTGTGTATGGGACGCGGGCCGCGCTGACCGTCGGTTTCACGGCGGCGTTCTTCGTCGCGCTCATTGGCACAATTGTGGGGCTGGTCGCTGGCTACTA
>JAHCIP010000049.1 GCA_026129165.1 Anaerolineae bacterium
TCTCTCGTGGGCGAGCGATAGACCATTCTACCGGAGCCCCAGCCATAGCCGTTCGTGCTTACACGGCCCCAATCTTCAGCACGTTGAGGTGGAATGTCAGAACTTTCCCCGCCAGCGGGTGGTTGAGGTCAATTTGCACGGTCTCATCGGTCACCGCAGTCACATACCCTCGCCGTACCCGGCCATCCTTATGGCGTAGTTGCAGTCGTTGTCCGATGTTGAAGGTGCGGTCCTGCGGGAAGCGCGAGCGTTGCAGGGTGATGACCTGCCCGGACTGAACACGGCCAAACGCTTCCTCCACGGGCAAGGTGAGGTCACGCTCCTCACCCTCAGACAATCCCAGAATGGCTTCCTCCACCCCCTTAAGCATCTGGCCGTCGCCTACCACAAACGTCAATGGGCTAGGCGCGCCAGGTAAGACAGTCGCCGCGCCCCCGCGCAAACGCAGGGTATAGGCCAGCGTGACGACGGCGCCCTCGCGTACAGTATTCACACTCGGGATTGACATAGGGTATCTCCTGGGTACTAGTAGCGCGACCGGCTGCCAGACCGGCCGCCACTGGGCCGTTCTTTCGCCTCATTCACCTTGATCTGGCGGTCGTCCATGCTGTAGCCGTCGAAACGCTGGATCGCGGTCCGGGTGCCTTCGTCCGTCGCCATTTCGACAAAGGCAAAGCCGCGATTCGCGCCGGTTTCACGGTCAGTGATGATAGCCACAGAGACGACTTCACCAGCCCCCGCGAACAGAGTCTGAAGACTGTTTTCGGTAGTGTCGTAGCTCAGGTTGCCGACATATAATTTCTTAGCCAAGGTACTTAACTCCTTGTGCGCCTTTACGAGTACGCACGCTGCGCAGCCTGACCGTTGGGTCAGACAATATGAGATGAGGGATCAAAGGAGGGTAAGGCCGTTGTCAACGGGACGAGGCAACTGCTACGCCTCCCTGATCCTAGATTACCAGTATAGTGGATATCGGTCAGGGCTGCCCTGGGAGAATGACTAGTCGTGGCACAGGTAAATCTCTCCTGCCTCCCCCGCGCTCGCTAGGCGTAGCCTTGCCGTTCGCCCCGGTTCATCGCCCGTAACGCCAGGCCGACGACGACGCCAAAAATAAACCCGCCAATATGCGCCCAGTAGGCTACGCCGCCACTCTCGGCCATCTTCCCCCCCAGGGCCGAGAAGCCCGACAGGAACTGGGTCACAAACCAGAAGCCGAGCAGCAGCAGGGCGGAGACACGGGTGATGGTAATAAAGATGCCAAGAATCAGAAGCGTGCGGACCTGGCGGCCGGGGAAGAGGACGATATAGGCGCCGAGGACGCCAGCCACCGCGCCGCTGGCTCCTATGTTCGGGATGGCGCTCGGCCCAACGATAAGGGTCTGGACGGCGAAGGCAACGATGCCGGCCAGGAGGTAGAAGACGGGGTAGAGCAGGGTTCCAATGCTGCGCTCAATATTGTCGCCAAAGATCCATAGGTAGAGCATGTTACTGCCGACATGCAGGAGGCTGCCGTGGAGGAACATGGCCGTCACCAGGGTAAACAGGTCCTGGCCGCGCAGAATCTCGCTAGGAATCACAGCATAGGTACACACAAACTGATCGCCAGCCGTCAAAGCGCCGCTGAGTTGCGCCATCATCTGCACACAGGCATCGCCTGTGCCTCCTCGTAGGGGCTGGGTATCCAGAAGAGATTGATAGGCATAGACGAGGATATTGGCGACCACAAAGGCCACGTTGAAAAGGGGGAAACGCTGCCCTGGGCGGTCCATGTCGGATAGGGGAATCATGGGTGTCTCCTGAGAGGGATGCTACCTTGACGCCTGGCAATAGGTGTGCCAGCGGCGGTGGCCACTGGACTAACGCCGACGCTGGCCCAGGCGGCGCAGGTGGCCCGGCGTCAGCAGCCAGCGCAACTGGCCGCCCGCTAGGCTGAGGTCTGCCACATCCACCCGCGCCAGGCCCGTCTTCTTGAACAGCATGTTGAGGCCCGGGCCGGCCAGGGCGCCGACGGTCGTACTCATGCTTGGCTCATGGCCGACCAGCACGACCTGGCTCAACTCGGCGCGCGCCGTTGTCGTCAAGGCCAACTGGAGTGCCTCCATCAACTGCGGCGGGTCGAAGCTCAGCCCCAGCAGGGGCGTCTCGATGACCTGGACCTTGAGAACCGCGCCGACGATATCCGCCGTTTGGCGAGCACGGGGCAGCGGGCTGGTCAGAATCACGTCCGGCTCGGCCAGCGTCTTTAGCCCACGCGCCACGCCCCGTGCCACGCGCCGGCCCTCGTCGGTCAGCGGCCGGCCGTCATCGTTGTCTTCGTACCCAGGCGCCCCGTGGTCCACCGCGATACCGTGACGGAGAAAGAGAAGTTGCATATGGTCTCCTGTTTTGACCTCTGGCAGCCCTATGCTACCATTCAGCTACGCCCTGGGCCTGTGCCCTATGCTCTTGCACTAATGTAGATTGAGGAGCCACTCTTGTCAAACCCAGCCTCGTCCCTAGAGGAAGCGCCTCCCCAGGAAACCCCCTTGCAGGCCAAATGGACCTATGAACCCGCTGGTACGCGGCACCTAGGCATTATTGACCTGGGATCGAATACAGCGCGTCTGGTAATTTTTGGGTATGTGCCTGGACAGTATTTCCGCATCGAGGATGTCGTCCGCGAGCGCGTGCGGCTGAGCGAAGGCATGGGCGAGTCGGGTGTCCTGCGCGCCGAACCGATTAAACGCGCTCTGGCGACCCTCAAGCTGTTCAAGCTACACTGTGATACCGAAGGCGTCGCCGACATTATCTGTGTCGCCACGGCCGCGACGCGCGACGCTGAGAATGGCGCGTCGTTCCTGGCGCGGGTGCAGGCCGAGACGGGGCTCACGCCACGCATTCTGAGTGGCGAGGAGGAAGCCTACTATGGCTACCTGGCGGCTGTCAACAGCCTGACCTTTGGCGATGGCGTGGTGATAGACATCGGCGGCGGGAGCGTGGAGATTACCCAGGTGGCCGAGCGGCGGCTTCTGCGCGGGCAGAGCCTGCCGCTGGGCGCGGTCCGGCTGACCGAACGGTTTCTCAAGAGTGACCCGGTGAAGAAAGGCGAGTTTAACGCGCTGGTGGACTACCTGCGGGCACAGCTCGGTCAGGTGGAGGGGCTGGGCGGCGCGGCCCTGGTCGGCATGGGCGGCACGATTCGGGCGTTAGCGAAAATGGACCGCGCGTCCCAGAATCGCCCTGACCACCTGCACGGCCACCGACTAACCCGCGCGACGGTGGACCGCCTGGTGGACCAGGTGCGGGCGCTACCGGTCGCGCGCCGCTCGAACCTGACCGGGTTGAGCGCCGACCGCGCCGACGTCATCCTGGGGGGCGCGGTCGGCCTGCAAACCATCATGGCTCTCGGCGGCTTCGACGCCTGCACCGTCTCCAACCAGGGTATCCGCGAGGGGCTGTTCTACGAGCGCTTCCTCGCGCCCGCCGACCCACCGCTGTTGGACGACATCCGCGAGTTCGGCGTGCAGAACGTGATGCGCCTCTACGGTGGCAACCGAGGGCACTTCCAGCGGACGCGCGACCTGGCGTTGTCCCTGTTCGACCAACTGACGGAGTTGCACGGTTATGGACAGTTTGAGCGGGATGTACTGGGCGCGGCAGCCTGGCTCCACGATGTTGGCGTCAGCGTGGACTACTGGGAACACCACCTCCACTCCGCCTACATCATCCTCAATGTGCCGCTGCCAGGCTGGTCGCCGCGCGAAATCGCCCTGATCGCCCTGCTGGCTCGAAATCACCGCAAGGGCGGTATCAGCCTGGAGGGGCTGGAAGGGGCGTTGGAGGCGGGCGACGCCGACCGGGTGGAGCAATTAGCCTCCCTCCTGCGGCTGGCCGAGTATCTGGAGCGCGGCAAGACGGGGGTGGTCGAAGCGGTGCGCGTCCACCAGGGCAGCGACTGGGTCCAGATTGAAGCCCTTACCAACGGCGACGCCAGTATCGAGATTTGGGAGGCCAATCGTAACGCGGACCTGTTCCACAAGGCGTTTGCGCGAACGGTGGAAATTGTGGAGGGCGTGGCGTGATACTCTCACTTGTCATGCTGAGCGAAGCGAAGCATCTCATCTCACCAAAGCGAGACCCTTACCCTGAGTACAGGGCACAGGTCGCTCCGCTCAGGGTGACAGTTGTAATATCAATTACCCCCGTTCAAGCTGGAGCAGGGCGACTTCCGGAGGGCAGTTGTGGCGGATGGGCGGGAAGGCGCTGCCCAACCCGCGACTGGTATAGAGCCACATGCCGCCCACGCGGTACAGACCGCGGGGGTACTTGCGGCCCAGCAGCGGCAGCCAGGTAGTCGGGACACCGGGGATGTGTACCTGGCCGCCGTGACTATGCCCCGAGAGTTGCAAGTGGACGCCGTAGCCCTGGGCGACGTCGGCCACGTCCGGCTCGTGGGCTAGCAGCACCGTGAAAGCGCCGTCTGGCACATCGGCCAGGGCGGCCGGCAGGTCGGGCAAGCCGTGTCGCGCGTCGTCCAGGCCAATCAGCCACAGCGCGTCGTCGCCCACAGCGACGCGGCACGCCCGGTTCACCAGGGTCGGGATGCCTACTTCCCGGAAGGCGCGCATGACCAGGTCAGGGTTGCCCCAGTAGTCGTGATTGCCGAGTACGGCGAACACGCCGAGAGGCGCGCGTAGGCTCGCTAGGCCGCGGGCGCATTCCGCGGCATGGCGCTGCACGTCGCGCTCGTGGTGGATGAAGTCGCCGGTCAGAACGATCAGGTCGGGCCGCTGAGCCAGAACGAGATTGGCCGCCGACCGAAGGTAGTCGGCCTGGATCCAGCGCGAGGTGTGAAGGTCGCTGAGGTGGGCGATGCGCAGACCAGCCAGGGCCGGGGGTAGGCCCGGAAAGCGCAGCGTGAGGTGTTCGAGCCGCAGGTCATAGAGTTCGTTGCGCCAGCCGTGGCGGCGCGGGTCAGCGGCGTAGCGGGCCACGCCATAGAAGGCGGCCAGCCGAGGCGAAAGCAGAGAGAGGGACAGGTTCACGTCGTTTTATCCCTAGCACAAGTGGCCGCCTCAGCGTGTCTGATCTACTCCATTTGAGGCAGCCCATACAGTATGTCTACCACAAACGATAGCAAGTTCAGAGGGGGCTGTCAAATGGCTATTGACAATCCATCGCGTTTCGTGTATAATCAAGAATGATTATCAAATAAGTCTTGTTATTATTTGGAAGGGTTTTGAATGCAGGCTCCAGAGGTCGTAGCGCGGCTGCGCGCCGCCGGCCACAAGCTCACGCCCCAACGGCTGGCGATTATCGAGGCGCTCGCCGCCAGCCATACCCACCCCACCGCCTACGAAATCTATGACCAGGTTCGCCAGCGGTTTCCCATGCTGGGGCTGGCGACGGTCTACAAGACCCTCGACGTGCTCAAGGGCCTGGGCGAGGTGGTCGAGACGGGCTTCGGCGCCGGCGGAGCACGCTACGAACCTAACCTGCATCCCCATGTCAACCTCGTCTGCCGATGCTGCGGGCGTGTCGTAGATGTGGACGCGACCCTGGCGCCGGGCGGGGAGACGGGGGGTAACCTCCTCGCGGGGGTCCAGGCCGCCGCGGCCCAGGCCGGGTTTACCGTCCAGGGCGGGCACATTGAGTATTTCGGCGTGTGCGCCGAGTGCGCTGGCAAGGTGGTATAGAGTGTGCTTCTCGATACAAGACCCCTTTCGACTGTCATGCTGAACGAAGTGAAGCATCTCGCTTTTGCAGGCGAGACCCTTACCCTGAGTACAGGGCACAGGTCGCTTCGCTCAGGGTGACAGTTCGAGGATGTGATGACTGTCACAAGGAGTGACCCATGCAAAACTCGTCGGTTCAAGACGCGATGAATGAGCAGATCAAGATGGAGTTGACCTCGGCGTATGCCTATCTGGCGATCTCAGCCTGCTTCGAGGAGCAGAATCTGTCGGGGTTTGCCAGGTGGATGCGCCTCCAGGCCGAAGAGGAACTGGATCACGCCATGAAGTTCTTCGACTTCATCCATGATCGGGGCGGCCGGGTGGCCCTGCAGGCGCTCGACCAGCCCAAGGCCCAGTACGAGTCTGCCCTGGCGGCCTTTGAGACCGCCCTCCACCACGAGCAGCGGGTATCGGCGGCGATCAACGCCATCTACACCCTGGCCGTGCGCGAGAACGACTTCGCCAGCCAGTCCTTCCTCGACTGGTTCGTGGATGAGCAGGTGGAAGAGGAGAAAAATGCCGCCTTTGCCATCGAGCAACTCCGCATGGCTGGCGACAACCCGGCCGCGCTGCTGATGCTCGACCGCGAGTTTGGCAAGCGCGAAGGCGGCGAGGACTAAACGGGCATTCGAACCCCGCGTTAGCATTGTTCACCTACCGTTGCGAAGCCTTCGTCTTTGGAGACGGCAGGTTGAGGTACAATGCACGATGGGGGCATAACTAAAGATGAAAACACACCAGATTGATATCCCACTTCAACTTCCCGACCACGACGACCGGGACTGCGCGGGCCTCCTGCTGACGGCCGTCTCGGCCCACAAGGGCATCACCGGCGCCGAGTTTGACACCAACCACTCCACACTTCGGCTGAGCTACGACCCGGACCGCGTGTCCCTCGAAGCCGTAGCCGCCCTGGGCGCTAAGCTGGGGGTGGCCCTCGGCCGCCAGTTCGACCGCTGCACCCTGGGCGTCGGCGGGCTGCGCTGCGACCAATGCGCCCTGCGCCTCGAACGAGAGGTCAGCGCTCTGCCCGGCGTCGTACGCGCCTCGCTCAACCCAGCCGCCGCCACGCTGGGGGTCGAGTACGACACCACAGCGGTGACGACCGAGCAAATCGAGCAGCGCGTCGAGAGCCAGGGCTATCGCGTCGCCACCGAGGCAGAGGAGACGTTCTGGGACCGCCACGGCCTCGCCGTGATGACCGTCTTCTCTCTCGTCTTCCTGCTGGCCGGGCTGGCCGCCCACTGGCTGGGCGCGCCGCGCCAGACTGAGATCATCCTGTTCGCCCTCTCCTACGTCGCGGGCGGCTGGTTCGCCGTCCCGCAGGGCATCCGCGCCCTGATGTCGCTGTCCCTGGACGTGGACTTCCTCATGGTCGCGGCAGCCCTGGGCGCGGCCTCGATCAACCACTGGGAAGAGGGCGCGATCCTGCTGTTCCTGTTCTCGCTGGGCACGGCGCTCGAACACTACGCCCTGGACCGCACGCGCCACGCCATTCGCGCCCTGATGGACCTATCGCCGCAGGAGGCGACGCTTATCCGCGTCGAGGACGGCGCGCGGCGAGAGCAGATTGTGCCGGTCGAGGAGTTGCGCGTCGGGGACACCATATTGGTGCGGTCGGGCGAGAAGATCGCCGCCGACGGCCAGATCATCACCGGGCAGTCGGCGGTAGATCAGGCGGCCATTACCGGCGAGTCGATCCCCGTCGACAAGAGCATGGGCGACACGGTATTCGCCGGGACGCTCAACGGGTCGGGCGCGCTGGAGATTCGCGTGACCAAGCGGGCACAGGACACCACGCTGGCGAAGATTGTCCAGATGGTCGAGGAGGCTCGCAGCGAGAAGTCACCCACGCAGCGGTTCATCGAGACGTTCGAGGAGAAGTACGCCTGGGGCGTGGTGGGTATCACGGCACTGCTGGCGATCCTCCCGCCGCTGTTCGGCCAGCCCTTCGAGACGAGCTTCTACCGCGCCATGACGCTGCTGGTCGTCGCCTCGCCGTGCGCCCTGGTCATCTCTACCCCGGCGTCCATCCTCTCGGCCATCGCCAACGGCGCGCGGGCGGGCGTCCTGTTCAAGGGTGGGGCGCACCTCGAAAACACGGCGGGCATCCAGGTCGTGGCCTTCGACAAGACGGGCACGCTGACCTACGGCAAGCCCAAGGTCACCGATATTCTGCCCCTGGACGGCCTGGACGCAGACCAGGCGCTCACCCTGGCCGCGGCGGTCGAGAGCCTATCGGAGCATCCCATCGCCCACGCCGTTGTCGTCGAGGCCCAGGCGCGGGGGCTGAGCCTGCCCCTCGCTCGCGATGGCCAATCGGTGACAGGGCAGGGCATTTACGGTAAGATAGACGGGGAGACAGTATGGGTAGGCAAGCCGGCCCTGGCCGAAGTGTGCGGCGTCCAGGTGGCGCCGGCGGTGTTAGACCAGCTAGCAGACCTGGAAAGCCACGGCAAGACGGTGATGATTGTGGGCACGACGCGACCGCTGGGCCTGATCGCGGTGGCCGATACGATGCGGCCTCAGGCGGCTGAGACCGTTGCCGCGCTCAAGCGGCTGGGTATCAAGAAAGTGGTCATGCTGACGGGGGATAACCGCCGCGCGGCTGAGGCGATGGCGCAGGCGACGGGCGTGGACGAGATGCACGCCGAACTGTTGCCGGCCGATAAGGTGCGCATGGTCAAGGACCTCGCTAAGCAGTATGGGACGGTGGCCCTGATTGGCGACGGCGTCAACGACGCGCCGGCGCTGGCGGCGGCGACGGTGGGTATCGCCATGGGTGCGGCCGGGACGGACGTGGCGCTGGAAACCGCCGACGTGGTTCTCATGTCCGACGACCTGACCCGTCTGCCCTATGCCATCGCGCTGGGCCGCCAGGCGACGCGCGTGGTCAAGCAGAACCTGACCTTCGCCCTGGGCGTCATCCTGACGCTGATTCTATCCACCTTTGTTGGGGTGCTGCCGCTGACGTTGGGCGTGTTCGGCCACGAGGGGAGCACGGTCATCGTCGTGCTGAACGGTCTGCGCTTGCTAGGCTTCCGCCCGCGTCATTAAGAAGGTGTAGGGGCGAACCTGCGTGTTCGCCCTGTTGGGGCAGGCACATGTTACAGAGGCTGCTACAGCCAGTAGGGGCAGGCCCATAGGCCTGCCCCTACTTTTCTATCGACCGCGCCAGAGGGTCAAGCCCAGCCAGATGTGCCACAGCGGGTTGACGACGAAGCCAGTCAGCAGAGCCGGGTAGAGGATAAGGGGGCTGGTGGCGTTGAGGACAATCAGGCGGCCCAGGTAGAGCACCAGGGACAGCGCGGCTAGGAGATAGCCGAGGTAGCCCAGGTTGCGCGGGAAGCCAGCGGTGCGAGTCATCAGCCAGGACACCACCAGCAGCCCCAGGCCCACGACGCCGAAGGTGAGCAGGCCGCGCGGGTCTACCTGGCTGGGCAGGTTCGCCAGCGCGGCGGCATTACTGGCCGGCGGGTTGAGGGCGTTCGCCAGGTCATAGCCGCCGTGGACCGTCGAGCCGAGCGTGCCGACGAGCCACAGCGCGACGCCCCACAGGGCGAACCCCCCGCTCGCCTGGCGCACCCGTTCGTAGACCGCGATAATGGCGGCCGTTACCAGCAGACCGCCGAGCATCTGGAAGATCGAATAGACCAGGTCGTTGCGCAGGATAATAAAGCCGATCGAGTACAGGAAGATAGCGACCCCTGCCAGAATCGCGCACAGCCCGGCCAGCCGTTCGAAGGCCGCCGTCTCGCTCTGCGCCACACTCGCCCGCCCCGCCATCGTCGAAGATGCCATAAAACCCTCCCGAGATGAAAATGTCTACGACTGTCATTCTGAGCGGAGCGAAGAGTCTCGCCTGACGAACGTGAGATGCTTCGCCTTCAGCTCAGCATGACATATCGATTATCCCCAAGACGCGCGAGCCATTAGATTAGATTTCACCGTCCAGCCTCTTGGGGCAGGACAGGGCCAGCACCGAACAGCCGGGCGGCGTTGCGGTAGGCAATTTTCTCGGCTACGTCGAGCGGAAGCTGGGCCAACCACTGGCGGTCGAAGTCAATAATCTGCTCGTAGGTCTCCCAGCGCGAGGGCACCCAGGTATCGCTGCCGATGGTGAAGCGGTCGGGGTACTCCAGGAACAGGTCGCGCCAGGCGGGAGCCAGCTTGCCCCCTGGCGCGATTTCGGCCTCGCGGATGGCGATGTCGGCCCAGACATTAGGATGATCGGCCAGCAGGCGGGCGACCGTGGCGGGCGGCTCGATCAGGCCGGCGTGCGCCCATAGGATGCGAGCGGTGGGCTGGTCGGCCAGGATGATACTCACTGCCTGGGCGTCGGCGTGGACGTGGAGAAACAGGCCGCGCTCGACGGCCAGGCGCGTCACGGCGCGCACGACAGGCGCCGTAGCTGCCGTTCCCGTCAGGTGAAATTCACCGATGCCCTGGTAGATGGGCGTCTTGAGGCGCTCGGTCAGGTAGGGCGTGACTTTCGGCATCTGGAACCAGTTGGCGCTGTTGACATCGTCATAGTACGGGCGCAGGATGGGCACGACGCGGTCGGGGGCCAGGCCGTGGAGTTGGCGTGTCCCGTCGTCGGGCGAACTGGACACCAGCGCCCGCGCGACGCCTGCCCGTTCCAGCTTCGCCAGCACCGCCTGGGGCGGCAGCGTGGCCCACACATCGCGGCTGTAGTGGAGATGGGTGTCAAAGATGGGCAGCCGGGTGGGGGAGGCCGTGGGTGGTGGGTTGGTTGGACGGGCGGTAGGTGAGATGGTGGGTGGTGGGTTGGTGGGCGCCACCGTCGGCGGGAGAGTTGGCTGCACAGTGGGGGATGGGGTGATTGGACGCGGGGTGGGCGGGAGAGTGGGCGGTAGGACAGTGGGTGAGAGGGTGGGCGAGGGCTGCGCCACGAGGGTCGGCGTGGCAGTCGCCAGCAGTGGGCTGGGCGAGGGCTGCGCCAGGGCGATGGGCGTGGCCGCATCAGGGACGGGCTGGCTCATGGGGACACACGCAGCCAACAGACAGGCGAGACCTGCAAGGATGGTCATCAGCCTACCGACTTTGAGTTTGACTTGATGCAGGACCTTATTCCCCATTCAACCCACTACCTTTCGACAGCATCATCTAATTGAATCACAAAGGACACGAAGACACAAAGACACAAAGACTTGAAATAAAGGCCCATGACAGAAGCGCTATTCTTTCAACCTTTGTGTCTTCGTGTCCTTTGTGCGCTTCGTGATTCGATCAACTCTCCGACAGTGGCTCTAACCGAGCGGTAAAGTGGCGCAGGGTGGGCGACTGCCAGACGATGCGATAGCCGGGCAGTCGCTCGCGCCGGGCATAAACTTCCAGGATCACCTCGACCAGGTAGTCCACGTGGCTCTGGGTGTAGACGCGGCGCGGGAAGGCCAGCCGCACGAGGTCCATCGCCGCTGGCCCCTCGCTGCCATCGGGGCGCAGGCCAAACATGACCGTGCCAATTTCGACGCCGCGCACGCCACCCAGGAGATAGAGCGCGTTGTTCAGCGCCCAGCCAGGGTACTGCAAGGGCGGAATATGGGGCAGCATTTCGCGCGCGTCGAGGTAGACGGCGTGGCCGCCCGTGGGCTGGACGATGGGCACGCCCGCCGCGACGAGTTTATCGCCCAGGTAGGCAATCGAGCGAATTCGATAGTGCAGGTAGTGAGGGTCCAGCGCCTCGTACAGCCCCTGGGCGATGGCTTCCAGGTCATAGCCAGCCATGCCGCCGTAGGTCGGGAAGCCTTCGGTCAGGATTTCGAGACCTCGGCACTGGGCGGCCAGGGCGTCGTCGTTGAGGGCGAGGAAGCCGCCGATATTCGCCATGCCATCTTTCTTGGCGCTCATGGTACAGCCATCGGCATAGCTGAACATCTCCCGCGCGATGTCCAGCGGCGCCTTGTCGGCGTAGCCCGGCTCGCGCGTCTTGATAAACCAGGCGTTCTCGGCAAAGCGGCAGGCGTCCAGGAAGAATGGGATGCCGTGGCGGTGGGCCAGGTCGCTGACGGCGCGGATATTCGCCATGCTAACCGGCTGCCCGCCGCCAGAGTTGTTGGTCACAGTGAGCATGATGGCCGGGATACGGTCGGGGCCAGTTTCGCGAATCACACTCGCCAGGGCGTCCAGGTCCATATTGCCCTTGAACGGGTGAATCAGGCGCGGGTGATGGCCCGCGTCAATGACCAGATCCACCGCCTCGGCTCCCGCGTGTTCGACGTGGGCGCGCGTGGTGTCGAAGTGGGTGTTGTTGGGGATGACGTGGCTGGGGCGGGCGATGGTGGTAAACAGGATGTGCTCGGCGGCGCGGCCCTGGTGGGTGGGCAGGACGTGCTTGAAGCCGGTGATGTCGCGCACGGCGGCCTCGAACTTGTAGAAGGATGTCGCGCCGGCGTAGGACTCGTCGCTGGCGATCATGCCCGCCCACTGGCGCGACGACATCGCTCCCGTCCCGCTATCGGTGAGCAGATCAATCAGGACCTCGTCGGCGTGGAGCAAGAACGGGTTGTAGCCCGCGCGGCGCAGCGCCTGGTCACGCTCCTCAAAGGTCGTAAAGCGCAGCGGCTCGACCGACCGAATGCGGAACGGCTCGATGATAGTGTTGGGCTGAAAATCGCGCATGAAACCTCTCTTTAGCGATTCAGGGCTTACTCGGTCGCGGCGTCGTCCGCCTAGGGCTGAACCCCTGGGCTAGGCAAACGAAGCCCTGCGGGCTGGAATTCTTAGCCCCTTTGGGGCTTTGCCTGCCTAGCGCGGCGGCTTTAGCCCCGCGCGACCCCCACGGCGTAAGTCCTTTTAGAGATTCAGGGCTTGGCGCCCTGACCCTCCATCTTGTTCTCGCCTTCGCAGACGTAGCCGGGGCAGGTGTTGTTGACGGCGTTGATGAGCGTTACTTGCCCACTCGCCCCATCAATCGCCAGCACCGTCCACCAGCGGCCATCCCCACCGGGGAAGTTGTACTGGCCGATTTGGGCCGCGCCAGCATAGACGCTCACCCGCGCCTGTGACACATTCATCGAGGCGTCGTTGCGGTAGTTGTACACCGCGTAGAGGTAGCGGCCGGGGAACCGCTGTTTAATAGTCACCGTTTCTGGTCCAAAGCTCGACGTGTCATCCACATCCAGAGCGGCGAAGGGGAAGACGGTCTGGGAACCGAAGCGTTGATAGTAGATGTGATAGGCGCGGTCCTGCGGCAACCAGAGGTGCGAGTCGAGATCCACCGGGCGCTCGCCCCACTCGAGGACGATGCGCATCTCGCCGGCGGCCAGCACGGGCGACAGCGCGAAGTTGAGCGTGTTGGTCGTATTGCGCTGGATAGTGATGGTCTGTTGTGTCGTCACAAAACCGTTGAGACTGGCCGAGACATACTGCGGGCCAGCGGGCACGGCCGCGAAACTATAGCGGCCATCCGCGCCTGTGGTTGTGGTGAGGGCGGTGTTGAGGATGCGGATGGTGACGTTGGCGAGGGGCTGGGCATTGGTGGCATTGACGACCTGCCCGGACAGCGGGGCCGTTCCCACGGCGGGGGGGAGCGCGCCACGCGCGATCAGGGGCATAAACACGATGGTTGGCCCACCCCCAGGGCCAGCGCCCCCGGCAAAGGTGAAGCTGTAGGCGATGAACGTGCCGCCGAGGACACTAAACAGAGCACGGTTGTCCTCGCGCAGGCTGTAGATATACAGGCTCGACGGCGTGGTGATCACCGCCGACGCACTATCCGGACTGAAGCGGACAAACGTCCCGCCCAATACGCTGAAGATGACGTGATTGTCCTCGCGCAGGCTGTAGATATACAGGCTCGAGGGCGTGGTCACGACCGCCGCCGACCCATCCGGGCTGAAGCCGCCAAATGTCCCGCCCAGCACGCTGAAGATGACATGATTGTCCGCGCGCAGGCTGTAGAGGTACACGCTCGACGGCGTCGTCACCAATGCCGATGAGCCGTCCGGGCTAAACCCCCCAAACACACCGCCCAACACACTGAAGATGACATGGTTGTCCGCCCGCAAACTATAGGCATACACACTGGACGGCGTGGTCACCACCGCCGAGGCCCCATCCGGGCTGAACCCGACGAACGTGCCGCCCAATACGCTGAAGATGACGTGGTTGTCTGCCTGGAGGCTATAGAGGTAGACACTCGACGGTGTCGTCACCACCGCCGACGCGCTATCCGGGCTGAACCCGACGAACGTGCCGCCCAGGACACTGAAGATAACATGGTTGTCCGCCCGTAGGCTGTAGACATACACACTCGACGGCGTGGTTACGACGGCCGAGGCCCCATCCGGGCTGACCCCAATGAATGTCCCGCCCAGCACGCTGAAGATAACATGGTTGTCCGCCCGCAGGCTGTAGAGGTACAGGCTCGAGGGCGTGATCACGACCGCTGACGACCCATCCGGGCTAAACCCGATGAACGTCCCGCCCAGCACGCTATAGATGACGTGGTTATCCTCGCGCAGGCTGTAGAGGTAGACACTCGACGGTGTCGTCACCACCGCCGAGACGGCATCGGGGCTAAACCCGATAAACGTCCCGCCCAGCACGCTGAAGATGACATGGTTGGCCTGGCGCAGGCTGTAGAGGTAGACGCTCGACGGTGTCGTCACCACCGCCGACGCGCTATCCGGGCTAAATCCGACAAACGTCCCCCCCAACACGCTGAAGATGACACGCTCCAGCTCGCGGACATTGTAGACATACACACTCGACGCTGTTGTCACTACGGCTGAGGAGCCATCCGGGCTGAACCCGACAAATGTGCCGCCTAGCACACTGAAAATGACCCGGTTCGGCTCGCGCAGGCTGTAGAGGTACAAGCTGGAGGGCGTGGTCACGACCGCCGATGCCCCATCCGGGCTGAACCTGACAAACGTGCCACCCAGCACACTAAAAATGACCTGGTTCTGCTCCTGGGTACTGTACAGGTACAGACTGCTGGGGGTGGTCACGGCGGCCGATAGGCCGTCGGGACTAAACCCCAGGAACGCGCCGCCCAGGACGCTGAAGATCACCCGGTCTGGCACGTTGGCGCTGTAGACGTAGAGCGAGGAACTGGTGGTGACGGCGGCCACCTCGTTGTCCTGGTGGAGTGGTTTCAGCAGCAGCTCATAGTCGCCGCTGGACGCGCTGCGCGAAGAGGCCACGAGAAGCTTATACGTGCCGGTGGCGGGCAGTTGGAAGACCTCAATGCGGGCGTTGGGTTCGCCAGCGGCGTCGTCATTGTGGATGACCTGCGCGCCGTAGAACAGTGTCACCGCCGGGTTCAGGTCCAGCGATAGGGCGTTTACCTCGATGCGCACCGACTGGCCGGCGAGGCCGCTAAAGTAGTAGACGTCGCTATCAGCGTTCTCGTTGATCCGTCCCGTCACCCGGTCCCCCATAAAGATGACTCCGCCATCCAGATCAGCGCCTGGCTCGCCCGTCCTCGTAGGCGTGGGCGACAGGGGCGACACCGTGCGGGTGGGCGACGGCGTGCGGGTGGGCGACGGACTCGTTTGGGTGGGTGAGGCTGTGCGGGTAGGGGTGGACGAGACGAGGGGCGTCCGCGTCGGGGTGGGCCGCGTTCCCGTAACCGTAGGGGTAGCAGTCGGGCCTGTCCCCAGGATCGTAAACGGGGCGCCGCTGCTCCAGGCCGAGGGGTCGAAGCCGGCCGCCTCGCCGCGCACGCGGACGCAGTAGTCGCTGCCCGGCTGGGAAGAAACCGTCCAGGTCAGCTCGCTCGCGCCAGGCGCCGAGGTTCCTACGAGCGTCCAGTCCTGGTGGACGACCAGGATGTCGTCCACATACCAGCCCCATACGCCGATGCTCCTGTCCGTCGCCTGGCGGAAACGGATCTGGACTGTCTGACCGGCATAGCCAGCGAGGTTAACCTGGGTCTCGACCCAGTCGTTGGCAAAGCCGGTGAAGGCGGGCTGACCCGCAATCGGGCTACCAAAACGAGTGTCAATTTGACCTGTATAGCCATTCTGCAGCATTAAGGACCCCAGATCGGTCCAGGTCGGGCTGCCTTGCGGCCGAATCTCGACCACCCCCCCGTCGAATCCGTCTTCCAACTCATAATAATGCCAGAAGGAGAGGATAGCCCCCTGGCTCACCCTGAAGGACGGGCTGACCAGGTACATATCGCTGACCGTCTCGGCGCTCAACGCAAAGAAGCTGTGCGATGGGCTATAGTAGTCGTCAGCTACGATTCCCCAGTCTCCGCTGCCACCCACATGGCTGACCGTCCAGCCGTTGACGCCGTGCTCCACATTATCAAAGAAATCGGCCGAGGCCCGACAGGTATTCGTGACCTCGACGCGATACGTGGTTGACGCGGGGGCGCCGTTGGTGTCCCATTGAATCTGGACGGAGCTACCAGCGGTCAGCGTCTCGCCGCCCACGGGATAGAGGAGGAAGGGGGTCGTAGCGGCTGCGGTAGCCTTGAAGGGCTGGGGCGCTTGCGCGGCGGCGAGGCCGACCGCCAGAGTCAGTGTCAGGAGGACCGAGACAAAGAACCCACTCAGCGACTTCGCGTACTGCATGGCATTCTCCTGGGGGACTCCGTCTCTATAGGTCATAAGGCGGCATGTCTATATTAACGCCAAATGGGTACAAACGCAACTGGCTCCGGAATGTACAGAGATGTTGCAAAGTACGGATGTCGAAGCTGCAAACAAGCTGTCAACGGATTTTAAGCACGGATTGAACGGATTGAGCCGTCTTGGGCCAACATAATCCGTTCAATCCGCTCTCAAATCCGTTGACAGCTTGTTGCCCTTGCCTATACCTCCGGCTTTGACGCCGTCGTGGCTACGAAAACAGACCTCCGAAGCCGGGGATGGCTTCGGAGGTCTGCGCGAACTGTGGAGGTACAGAGGTGATGGCTAGTGTTGGAATTGCTCTTCCTCGGTCGAGCCGTGGAGTGCGGTAGTCGAGGACTTGCCGCCGGAGACGACCACGGCGACCTCGTCGAAGTAGCCGACGCCGACCTCGCTCTGGTGGCGGGTGGCGGTGTAGCCGTCCTCCTCGGCCGCGAACTCGCGGGCCTGGAGCCGCGTGTAGGCGAGCATGCCTTCGCGGGCGTAGGCGTGCGACAACTCGAAGGCGTGGTAGTTGATGCTGTGCCAGCCGGCCAGGGTGATGAACTGGAACTTGTAGCCCAGGCGGCCCAGCTCGCGCTGGAAGCTCCAGGTGGTCTCGTCGTCGAAGTGCTGCCAGTTGAAGGACGGCGAGCAGTTGTAGGCCAGCATCTTGCCGGGGAACTTCGCATGGATGGCGTCGGCGAACGTCTTGGCCTCGTGCAGGTCGGGATGCGACGTCTCGAACCACAGCAGGTCGGCGTAGGGCGCGTAGGCCAGGCCGCGGGCAATGGCCGCCTCCATGCCGGGCTTGACGTAGTAGTAGCCTTCGACGGTGCGCTCGCCGGTCGTGAATGGCTTGTCGTAGTCGTCCACGTCGCTGGTGAGTAGGTTCGCACCCAGCGAGTCGGTGCGGGCGACGAGGATGGTCGGGATGTCCATGACGTCGGCGGCCAGGCGGGCCGACTTGAGCATGCGGACGAACTGGGAGGTGGGGATGAGCACCTTGCCGCCCAGGTGGCCGCACTTCTTCTCAGCGGCGAGCTGGTCCTCGAAGTGGACGCCGCCCGCGCCGGCCTCGATCATCCCCTTCATCAATTCATACGCATTCAGGACGCCGCCGAAACCCGCCTCGGCGTCGGCCACGATGGGCGCGTACCAGTAGGTCGGCTCGCTCCCATTCTTGCCTGACTTGAGCCGCTGGAGGGTGTCAATCTGGTCGGCGCGCATCAGGGCGCTGTTGATGCGGCGCACGACGGCGGGCACGGAGTTGGCCGGGTAGAGGCTCTGGTCGGGGTAGGTCTGGCCGGCCAGGTTGTTGTCGGCGGCGATCTGCCAGCCGCTCATGTAGATGGCCTTGAGGCCGCCCTTCACCATCTGCACGGCCTGGGCGCCGGTGAGAGCGCCGAGGGTATGAATGTACGGCTCGCTGGTGAGCAGGTTCCACAGCCGTTCGGCCCCCAGGCGGGCCAGGCTGTACTCGATCTTGACGCTGCCGCGCAAGCGGATGACGTCTTCCGCACTGTACTCGCGGGTAATGCCGGCCCAGCGGGCGTCGCTGGCCCAGCGCTCTTGCAGGTCTTTGACTTGTTGCGCGTAATCGAGGCTAAACATGAGATGTCTCCTTTATGGTCGAGCGAGAGAACATGGCACGTGACCAGAGGACGGTCGGGTAGCAGCACCATTGAGACCCTCTCCTTCAGGAGAGAGGGCTAAGACACAACACCATTCAGCCCTGCCTGGGAGCGAGCTTCGCTCGACCAGGGGGAACTGCCAGCGACGGCCAGCACCCTTCTTGGGTGTGATAACGCCGGGGCCAACACTGGGTCGGCCCCGGCCTGAGTATCGGCTAATCGAGGCGCTGGTAACCCGGTAGCGTGAGGAACTCCAGGAAGGTGGGGCTGAGTACCAGTTCGTCCAGGAGTTCCACCGCCTGTGCGAAGGCGTGTGTCTGGCGGCGGTGGACGAGCTTGGCGACCTCCTGGGCCCGAATATCACGGTACAGGTCCGGCGTGAGGCGGCGGCCATCGTTTAGCGCCGCGCCATAGTGCAGCCACTGCCAGAGTTGCGAGCGAGCGATTTCGGCCGTGGCGACGTCCTCCATCAGGTAGTAGATGCCAACCGCGCCGCGTCCGCCCAGCCACGCCTCGATGTACTGCAAGGCCACGTCAATGTTGTTGCGGAAGCCGGTCTCGCTCACCTCGCCCGGCGTGACGGCCAGCAGGTCGGCGGCGGTAACATTGGCCTCCGGTACGCGGTCCAACTGATTGTCGCCCTCAAACGCGCCGTCGAAGACCTCCTTGACCGGCCCCACGAGGCCGGGGTGGGCCACCCAGGCGCCGTCGAAGCCCTGGCCCGCCTCGCGCGTCTTGTCTACCCGCACCTGGTTGATGGCCTTGTCGTTGGCGGCCAGGTCGTCGCGGCGCGGGATGAAGGCGGACATGCCGCCCATGGCGTGCGCCCCGCGCTTGTGACAGGTGTGGGTCAGCAGTTCGGCCGCCGAGCGCAGGAAGTGGGAGGTCATGCCGACCTGGGCGCGGTCGGGCAGGACAAAGTCGGAGCGGTGGCTGAAGACCTTGATGTAACTGAAGATGTAGTCCCAGCGACCCAGATTCAGCCCGCTGCTGTGCTCGCGCAATTCGTACAGAATCTCTTCCATCTCAAACGTCGCCAGGATGTGCTCGATGAGCACGGTGGCGCGGATGCTGCCGGCCGGGATGCCGAGGGCGTCCTGGGCAAAGTTGAAGACATCGTTCCACAGGCGCGCTTCCAGGTGGCTCTGGAGCTTGGGCAGGTAGAAGTAGGGACCGCTGCCCCGGTTGAGTTGCTCCTGGGCGTTGTGGAAGAAGTACAGGCCGAAGTCAAACAGGCTGCCGGAGATGGGCTGGCCGTCAATCAAGACATGCTTTTCGGGTAGATGCCAGCCGCGCGGGCGGACAGCGAGAGTGGCTGTCTGGTCCTTGAGGCTGTACTCTTGGCCTTCGGGGCTGATGAACTCAATTTCACGGCGCACGGCGTCGTAGAGGTTGGCCTGGCCGTCAATGAGGTTGTGCCAACTGGGGGTGTTGGCGTCCTCGAAGTCGGCCATGAAGACGTTGGCGCCGGAGTTGAGGGCATTGATGACCATCTTGCGGTCGGTGGGACCGGTAATCTCCACGCGCCGGTTGCGCAGGTCGGCCGGAGCCGGAGCGACCTGCCACTCGGCCTGGCGAATGGCGGCCGTCTCAGGCAGGAAGTCGGGCATCTGGCCCGCCTGGATGTCGGCCTGGCGCGCGCGCCGGCGCTGGAGTAACTCCTGGCGGCGCGGCTGGAACTCTCGGACCAACGCGGTGACAAACTCAAGGGCATCGGCGCTCAGAATATCGTTCCACTCGGGCTTGACAGGGCCCAAGAGGTCTACGGCATGAGTCTTAATCACCATCCCCTCCTTTGGGGTTTTGTAGGGCGGTCACGCTCAATTTTCGCTATCTCCAATATAATGCAGTGCGTCAAAAAAGTCAAGCCCTGGACACATGCCCAGGGCTTGACGCGCGTGCTAACGGGCATGGTTAGCGTTTCGTCGGCCTCTCTACGCTTACATAGGAGGCGACCTCGACTGAACCCCACACATCGGCTAATACGATGTACATAATGGCGAGCACCATCATCATCCACATGGTCGTCCTCCTGGCACAGGGTGGATAAAGCGTGCGTTCAGTATAGCGGAGATGGGGCAGCGGGGGAACGGGCAGGCGGGTAGCCGGTGGGTAGCCCGGCGGGGAGTTTTTGGGCGCAATGCGTCTAGCCGAACGTGCAGCCGCGCCTAGCCGCGCGGGTAGGGAATAAATGGGGGAACGTATGTCAGAGGATAGGGCGCGATACCCTGACTGTCTACCTACCAGCGGCGGGGTCGTTGAACCCCATAATTAGCCCGCGCCTTTTGCGCCAGGTAGGCGATGAGGTCCAACTGCTCGGCAGGGGAGAGGTGTTCGAACCGCTCCATAAGTGCCGCTAACTCGTTCGACGCCAGCCTGTATCTCCTACTAAGCTTACCCGAAACACTCCCACTGGGTATCGGTCTAAATGAGCAACCGTCGAAGCCCAGCCTGGTCAAAGTGATGGTCGGTCGTCAAGGCTTCAACCATCCCTCGTTCGTACATGAGGAGGAAGCTAACGGCATCACAGAGTGAGTAGGACTTGTCCAAGCGAGACTGTAGATAAGTCAGTGCGACACGGTGCATATCCTGACTGACCCAGACGATCTCCAGAGTTGGGTTGTCGAGGGTAGCCCGGGCAAACGCCAAAGAGGCGGCGCGATTGAGGCGGCGAGCCTGACACAAAGCGACAAACTCGGCTAGCACATAGCTGTGGGTCAGCCTGGCCCGTGCCACTCGGAACAGTCTCTCGGCCTCTCCGTGCTGAACCTCATCTTGGTGGAAGACGCAGAACAACCCCGACGTATCGAGAAACATTAAGGCTCGTCCTCATGCCGACCTGTATACTCGGTAGCCAAGTCAGCGTCTATCCCGTCGTTGTCGCCGCCCAATGGATGCCCTACGCTAACCGCCCCGATATATTGAAACAGGCGCGCCTCATCCGCCGACCGTTCAGCTTCTGTCAGGCGTGGCTGCGCCTGAGGGCCGTAGCGCCTGTGCCATTGCGCCTCTAACTCCTCGTAAGTTAGTCCCATTTCGGGGGCCATCTGCTCCAGGATAGCCTGGATAACGGGATGCGTCGGCGTCTTCCCGTTCTCAGAGATTCTGTCGCCCGGCACTAAGTCGGCTAGCTTAGTCGCAATCCACTCGCCAGGCGTCCTGCCGGTCGCCTCGGCGGATTGCTTGACCGCCTCGTAGACTACATCGGGTAAGGTAATCGTCACGCTTCGGCTCATGTCATACCTCGCTGGCTTCCCACATCCAGCCTATCAAGCAAACTCGAACTGGCCGTTATACTCTAGCGTGTATGTCACTGTCTTTTCGACCATAGTTGTATTCATGGTGAGTGATTCTACCTGAACGTCATCGTGGCGTCAAGGCGGCAACTAAACCTCTACTTCGTCACCTCCGCCAGCAGGGCTTGGAACTGGGGCCAGGGGAGCGCGCCTTGGATGCGCCGCTGGCCGATCTGAAACGTCGGGCGGATGCGGATGCCCTGCGCCTTGGCCGTGTCGTGGGCGTCCTTGACCAGCTTCGCGTACTTGTTGCTCGTCAAGCATTGGGTGAACTGGGCCTCGTCCAGCTTCAACTCCCGCGCCAGTCCGATGAGGGCCGCGTCGAGGTTGCGCCCGGTCAGCTTGTCCTGCTGTTCATAGAGCAACTCGTGCATCGGCCAGAACTGGCCCTGGTCGCCGGCGCACTCGGCGGCCTGCGAGTGGCGGTCGGACCCCAGGTCCAGGATGTGGTGAAAGACATACTTGACCTTCCCCGTCTTGACAAACTCCTCGCGGATTTTCGGCTCGGTTTCCAGCACGTGGAAACGACAGGTCGTTCATAAGAAGTCGGAGTAGTCCACGACGGTGACGGGCGCGGCCGGGTTGCCGATGAACCACTCACCGCCGGGCAGACGGCCCGACTGGAGGTTGACCTCGGCGCTGGCCTGCGCCTGGGCCTGTATCGTTGGCGCGGCGGTGGGCGCGGTGGTCGGTGGAACGGCTGCTGTTGTGGCCGTCGCGGCCGCGGCGGTCGGCACGGGGACCTGGGCGGCGGTGGGCGCGGTGGTCGGTGGAACGACGGCGGTAGTGGCGAGCACCGCTAGCGCGGCCGTCGTGCCGCGGGAGCCTGGGCGGCGGGCGGGGCCGGCGCGCGCACGCTGCCAGGGCGAAAAGCACCAGGATACTCAATACAAGTCTAAGGCGAAGCATAGTTCCCGATTACCCTCTCTTCTTTCATTACGTTATACCCACGTCAGCGGATGTTCGCAAGCGGCAAAGGTTACAGAAGTCTTGCAGTTTATCCTCTGCGCCGGGAAAGCTCTATAATCTCAGCAGAGTATCCCATGGTTCCCTGGAGACCTTCATGCGATTGCTACGGCGTATTCTCATTTCGCTGGTTCTTCTGCTCGTGGTATCCGCCATCTTGCTGGCCGGCATTGTGTGGGCCGAGGCGTCGTTTGGGCAGCAGGCCAAGGACTTGTCCAACACCTCGTTCCCCGGCCCCGACGGCACGACGCTGGTTGGCTACCTTCAGACGCCGCCCGGCCCCGGCCCCTTTCCCACCGTCATCATGATCCACGAGTGGTGGGGGCTGACCAACCCGCTGATTGAGAAGGCCAACCAGATGGCCGCGCAGGGCTATGTCGTCTTTGTACCGGACACCTATCGCGGCCAGGCCACGCGCCTCATCCCCCGCGCTCTATGGCTCCGCCTCAACACGCCGGAGGGCCGCGTCATGGCTGACCTCCAGGCGGCCTACGATTTCGTGCTCACCCGCCCCCAGGTCGACCAACGGCGGGTGGCGGTGCTGGGCTTCTGCTACGGCGGCGAGATGGCGCTGCGCTATGGGACACGCAACGCCAACCTGGCCGCGACGGTGGTGTTCTATGGCAGCCTGATTACCGACCCGAGCCAGTTTGGGGCGCTGGCCCAGACGGGCGGGCCGGTGCTGGGCATCTTCGGGGCGCAGGACGGACAGATTCCAGTGGCCGAGGTGGAGGGGTTCAAGCAGGCGCTGGCCCAGGCCGGCATCCGCCACCAGGTAACGATCTATCCAGGCGTCGGCCACGCCTTTGTCGAGCCGAAGGCGATGGCCGAGCCGGGCGCAGCCCAGGATGCCTGGCGCGAGACGCTGGCCTTCCTGGACGCCAACGTCAAGCAGCGGCCCTGACGCGCCCCCACTCCCCGGCAGGAACAAGCCTATGCCCCCTACCCATCCCCTCGTCTCCTCTGAGAGCCAGCGTTGGGCTGACCGCGCCTACAACCACGTGCGCGCCCTCGCGGTAGACATTGGCCCGCGTCCCTCGACCTATGAAGGCGAACGCCGCGCCGCCGAGTATGCGCTGACCGTCCTCACCCGCGCCGGCCTCGCCTACCCCCACCTGGAGAACTTCACCAGCGGCCGGTCGACCTACCGCCCGTACACCTGGGCGTTTATCGCCGGGTTGCTAGGGCACGCGCTGGCCGGCCTCGGACCTCTCCCCAACCCTCTCCTACGAGGAGAGGGAGGTGGTTCCTTCCCTTCGTCGGGGAGGGCCAGCATGATGGGGTTAGCCGCCGCCCTCAATGCCCTGGGCGCGTGGGCCTTCTTCCGCGAGGCTACCCTGCGCGACCATTGGGGCCGGCATCTGTCGCCAAGCGGCCCATCCCAGAATGTCGTCGGCCTGGTGAAGCCGAGGGGCGAAGTCCGCCAGCGCGTTGTCCTGTTCGGCCATCTCGACACCCACCGCACGCCGGTCTTCTACAGTTCGGCCCGCTGGCTGTGGATCTTCGGCCAGAGCCTGACGGGCGCCCTGGTCAGCCTGGTCGGCAGCGCCCTGCTGTATAGCCTGCTGGCCGTGAGACCTAACCCCCCGGCCCCCTTCCCTGCCAGGGCAGAGGGAGAAGAAATGGGAGTTGACGGCCATCCCTTTTTAGGGGAGGGGTCAAGCCTACGGCTACTCCACGCCCTCCGCCTCCCCCTCATCGCCTTCCAGAGCTGGGCGCTGGGGATGCTCGTCCACGCCGACCGCACGCCCTACACGCCCGGCGCCAACGACAACGCTTCGGGCGCGGCGACCGTGCTGGCCGTGGCGGAACGGCTGGCCCAGTCGCCCCTGGACCACACTGAGGTCTGGGTGGTGAACACGGGCTGCGAGGAGCTAGGCGCGTATGGCAGCGCCGCCTTCCTCGACCGCCACGGCGACGAACTCCGCGACGCCCTGTTCATCAACTTCGACCAGCTGGGCGTCGGCGAGCCGACCCTCAACCTGAGCGAGGGGCTAGTCTACCCGATCCACTACACGCCGGAATTACTCCAGATGGCGCGGGAGGTGGCGGTGGGACCTAACCCCCCGCCACCCTTCCCTACGAGGGAAGGGGGAGAAGAGGCGGGAGAGAAAACCCCTCCCTTACCAGGGGAGGGGCCGGGGGCGAGGTCAAGCCTCCTGGGTCCCGAGCACCCTGGCGGCGCGTACACCGACACCTGGCACGTCATCACTCGAGGCTTCAAGGGCATCATCCTCGACGCGCGGCCCGCTGAGGGTGACCTCGTGAGTGGCGCGCACTGGCACCAGATGAGCGACACCTTCGACAAGGTGGATTTGGCCGCCCTCGCCCGCGCCCACGAGTGGGCCTGGCGGCTCCTCCAGCGCATTGACCACTCCCCATCTCCGAGCGCGCATTGAGGCCTCGCATCGGCTATTTGTGGTAATGGGTGCATCCAAGATTTGTAAAAGCGGGAGAGGGTGGTAAGCTCTAGGCTGACATCCACGCCAGGAGGGGAGCATGAGCCAGAGCAGCCATCCGAGCAATCCAAGCGAGCAGGCCGAACTGAGCAAGCGCCTTGAGCGGCTCGCCCGCCAAGAGATGCGGCAATTGGCGGAGTGGTCGGGTGGAGGCCAGCCGCCGCACACACTGGCCGAGATGGAGCAGACAGTCTTGGGGGTCTTACGGCGCCTGGGGGCGCAGGTTCTGGAAGAACTCGTGGACAGCGAAGCGCGGAAGGCTCCGCTTTCCCCCCCTGTGCGGCTGCGGTCAGCCGATGAAAGTCCACGAGCGTCGGACGAAACAGGTGGTGACGCTGACGGGTGAGGTAAAGCTGACCCGACCTTACTACTATCATGCCAAGTGTCATGGGCACGCCATCCCGGTGGATGAGCAGCTTGGTCTGGGCGCCTCCAGCCTCAGCCTGGGACTGCAAGAAGCGCTGTGTCTGACGAGTGCCCATCTGCCATTTGAGGCGGCCGTCGAACTGGTCGAGCGCTTGAGCGGGGTGGCTGTCGCACCGACGACGGCTCAACAAGTGGCCGAGACGGTGGGGGCCGAAATTGCCCAACTCCAACAGGCGGAGTGTGAAGCTGCCTGGGCGGGTCAACTCCCATCTGGCCCAGCGCAGGTGCCCGAGCGGCTGTATGTCAGTATGGATGGCATCAACACCCCGATGCAGGATGGCTGGCATGAGCTGAAGGTCGGCACCTGTTATGAGGTCAAGCGCCAACCACCGAGCGCAGAGTACCCGGAGGGTCAGTTGCGTGCCGTCAACGCCAGCTACATTGCCACTCAGGCCGAAGCCAAGGACTTCGGCAAGCCGATGTGGGTCGAAGCGGCCAAGCGCGGTGTCGAGAAGACCGACCAAGTGGTTATCCTGGGCGACGGTGCGAGTTGGATTTGGAACATTGCTGATAGCCAGTTCGGGGCCTATCAACCGATCGAGATTGTCGATTGGTACCATGCTAGCCAACACGTCTGGGCGGCGGGCAACGCGCTGTATGGCGAGGGCAACGACGAGACCAAGCACTGGGTGAAGGGCCGGCTGGACGAACTGTGGGCGGGCCAACTCGACATGATGCTGGCGGCGTTTGACGCAGCCGCGCAATTTCGACCGGCGGCTCGCCACGCTCTCGCCGAGCAGCGGGCCTACTTTGAGACTAATCGGCAGCGCATGCGCTATGCCCACTTTCGGGCCGAGGGCTATCAGATCGGCAGCGGGCCGGTCGAGAGTGCCTGCAAGCGCGTGGTGGCGCTGCGGCTCAAGCAGGCGGGCATGCGCTGGTCGGCCGCTGGCGCCAAAGCCATGGTTCATCTGCGCGCCCTTGTCCTGAGCCAGCGCTGGGATGCCTTCTGGCGCCAGCGTCGTCCGCCACTGCGCCACTATCGCACACCCTGCT
>JAHCIP010000490.1 GCA_026129165.1 Anaerolineae bacterium
CAGCGGGGGCGGCGCTCGCCCAGCCGCGCGGCAGGCCGCGCACCTCGATCTGGACGGCCTCGGCTGTTTCACCGCCGCTGAGGTGGAAGGGTAAGGTGGCCGTGCCGCCAGGGGCGACGCGGAGGTGGTCGGCTTCGAGAGTGAGACGCACCGAGTCCGGCATAAAGCATCCTTGGTGTTAACGCTGGAGGATAGGTAACACCCGTACCACGAGGTCGGCGAGCTGGTAGGCCAGCCGCTGGAACTGCCAGTTAGGGTCAAACATTCGATTCCAGCCATAGAACGGTGACTGCCAGCCAATGACCTTCGCCACCGGATCAAGGCCCGTAATCAGGCGGGCCACCCGTCCGAGCGGCGTGACCCGGTCGGCCACCCCCAGTTCGTTGACAATGTGCAACCCAAGCCAGAGGAAAAGGATCACCAGCAGCGGGAAGACCAGCCGCGCCAGTAGACCCAGGATAGTTCGCCACTTAATTAGCGGCGGCCGCTGGACGATGCGCCCCTTGACGGCAGCGGGTGTGCCGCGCCCGGTTACGTAGCCGCGCACCGTGTAGTCGTGGTTGCGCCGTCCAGCGTCCAGTCCATCCTTGCAGCGCGCCGTAAACTTGGTGTCAAGCTCTTCGCCAGGCCGTAGATTGACGGTCTGCTCCCCTGGCTTGAAATCCAGCGCCGCCTGCTCGTCCACTGGCTCCAGGGTGACGGTGACCGGCGTAGTGAGTTGGTTGACCGCCCGCACGACGAAGCGGCCTTTGCCGCGCGTCTCAAGGGGCTTGTCCGGTATTAGCTTGAGCAACACCGGGTCCAGGTACGTCTGACGGAAAACACCGGGGGCCGAGCCGGCGGGGGCGGCTTCGCCCTCGAACAACGCCTCGACGGCGAAGCGATACGTCTTGTCCCCGCCTTCCAGAAAAGTCTGCGCCTGGACGGTTAGCTTGGTCGTGCGGGTGGTCTTGGCGGGAACGCGCAGGGTGGGGGGGTCGAAGACATAGGCGCAGCCCGCTTCCTGGGCCGTCACGCGGAACTGGTAGCCCACTTCGACCTCGGCCGGGTTGGTCACCTCGACGGTGTAATCAGCCTTGAGCCGGTCCGCCTGCTCCGCGATGGGGAGGCGGACAATGGGCGGGGGGGTGCCGACCTGGACAAACGGGAGCTTGAGCGGCGCGGGGGCCTGCCCGGCGCTGGCCGTCACCGCGACCTCGATCTCAAACGTCTTGCGTTCCCCCTGGTTTAAGCGCCGCAGTGGAACGATGATGAGGCGGACACGCGAAGCCTGGCGCGCTAGCAGGCGGACATGGTCCGGTTCCAACCGCACCTGGCAGCCGCCCGACGAGTCTTGCGCCGTCAGGCTAATATCCTGGGGAATGTTGCTGTCGGGGCGGCTGGTCAAGGCCAGCTCGAACTGGGCCTGGCCCTGCGTCTCCTTGGGACCAGACACAACGGACAGGCTGGCGTTTCCGCGCGGTGGGAGGACCAGTGTGAGGGGGCGCGTGTCCGCTGCGTTGTCGTCGCTGAGGGAATAGGCCGTCACCGTGAAGGGGCGCTCGCCCGCGGGCGCGTCTGGCGGCGGCGTGATGGTCAGGCGGGCCGGGTCAGGGGCGACCTGCCCAGGATGCAGCCGTACCTCGCGCGGCGCGACTGTGTACCACTCGCGCGTCAGGCCGGTGATGCGAAAGCCAAAGGCATCCAACCGCTGGCCGATATTCTCCAGCGTCAGCAGCCATTCGCGCGGGGGGGCGCCAGGGTCCGGGCCGGGGACGGGCGCGATGGTCAGGCGGACAGCGGTGAAGCCAGACCGGCCGGGCGGGGGAGCCGGGATGGGCGGGGTGGTGGGCTGGCCAGAGCCAGATGGGGGGCGGGGGGGCGCGGTCGGAGTCTCAGGTGGTCGGCCTGGCTCGACGCCGACGGGCGATTCGCCTGACGGCGCTTCAGGGGGGGAGGGGGGGGCCGCCACAGGGGCCGTGACCTCTACCGCTAACTCGGCGCGGGCCGCCACGCCCTCCGTGCGGGCGTCCTTCGCCACGGCCGCCAGGCCGGTCACGCCCGAGGGAATGTCCACGGGCGCGGTGACGGTGAGCCGAACCGTGCTTTCGTCCCCCGGAAACAGCGAGACCTGGTCCTGGTCCAGCCTGGCCCAGCCCGCCGCCGCGCCCGTCATCTCAACGAGATAGGAGCGTGGCTCGTCGGATAGGTTCTGGAGGATCAGGCGCGCCGTCGCGCTTTGTCCCGCGCCCAGCGTCAGCCGCTGCGGGGTGAAGGATGCACGGGTTGAAGCAGCCATGTCAACTCACTGGAACGGAATCGTACACCAGCTCATAGACCGTATGCGCCGGTTTCAGCCGGGTGATGATACGCCGAATGCGGTCGTCCAGGTCGGCGTCGGGTTTAGCCATCGGCAGCCGAACCTGGAAATGGAACGGCGGGAGGGGCTGACCCGCTTCATCCGCCAGGTCCAGGATGCGCGGCTCGACGCCAAGATAAAGCCTTAGATAATCGCGCATCGCGCCCGCCGTCCCCAGCCGACCGTAAATATCCACCATGTTCGCCACGAGTTCGCGCTGCCGCGCCAGGGGCAGCGCCTCGTCCAGCCCCAGGCACACCCACTGGGCCAGCCAGGGCAGCAACTCGGCCGGCGTCAGGTGCGGGTCGAACAGCGCGTAGAGGTGGGCAATCTGCTCCTCCAGCGGCTGCCACATGGTTTCAAAGATCAGCAGGAAGCGGGCGAGAAACGGCTCGTCATCCTCGCTATCATCGTAGATGGCGGGCAGGTAGTGGAGCAGGCGGCTCGCCCGTTGATCCACTGCTATTTGCCCTGCGCCATTCATTGTGCTTAATTTCATCATATTGTCAACCTGCCAGGCTCAGCCGATAGCCACGTCATGAACATAGGAGATGACGACGCCGTTCGGGGGCACAGAGACTTCGGAGGCGGCGCCGGAGCGGTCATTGGACTGAAAGCGGCGCGGGTTCACGCGGTCGCTCATGTCCACCTGGTACAACTGGACCTCGCTAACGTAGTTGACGCCCTCGACCGACCGCAGCAGGGCGTAGACCGTATCCACGCGCAGGGACTGGCCGAAGGGCCAGCCGCGTCCGTCCGGGCCGCCATAGACCGGGTGCAAGAAGGTGTAGAGGGCGGCTTTGACCCTCTCCTGGACCCGCGTGCGGTCGGCGCGGGGCAGAGGATGCGCCTTGACATAGACCGAAACCCAGATATAGTCTGGGGCCTTGATATCGAGCCGTGTGGTGAGCACGCGGCGCTCGTTCAGCATGTCGCGCAGACGGTCGGGT
>JAHCIP010000491.1 GCA_026129165.1 Anaerolineae bacterium
CACGTATCAAAACAGTAGCTTGTCCTACAAGCCTGTCTAATCCTGGGCTTGGGCGACGAACTGGCGCTCGTAGAGCATGGCGTAGACGCCGCGACGGGCGATCAGGTCGTTGTGGCGGCCGCGTTCGACGATGCGCCCATCCTGGACGACGCAGATCAGGTCAGCGTCGCGGATGGTGCTCAGGCGGTGGGCGATGACGAGGGCCGTGCGGCCACTCAGCAGTCGTTCCAGCGCCGCCTGAATGAGCGCCTCGGTGACAGTGTCTACGTTGGCCGTCGCCTCGTCTAGGATGAGGATACGCGGGTCGGCCAGGACGGCGCGGGCGATGCACACCAGTTGCCGCTGGCCCACCGACAGGTTGACGCCGCCCTCCTGGACGCGCGTCGCGTAGCCGTCGGGCAGGGCAGTGATGAAGTCGTGGGCGTTCGCCAGCCGCGCCGCCGTCTCGACCTCGGCGTCGGTCGCGTCGGGGCGGCCAAAGCGAATGTTCTCGGCCAGCGTGCCGATGAACAGGAAGGGATCCTGGGGGACGAGGCCCATCTGCCGCCGCAGCGACGCCTGGGTCACGTCGCGCACGTCCACGCCGTCAATGCACACCGCGCCCTGGCTGACGTCGTAGAAGCGGGCGACGAGGTTGGCGATGGAGGTCTTGCCCGCGCCCGTCGGCCCGACCAGGGCGACGGTTTGCCCCGGCTCAATCAGAAGATTGACGTGGTGCAGCACTTCGGGTGTGTCGTCACGGTAGCGGAAGGAGATATCCTCCAGCCGTATCTGACCCACAATGGGCGGCATCTCGCGGGCGTCAGGGCGGTCTACTACCGTCGCTGGCGTGTCCAGCAGTTCGACCACTCGCTCGCCGCCGGCCATGGCGGACTGGAGGGTGTTGTAGAGACGGCTGAGTTCCTGGATGGGCTGAAAGAAGCGGCTGACATACGAGAGGAAGGCGACCAGGACGCCAATGGTCACTTCGCCGCCTGTCACGGCCTGCCCGCCGAACCAGAGCACCGCGCCCGTCGCTACCATGCCGAGGAACTCGATGGTGGGCAGGAAGAGATACGACAGCGACATGGCCTCGACATAGGCTTCGCGGTTGGCCTGGTTGACGACCTCAAAGCGATCCTGCGCCGCCTGCTCCTGGGCGAACGCCTGGATGACGCGAATGCCCGACAGGTCCTCGGCCAGCCCGCCGACCACCGCCGCGATGCTGGTGCGGGTGCGGCGGAAGGCTGAACGGGCGTGGCGCGAGTAGAGGGCGGTCGCGCCAGCCATGAGAGGCAGGACCAGCAGGGTCAGCAGGGCGAGTTTCGGACTCATCGACACCATGACCACAATAATGCCGACGAGGAGAAGCAAGTCCCCGAACAGGACGATCCAGCCTTCGGACAGCAGGTCGTTGATGACGGCCACGTCGTTGATGACGCGCGAGACGGTGACGCCGACAAGGTGCTGGTCGTGGTAGGCCAGCGGCAGTTGTTGGAGGTGGCGCACCAGGTCGGCCCGCAGGTTGCCCAGGATGCGCTGGCCGGTCCAGTTGAGCAGCCAGGACTGAGCGACGCTGGCGACATAGAGGCTGACGAAGGAGGCGGTGGTGAGCAGGGCGATGCGCCCCAGCCCGGCTAGGTCGCCCTGGGCAATCGGCCCGTCAATGGCCTGCTTGACCAGGTAGGGCGCCCAGAGCGTCAGCGCCGACGCAATCAGCATGGTGAACACGGCCAGCCCCATTGGCAGCCCATGAGGCCGCACGTAGGCCAGCAACCGCCCGACGACGCGCCGGCTGAACAGAGGCCCCTCGTCGCCCGTCCCGCCCAACTCGCGTAACGCCCGCCCTGGCCCGATACCCAGCCCGCCGCCCAATCCGAAAGACATTCAACCACTCCTCAGCAAACCTCCCGAAGGTTCACAACCTTCGGGAGGTTGAAAGCATACACTTCCGTCTTACCCCCCACGCTCGAAGTAGCCTGGATACTCCTCGCGCAACTGGTTCATGCCCTCGATGAGCGGGTTGTCCACGAAGTCGCGCGATTGACCGTCCAGATAAGGGTCCCGCTTGCGCTTGATCACGATACAGTTGCCCATCTTCTGCCACTGCTCGAACTTGTCCCACGCCCAGTGCTCCATGACCCCGCCCCACGGGTTGGCGCGGGTGCAGCCCGTGTCGTCATAGGCGACGACGGGCGCGAAGTGGCCGCTCTGCGCCTGGTTGATGTCCCAGAAATAGAGAACGATGACCGGGTAGCCCTGGTCAATGGACTGGCGGACGACCGGCTGGAGCAGGGTATTGGCATCGCCGGTGTGGATTTCACACTCCGTCCCCCCGCGCTCCCGCATGAACTTTGACAGGTCGTTCATGAAGGTGTAGCCCTTGAAGTCCAGCCCGTAGAGCATGGTCTTGATCAGGTCGGCGGGGATGTCCACGCCGGTGAGATACTCCAGCGTCATCGCCACCGAGGTGGGGCCGCAGTTGTTCTCGGCGTTGGGGTTGATGCGGTTGTCCTTCAGCAACACATCGGTCAACTGGTTCTTTAAGGGCCAGGGGCCGAGTTCGGGCATGGGCTTCTCCTTGTGTCGGTTACTCCAAACTCATGCTATCAATCACCACCAACTCCGCCAGGTCCGCCGTCTCAGTGTCCAGGGGGGTGGGGCCCGGAATGGTCACATGGGCGAGGAGGGTGTAGTAGCCTTCGGCGGCCGGCGCGGGCAGCGTACTCTCATAGCGCCCGCTGGCCGCGTTCAGCGTCAGCGTTGTCGTGGGCTGCGGCCCGCTGGGGCCAGCGACCGGCGAGGCGGGTAGCGCCTCGCGCCACTCTATCGTCACTTCGATAACCGCCTCGGTGACGGGCGTGTCGTCGTCGCGGCGCGTGACCGTCACCCAGACCCGAACCGTCTCGCCAGGGCGGTAGGTCTTGTTGGCCGGCTCGAACTGGATCGCGTAGAGGAGGGTCTCCAGGAAGGCTCGCTGCGGCGCGGTGTACTTGGTGACCAGTTCGTGTTCGAGCAGCAGGGCCGTCTGAGGGTGGATGTAGACGTCAATGTGGGCGGCGGCGACGGGGAATTGGACAGGCGTCGGATGAAGGGCACTACTGACGGGCACGGTGCCGTCGCCAGCCTCGCTCGTCAGCCACTCCACGTCCCAACCGTTGGCGGTGGTGAGCAGCCGGCCCGTCGTCGTCGTCTTATTCTTCGTGCCGTAGACGCACACCGTTTCGACGTGGGACGCCGTCGGGCTGTTCTCCTGGGCGATAAGGTCAGCGTGGAACTGGCGGGCATCCTGCAACTGACGGCGA
>JAHCIP010000492.1 GCA_026129165.1 Anaerolineae bacterium
CACGGTCCAAAGTATAAGATATAAGATATCATATTTGACTTCGCCGGTGTTGGACATGATACTGCCTCTCGCCGCCACGCTTGATCCCTGCCCGCAGTACGGGGCCGGTTGCGGGGGGGGACGCGCAAGATCAGGTTTCCGTCCGCCATTGCCGGCCTCAGGAGATGCTCTGCCATGCGCTACGTAGCAGCGGTTCTGACATGTCTGATCCTGCCAATCTCAGTACAGGCCCAGTGGCTGAAGAATCTGCGGGAAGTGCCGGTCAACGCTCCGGTGGCCCTTCACCCCCAGGAACCGCCCACACTGAAGCTTTACCTCGACCGCGTTGTCTACGCGCCATTGGATGGGAGAGGACAGGGCCTGGCGGTGGTCAATCCTCCGGCCCTGCTGGCGCAGAAGCGCCTCAAGGAACACCGCTTGCGTGTCTGGGCGCAGGCGCCTGACGGAGCCATCCTCTCGGCTCCGACGGAAGTTGCCCTCACGGCATCGGACCACATCGCCTTTGATCTCGACTTGAAGAACGCCCCGACAGGCGCATCGAAAGTCGTGGCCATCCTCATCAATGCCCAAGGGGAGACGGTGGCGAGCGCCGAGACGCCTTTCCGTCTGGAAGCATTGGCTCTCTCGCTCCCCGTACTGCCGGTGCGCGTGCCGATCGAGACTTTTGCCGCTCCGGTTCTGGGCAGTGAGAAGGGCATTCCCATCCGCACCGGCATTCCCATGCCCAATGGCTTACTGCACGATGCGATGCAGGTTCGCATGCTGGAAAACGAAGTGGAGGTTCCCTGCCAGACCACTGTGCGCGCCCGCTGGTCAAAGGACGGCGCCATTCGGTGGCTGGGCTTGGACTTCCAGGCGGCATACGACGAAGGCCAACCGCGTCGATATGTCCTGGAGATTGGCCGCCCCGCCGGCGTCACCGCACCTGGTTCGGTCACCGTGATGGAGTCCCCCGAGGCGTATGTCCTGGCCAACGGCCGCCTCCGGGCCGTTATCAACCGCAAGCAGTTTCGGCTCTTTGACGAGATCCGCCTGATTGGCAAAGACGGAACCGCCGACAAGACGTGCCTGATCGAAGCCGGCGCCGAGGATGGCCCCTACTGGGTCAACGCCGCGGGCAAGACCTTCCGCGCGTGCTGGATCGCCAAGTGCAGGTGCGTGTGTGGAAGCAGCCGGCCCATTGCGTGCCACACTGCGCGTCGACGGACCGTCGCTGACGACGGCGACCGTGCCGGCAAGTTCGTCACCCGCATCACCCTGTGCGCCGGGCGCAGCGAGATCGACGTCAACCACACCTTCATCCTGACCTGGGACACGTTGGAGCGCGACATGCGCGTCCGCGACCTCGGCATTGCCGTCAGTCCCATCGCACTCGAGGAGGCGGGCGTGACCTACACCAATTGGGAGGCGCCCTTGAAACTGCCGTCGCAGGGCGCCATTCATCTTCTGGCAGATCGCTGGAACCGATTCTTCGTCCGCGACTCCCAGAGCGGCGCCATCCTCCGCAGCCGCCACAGCCTGGAGGACAGTTGGGGTGTCCGAGCCTACGGATGGTTCGGTGGATACGGTCCCCGGGGCGCCGTAGCCGTGGCGCAACGCAATTTCTGGGAGCTTTTTCCCAAGGAGATCGAGGTCGGCAACAACCGCCTGACCTGGCGCGCCTGGCCTCGCCACGGTATGCAGACCTTCACCTCCGGTCTCGATATCCTCGACTTCGTCAATCTCCGGTGGCTTCACCAGGGCGAGTTGTTGGACTTCCAGATTCCTGACGACTATTTCACGGCCGTGGAGGAGTTCAAGGCTCTGACCCCCGGCATGCGCTGGCGGTGGGGCGGCGATAATCGCAGCGGCTACGGCACAGGAACCGCCATGACCGGGGAGTTGCGCTACCTGTTCTCCGCGCCAGTCAAGAACAGCGCTGATTTCATTCGCGACATGGATCGAAGCGCCGTGCTGTTCGAAACGAATCCGCACGCTGTTGCGGCTCCAGGCTGGTCCGCCTCCTGCGAGGTGGTCGACGGGCTGTCGGACCGCCACCCCGCTTATGCTCAGATCGAACGGGGCATTTCCGAAATGTTCGACCGGAGTATGGCGGTCATTCCCGACAACAACGCCTTTGGCCAATTCATCTGGCCCAACGGCTACATCGGCTACGTCAAAGGCGGATCCATTCCGGCCCTGCATCGCGCCCGGGTCAACTACCATCACGGCGCCGACACCACCGCCTGGCGCCTGTACCTGCGCACCGGCGAGGCCAAGTACTGGCGATACGCGCTGGCCAAGTCGCGCCGCCTTCTCGACACCGCCACCGTCAACTATGACCCGATGGATCTTCGCACCGACACCGTCCCCGTCTACACCGGTGGCTGGCCGGGCGCCGTGTGGCACTGCGATGGCTACGTGCCCTGGGGATCGTACTCTGAACTGTGGGGACACCAGGGCGCCCAAACGCATGCCGCCCTGATGTACTTCCTCACAGGCGACACGCAGGCGCTTGATCTGATCTGGAACTGGACCGAGTCAGTGCTCAAGTTGTTCCGTTCTCGCGACGACTACACCTTCAGTGGTCAGATCGACCGCAACCCCGCCAACGGCTGGATGGTCGCCACGAACGTCTACGCCGATTTTCAGGATCCGCGTCTGCTCCGCCTCATCGGCGAGTTCGCCGACCAGCTCTTTGCCCAGCCGATGAAGCACATGTCCACTGCACCGCCGCAAGGCCAGGCGGGACGCCACTGGCTCTACGCCTGGCTTCACCGCTGGCGCGATCCCCGCGCTCAGCAGCTTCTCGTGGAGTGGGTCCACGCCTACACCCGCTCGGGACCGATGGGCCCCGGCTACAGTTGGCCAGTCAAAGCCCTGGACGACGAAGGCAAGCAGCTTAAGGCTGAGTGGAATCATCTGGGCCAGTCTCGAGAAGTCGACCGCCTGGTGGCTGGACCGAGCTACGGCGCCTGCAGCACCCACTACGCCGAGGCCTCCCGTGCCAGCGGAAATCCATCTTATGTGCGGCACTTCTGGCTCGAAACGCTGGGGCTGGCGCCGTTGCGCCAGTGGGCGCTGGGCCATCCCCACACCCTTGTGAGCGAGCAGTACCTGGCTGATTTCATGCTCAATATGCTTCCCCTCATCGAGCCTATGGCCCAGCAGGGCTTGCCGGAAGCGCCGTGCCTGTTCCCGTGGGATTTCATCAACAGCAGCGCCTACGCTGTGTTCCGCAAGGACGACGACCAGCCCTTCACCGTGACGCTTTGGGGGCGGATGGCCGACCGATCGGC
>JAHCIP010000493.1 GCA_026129165.1 Anaerolineae bacterium
CCACGCCCGCCGCGCCATAGGCCAGGTAGAAGCCCAGGTTAGGCTTGTAGGCGCACACCAACCCCCGCGTCGCCTCAATCAGCCGGGCGTTGGCCTCGACCAGCCCACTCGCGTCGGCCCCCGCCGGTAGCCCCGGGTCCAGCCCAAGGCACAACAGGCTGTCGGTACGCTGCATGGCATCTTCGAGTCGTGCTCGGAATGTGTTCGCGTGGCTCATAAGTTACCCCCTATTTCATTCTTCATTGCGGATCATTCGATAATCAATTACGACTTGCGAAAGCTCTCCAAATCCATCATAGCCGCCCAAAACCTCGAAACTCCCGGTACTCGGTAGCCCATCGAATAGCACAAAATTTGCATCAATATCAGAGCGGATTTGAACATCAGCCCAACTCCAGCCATTGCTGTCGTGTTGGACGAGTTGCTCTACGACCAGTGAGTCTACATACTCGACGTAGTCTTCCTCTTGCTCGACTCTTTTACTCAAGAAGTCAGCCACTATGCCGTCCATGAAACTACCCCGAACATAAGAGGTGGTGTACTCGCCAAGCAGTTCCCATCGCAGTGGGGCCGTACTTTCTAACTTTAGCATGGCATACAGTAGCGTTTGGAACCTTGGCGTCTGAGCCGCGCTCATTATGACTGGATATCTGCCCGGCTGGGTCGGGATCGAAACTCGGACTACCTCATCATACACCTCATACGGGTCACAGATCACAACCCTGTTTGAGGCAACAATCAGGTCCGCCACGGTATACAGCTTGACGACACCGTGAGGATGAACTATATCCGTGTCAAAGTCAATGACATTAACCTGTAACGCTTCACCCTCGGTGAAACCACGCTTGAAATGAGAACCCTGCATCCGGCAACCCTTCTAAATGTCACCCTAAACGAAGTGAAGGGTCTCGTCTACGAATGCGAGATGCTTCACTTCGTTCAGCATGACAGTCGAGACGCTCTGTTCTGATAGAGAGGCACAGCCTCGTGATGGGGTGTGACAACCCATTGGCGAGGTGGTTGTAGGTGCAAGGTTGCCCTGCCCAGGCCGCGACAACCGCGTTCGGACGGGGAAACCCCGCCCCTACACCGGCCCACCTCTCCAACCATCAATCATCAATCATCAGTCTTTAGTCATCAGTCCTTAGTTTGTTATCCTCAGTCTTTAAGGAGCTTGCATGGCTAACATCTTCTACGACCGCCACGCCGATATGAGCTATCTCGACGGCAAGACGGTCGCCGTGATTGGGTATGGGTCGCAGGGACACGCCCACGCCCTCAACCTCAAGGACAGCGGGGTGGATGTAGTGGTCGGTCTGCCGGAGAGTAGCCGGTCGCGCGCCAAGGCCGAGGCCGACGGTTTGCGCGTGGCGACGGTGGACGAGGCCGTCCGCCAGGCCGACATCGTGATGATGCTGACCCCCGACGTACCCATGGCCCGCATCTACCGCGAGAACGTCGCGCCGAATCTCAAGCCGGGCGCCATGCTCATGTTTGCCCACGGCTTCGCCATCCGCTTCGGCACCATCCAGCCGCCCAACAACATTGACGTCTCCATGATCGCCCCCAAAGCCCCCGGCCACCGCGTCCGCGAGGTCTATAAGGATGGCGGCGGCGTGCCGTCTCTCATCGCCGTCTACCAGGATGCGACCGGCTCGGCCTTCCAGAAGGCGCTGGCCTACGGCTCGGCCATCGGCAGCGGGCGGGCGGGCATCGTCGAGACGACCTTTGCCGAGGAAACCGAAACCGACCTGTTTGGTGAGCAGGCGGTGCTGTGCGGCGGCGTGTCGGCGTTGGTTCAGGCCGGCTTTGAGACGTTGGTGGAAGCGGGCTATCAGCCGGAAATCGCCTACTTCGAGTGCCTGCACGAGTTGAAGCTCATCGTGGACCTGATCTACCAGGGCGGCCTGAGCTACATGCGCTACTCGGTCTCCGACACCGCCGAGCATGGCGACTACACCGGTGGGCCGAGGGTCATCAGCGAGGCGACGCGCGCCGAGATGCGGCGGATGCTGGAAGACATCCAGACGGGCCGCTACGCTCAGTTGTGGCTCAAGGAGAACGAGGACGGCCGGCCCTTCTTCAACGCCGAGCGCGAGCGCCAGGCCAACTCGCAGATCGAGCAGGTGGGCTATCGCCTGCGCGCCATGATGCCCTGGCTCAACCCCAAGGTCAGCCCGTTGGTGAAGGTGGAGGAGCCGGCGCCGGTGGCGTGAGAGAAGACTAAAGACTAAAGATTGATGATTAACGGTGAGGGATTAAGGACGAGAGACATGTATAGCCTTAATCATTAGTCTTCAATCATCAGTCTTTAGTCTTCCCCAGAAAGGACATGCCTATGAGCGACGATGGCCTTAGTGATCTTACGGACGAAGCCGAACTTAGGACCGTAATCGTAGGCCGGCGGTAAGGGGCAGGCGGTAAGGGGGCAGCGGCCCCGAGTCCTCTCCTCCCTTACCCCGTGCCCCTTACCCAGCAGGGTGACAGGGGACGTGTGACGAGTGAAAGCTGTCTTACGCACTCGTCACCTGTCACTCGCCACCCGTCACTCAAGAGGAGCACAGACCATGAGCGACCCCAACGTAGCCGACCGCGTCCTGATTTTCGATACGACCCTGCGCGACGGCGAGCAGTCGCCTGGCGCGACGATGCACGAGGATGAGAAAATCGAGGTGGCCCGCCAACTGGTGCGCCTGGGCGTGGACATCATCGAGGCGGGCTTCCCCATTAGCTCGCCCGGCGACTTTGAGTCGGTCAAGCGCATCGCCATTGAAGTCGGGCCGCTGGGCGAGGAGCGGCCTAACGGCCAGCCGGTCATCTGCGGCCTGGCCCGCGCCTACAAGCTCGACATTGACCGCTGCTACGAGGCGGTCAAGCACGCCCCCCGCCACCGCATCCACACCTTCCTGGCGACGTCCGACATCCACCTCCAGACCAAGCTGATGATAAGCCGCGAGCAGTGCGTCCAGCAGGTGCGCGACATGGTCGCCTACGCCAAGTCGCTGTGCGACGACGTCGAGTTCTCCCCCGAAGACGCGGGCCGCTCCGACCCCGAGTTCCTGTTCGTCGTCCTGCGCGCTGCCATCGAGGCGGGCGCGACGACCCTCAACATCCCCGACACGGTGGGCTACACCACGCCGACCGAGTACGGCGGGCTGATCCGCGCCATCCGCGAGAACGTGCCCGGCGCGGACAAGGTCGTGCTCTCGGCCCACTGCCACGACGACCTGGGCCTGGCGACGGCCAACACGCTGGCCGGCATCGCCAACGGCGTGCG
>JAHCIP010000494.1 GCA_026129165.1 Anaerolineae bacterium
ACTCTCCAGGCTCTCATAGAAGTCCAGGCCATCCTCGGCCGGGTCAAACACGCCGCCACGCTCTACATCGCCCTGAGCGTCATCCTCGATGATCTGGCTAGGGGGCTGTCGGCCGCCTTGCCCGAGCACGACAGGCGTCGGGAGGGGGTTGCCGCGCGACACAACGGTCACCCGGGGCGACTCGAGCTGGGTAAGGCTCAGGTTGGCTGTACCCTCACCGCCGGGTCGCGCCTCGGTTACGAGGCCGCGCACGCTGACGCGATCGCCTACATTGACCGTCGGGGGGATTCCCGTGAGGACAAAAATGGCTTCGGACGTGGCGTCGTCCCCGTCCGGCTCCGGGTCTTGCAGGTAAAAGCCCGTGGCGCGTTTGGCGGTGACAATACCCGGCACATTCTCGACTATCTTGAACGAGAGCGGCGAGACGTGGCTCGCGCCCTGGATGGTATGGATATGGGTGGTAGGTGGAATGGGGGTGAGCGTAGGGGGGGCCGACGCTGTGGGCAGGGCCGTAGCTGGGGCGGCTGGCGTCGCGGTCGGGGCCGGGGCGGTGGCCGTCGGTAGGGGCGCCGTGGGCGTCGGGGACGCGGGCGGCGCGGCCTGGCAGGCGGCCAGCTCGCCGAGCACAAGGCCGACGCCCAGCGCCATCCGTAGTTTAGACCACAATCGCATCCCCCACCTCATAACAACTGCGCCCCCTCGCGCGTTATCCACTGATGAGTAAAGCTGTTCATGCGACCCAGGCGGCGCTGGGCGAGCCATGGCTGTGACTGAGGATACACGACCTGTCCGAATTGGGCAAGTCTATCCGGCGCAGCGTATCCACCAAACGGAGGACTTGACTTATCCTCCGGTTGATGTATAATGGCTTTGTCCGCCACCCAGCCGCCGCTGGAACCGCTTTCGCCCTCTGGAGGGCAGCGGATAGACTCATCAGCCGTGGATTCCACGACGCGCATCTGGGGCTGATACACCTGGGAGGTGAACCTTGTCATACCGATTGACCCTGTGTGTCGCTTGTGTACTCGCCTTCGCTGTGTGGGCCCCGCAGGCCCACGCCGCTCCGCTCCAGGCTGGCAGTGACGGTCTTCGCTGCCAGGTGGCGACACCCGTCCTTCGTGTGCGGTCGGCGCCTAACGCCGATCAGGTGGGGACGGCCTACGGCGGTACGTGGCTCCAGGCGATGGCGCGTAACACAGATCAGACCTGGGCAAAGGTCAACTGGTCTGGCCATCAAGCGTGGGTGATGACGCAGTACTTACGCTGCGACGGCGCCCTGGAAGACTTGACAACTGCTGATGAGACGCCTGAAGCAGACGCTGCGTCGGCTGCTTCCCCGAACGCCTCAGCCTCGTCCTCTTCCGTATCGGACGACCCCGCGATTCCACCGCTGGCGCAAGCCATGTACGACGCGGTGAATGCGGTTCGCGCTCGCTTTGGACTACCCGCCTACAGCCTCGACCCTCGCGCGCTTGACGCGGCGCAGTGGCAGGCGGACGACATGGTGGCGCGCCGCTATTTTGCCCATAACACGCCCGATGGGCGGCGACCGGCGGACCTGATGCATGACCGAGGGCTGCCTTGCCCTGGCTGGTGCGGTCAGAACATCATCATGGGCATGACGCGGGACGAGATTGGCTATAGCATCCAGTGGTTCATGAACTCGCCCGTTCACCGGGCGAACCTACTCAGCCAGCGTTACAGCGGCATCGGCATTGGTGTCGCCCAAACGTCCTCCGGTACCCGGTACTACGTTCTGAACTTCTTTGGAGAGTAGCCGCCTTCTCAACACCACACCTATGAGTAGAAGGGAAGCGGAGGATACGCTGAGCGTATCCTCCGCCCTTTTTTTATCGCCCCAGGTCATTCGCGATCCAAAAGCGAAACTTTTTTGCCCCTCAAACGTTATAGTATATTACCACAGCTTGATTCAAATCCGGCTGTGGAAGCCCAGTAGCCTGGGGAGCCGAGGGTGGCTGAAGACTGCGGAGAAGATGACCGTCACCCCCTGGGCTGGCTGCTGGGCGTGACGGCTATGGTTCACACCACAAGGGCGTGGCGATTGCATAGCGGTCACATCAGGGCGCGAGACGGCCACGCACAAGGCGCGGACTGGTCTCGCGTCTCCCATTTCAGTAGATAGTAGTCGGTAGCCAGTAGTCAGAAACTGATCCCCGACGACCGACGACCGACGACCGACGACTGACTACCGACGACCGACGACTGACTACTCATCCAACGAAGGAGTACCACGCCTGGAGGTCCGCCTCCAGGTTTTTGTTTTGGGCTTGCAGGGCTTCGTAGAGGCGGGCGTTCTCAATGGCGGTGGCCCCCAGCTGCGCCACGGCGGTCAGGAACTCGACTTCCTGGGGGGTGAAGGTGTACTCCACCGCCGTGTAGACGCGCAGGACGCCGACCGGCCGCTGCTGGACGCGCAGCGGCAGCGATAAGGCCGAGGCCAGCCCCTCACGCCGCGCCGCGTCGGGATACTGGAAAGCGGGGTCGGTGGCGATGTGGGGGCTGGCGATGACGGCGCCCGCCAACACGCGCTGGTCCAACGCGCTGCGCTGGAGGTTCACGGTCCCCTTGCTAATGTACGCCTCACTCAACCCGTAGGCGGCTACCAACGGCAGCGTTCCCGTCTCCGAGTCCAGCAGGCGAATCAACCCGGCTCGTAGGCCCAGGTCCACCACGGTGCGTTCCAACACGGTCACCAGGACGTCGGCCAATTTCAAGCTCGACCCGACCGCCTGGGCGATGTCCAGCAGCGCCTCGTGCATGCGGGCGTTCTCCAGACTCGCGCCGGCCGCCGTGGCGACCGCGGTCAGGAAAGCCGTCTCTTCGGGGGGAAAGCGGTGGGTGGTGGCGGCGTAGACGCGGAAGACGCCCACGCTGCGCGAGCCGAAGCGGAGGGGGAGCGCCAGCAGCGAGCGGATGCCTTCGCGGGCGGCTTCGGCCGGGTACTGGAGGCGAGGGTCGGCCCCAGCGTCGTCTACGACCACGGTTTCGCCCCCCAGCACCAGGCGGTCCAGACCGCTGCGCGCCACCTCCACCTGACCCTTGGCGAGATAGCTCTCGCTCAGGCCATAGGCGGCCACCAGGTCGAGGCGCTGGCGGTCGGGCGTGAGCAGCCGCACCGTGCCGCCCTTGAGGCCCGTGGCGTGGACTGTCACCGTCAGCACCGCCTGCACCCGGTCGCCCAGTGTCGCGCCGATCTGCATGGCCTGCATGATCTGGTACATGGCGACGACCTGGGGCGGTAGCAGATTCATCCA
>JAHCIP010000495.1 GCA_026129165.1 Anaerolineae bacterium
CCCAGCTCACCCCAGAGGTCAGTCCGAGCCTCGCGCCTTCGCCGCGCCCGCCCACCGCCGCCCCGACCGCCCGGCCGGCGACGCCCGCCCCAACGCCCACCACCCGCCGCGTCTTCCTGCCCGACGCTCCCCAAGCGAGTAACCCACCTCCCACCCACTCACCTACTCCGCCTACCCCCTCCACCTCACCCACCAGCCAGCCACTCACCTCGACTTCTGACTGCGCCGGTCTGGTCACGGCCCACGCTGGGCAGTTCTGGCTGGGCGGCAAACCCTGGACATTCACAGGGGTCAATATTTCCTACTTGCGCTCGCTCCCGCTGCCCCAGGTGGAGGAGAGCTTCAAGTTTCTAGCCGACCACGGCGCGACCGTCGTGCGTACCTGGGTGGAGCCGGGCGCGGACCTGGACCAGATGGATCGCATCCTGGACCTGGGCCGCCGCTACGGCCTGCGCTTTGTGATTACCTTCGAGGACTTCTGGAACACGCCCAAGGACACGGCCTGGTACGCGGGCGGCTATCGCGCCGAGTACCTACCCCACGTCGAAGCCGTGGTTCGGCGCTATCGGGACCGCCCGGAGGTCTTCCTGTGGCAGTTGATGAACGAGCCGACGTGCGCCCGCGAGGGGACAACCGAGACATGCCTGGCCGCAATGCGCGGTTGGGTAGAGACATCAGCGGTGCTGGTGCGCTCGCTCGATAGCTGCCGCCCGCTCGCGGTGGGGCTGATTGGCATTGGCGGGACCCTCGAACGCGAGGAGCGCCACTATCGGCTCATGGCGCGGCTGCCCGGCATTGATACGCTGACGGTCCACCGCTACGCCTTCGAGGACCCCAACGAGAAGCTGTGGCGCGAGTTGGCGGTGGCGAAGGCCGAGGGGCTGCCGGTGGTGTGGGGCGAGGTCTACGAGAAGGCGTATGACCAGGGCTGCCGGACACTCAGCCCTGACGCCCTGTCGAAGCGGGCCAGCCTGATACGCCGCGACTTGAAACGCTCGTTTGACGCGGGCGTGGATGGCTACCTGTTGTGGGAGTTTGGCTACGGGGCGCTGAAGCGGAACGGGGAGACCAAGTACTACTGCGGGGAGTTCGACTACGAGCGCGACGACCCGGTGTGGGAGGTGTTCAAGGGATTCAAGCCAAACTGAGAGCCGCCGACTGAAGGCGGGGCTATGGGGCCTGCGGCCAATCGTCGGCCTACGCCGACGTTGCGTCCACGAAGGTGCGAAGTGCCCTGCCTGCCCTCCGCATGGAGGGTACTCAGGGTAGACGCTCGGCGCTCCGCGTCCGTCAGGCCCGCCTTCAGTCGGCGCGTCCCTTACCCCCCGACCTCCACCTGCCCCACCTCCACCGCGTCGTCGGGGTGGCTAGGCGCGGGGAGGCGGACGCCGGTGCGCCAGTCGTACCAGCCGAAGCGCACGGCTGCTGGCCCGGTTGGCGCATCCTGGGCCACGCGCACCGCGATGGTCTGGATGATCGTCTCGCCCTCGGCCCAAGCATTGGTGGGATAGCTGCCTCCCAGTGGCGCGCCGTCGGCCTGGCCCAGCATCCGCCCGTCCTGGCCGACTAGGTGGACGAAGTAGTTCAGGTCGGTATCCGTCGGCGCGAGGGCCTGCCACGCCAGCGTCATCTGGACCTCGCCACCAGGTCGGACCCGTGTCGGCTCGACCTTGACGGCCTGGAGCCGAATAGCATCCCCAAAGGTGACCGGGGCGGCCAGCGGCGGGAGGCTGGGAAACTGCGCTCGGTCCAGGCGGTAGACGAGCAGGATCGAGCCATTCGTACCCGTCACGTCCTCGCGGCGCGCGGCAGGCCAGCGGCGGGCGAACGCCTCGGCGTCCTTGGCTTCCCATGGCTCGAACACGTAGCGCGCATCCCCTTGGGCCGGCAGCGCCAGCCCCTGGCGTGGGTCGAAGGCGCGCGGCAAGTGGTCATGGGCCACGAAGCGCACGGGCGTCTCGTTCCAGAGCGATGGCGATGCATACGTCGGGCCTTGCGCGACCAGCGCCGCCACTTGCCGCCCGCGCTCCAGCGCCCCGGCGTCCGCCGCGCCTGACCCCTGCTGCGACTGCGGATAGCCGACTGCCACATCCCATGCCGACCAGACCGTGCTAACCCCCATCACCAGAGCCATCAGACCCAGGCCTAAGCGGGGGGCGAACGCCCGACCTTTCGCCCACTCGGTCAGCCACGCCGCGCTGCGCTCCAGCCCCCAGGCGGGCAGCAGGAACAGGACAGGCCAGATGCCCGTCAGCCGTCCATAGTTGGGCGCGCCCTCACTGAGCCACGACGGGGCCATCATCCCGCCCAGCGTCAGCCCCAGTACCACCGCCGCTAATTGCGCGGTCCGTCCCCGCCGCCCGCTCAGGTCCCACGCCAGCAGTCCCACCCCGACGAGGAAGGCCAGGCCCAACAGTGGATCGAAGATGGGCCGGCGGGCCAGGTTGCCCCACCAGCCGATGCTGCCGCGCACGTTGAACATCAGCAGGAGGTTCCAGGCGTTCTGAAGCAACGTGCCGCGCAGGTCGCCGCCGTTGACGGCTGGGTTGAGCACCGACACCTGGCTGCTCCGATAGCCCAGCATGTCCGGCTGCCCCAGGAAGTAGAGGATGAGGGGCCACGACAGGATGCACGCTACCACCAGCGCCAGCAGGAGCCAGGAGACCCTCAAAGCGTCCGTTCCCAGGCTGGGGCGTTTAGGCCCCAGTCCTCGCGGGACGTCACGTTCGCTTGGTGGGAACTGCGGCGTAAACCCCGCAGCTTGCACGCTCGCTTCTCCTCGTTTGCCAACGTTCATGAGCATCGCCCACGCCGCCGAGAGGACTAGCATCACGGGCAGGACACGGGCATTGAGATGGGTGTAGGCAGCGGCGGCCAGGAGCAAGCCCAGTCCGACGGCCCAGGGCCAGGGACGGCGTAGCGGGTGGGTGGGGGACAGGAGACGCCACCAAACCCACAGGATGAGCGTCACCCATAGGGGAAAGAGGCCGGCGCGGAGGGCCTGGTGGGCCTTGATGACGGGCCAGAAGGAGAGGGCGGCGACCGTCGCGCTGAGCAAGGCCGTCAGGCGCGGGCGCGGTAAGGGCAGGCTCTGGACGAGGAGGTACTGGGCGGGAATGATGAGCACGCCCAGGAGCGCGCCGGGCAGGCGGATAGCCCACAGTGTCTCGCCCAACACCTTCATCGAGGCGGCGATAAGGTAGATGAACAGCGGCTCGCGGCCATTGTTGGCGGGCAGGAAGACGGGCCGCCAACCGG
>JAHCIP010000496.1 GCA_026129165.1 Anaerolineae bacterium
AGGGTGAAGGTGTAGGTCAGGTTGTCGGGCGAGACAGTCCACTTGGTGGCGAGGTCGGGGATAGGGAGCAGGTTGTCGGGGCTAATCTTGACCAGGCCGTTGCCGAGCATGCTGAGAACATAGCCCGACGAGGTGTCGTTGGACAGGATCGAGGTGAGGGTCTTGGCGTCGGCAAAGGAACCTTCGGTGATCGTCCCACCGGCCTTGGCCTCGGCCGGTTTGGCAGCGGGTTGTTGAGCCGGAGCAGTAGTCGGGGCAGCGGCCGGAGCTTTCGGCTGTTCAGCCGGTTTCTGCTCCGCCGGCTTCTGGGCCGGCGCTTGCTGGGCCGGCGCTTGTTGCGCGGGCTGTTGCTGCTGAGCAGCGGGCTGCGCCCCACCGCAGGCCGCGAGTACGAGGGCGACCAGGGTGACCAGGGCAATGGTCAGCGCGAACCGTTTCATGTCCTCTCCTCCTATGTGAGTGGTGTTCAGGTCAGGCCGGCGACTCAGATGCGCATCAGAGGTTTTGGAAGTGGCGCCTCCTTCGTAAAGGCCCAAATGTCGAAGAAATATAGAGCGACTTGTATGCTGTATGCAGCAGCGACCCTGAAGGTTCGTCGCTCTAGACCCTAAATGTCTCCAAGACCTTTAGGGTCTACTCAGCGCAATCGCATCCACCCGCGCCAGGTCCTTGAACGCTTCGGAACACCCCCCCACCGCGAAAAAGACGCCGTTGAGCGACGCCGCTACCACGGAGTGGCGAGCATACGGCAGGTCGGCCTCGCGGCGCCAGGTGTTCGTGCGCGGGTCATACGACTCGTGGTCGGTGTGGGCAACGACGTGGATACGCCCGTTCACGACCGCCGCTCCAAAGGAGGCACGGCCCTCGGACATAGGCGCTCGGGTCGTCCAGGTTTTCGTGGCCGGGTCGTACACCTCAACCACCGGCGTCAGTTCGCTCCTGGAGCGCCCCCCGATGGCATAGACTTTACCATCGAGGGCAACGCCGGTGAGGCCATAGCGCGAGGTGGGCAGCGGCGGCAGCGCCTGCCAGGTGTCCGCCTGAGGGTTGTAGACCTCAAAGGCGTCCAGGTCTTGACTGCCATCGAAACCGCCGGTGGCATAGATCAGCCCACCGGCCTCCACGACGGCCAGGTCAATGCGCGGTGTGGGCATGGGGGCCTTACGGGTCCAGGTTCGCGTCCGCGTGTCGAACGCCTCATTCGTACCGACGATGCTCTTTTCATCGCCGCCGCCAATGGCATAGATGAGGGGGCCGACAGCGGCGGCGGATAGCGAACGACGTGGCACCGGTAATGGCGGCAGCGTGGTCCAGGTATCAGTCTGCGGGTCGTAGACTTCGTTGATGTCCAGGGGTGTAGACCACTCGCCCGTCCCGCCGCCCACAGCGTAGAGTTTGCTGTCCAGCGGAACCAGGCCGAAATAGCTGCGCTCCATGCTCATATCGGCCTTTTTGACCCACACGGCCGCCGACTGCGGCTGCACGCGGCAACCGGCGCTGACCGCCAAGACCAAAAAGAGACTCACTGCCCACACGAACCGAGCCAAATGACTTTTCCCTTCCTCTCCGGAGTGGAGAGGGGACACGTGACGCCGAATAGCCCAGAATACTTACGCAGAGGGTAAAAAAATAGGGCGCGTTGGAGCGCGAATTCTAGCAGGGTCGGATGGGATTGTCAAACGGTATTCGGCTTACGGATCGCCTGCTCTGCCCCCCCCTTCCCTCATAGGGAAGGGGGGGTGGGGGTTAGGTTCCAGCCGACGCCAACCGCACCACCTCCACGGAGCACCCCGCGCGCGCCGCCACGGCGCTGGAGACAGTACCGAGGCGGAACAGCCCGCGCCGCGCCAGCCCACTCGCCCCGACAAAGATACAATCCGCGCCCAGGTCAGCCGCCTCCTCGATGAGCACCCGCTTCGGGTCACCTTCGGTTGCCAGGGTGGTGACTCTCAGCCCCGCCCTGGTCAGATCGTTAGCCGCCGACTCGACCAGTTTCGTCACCGACACATCCGCCACTGAGAGGCGATGGTCCACGACCGAGACGATGCGCACCTTGGTCCCCGGCGGCCAGACGCGCCGCTCGACCGCGCTGCACGCCGCCTGGGCGCCAGGACTGCCATCTATCCCCAGAATGAGACGAACCGGCGCATCAGACCGGGCCCGGGTCGGCCGGGCTACCCGCACCGAACAGCGAACCTCGTGGAGAATCATCTGCGGTACGCTGCCAATCAGGATGGTTTCGAGAGCCCCGTGCCCATGCGCCCCCAGGACGATGAGATCGGCAGCCCATTCATCGGCGCGCTTGACGAGCGCCCAGGCGGGCGAGTCGGCCACGGTTTCGGCGTGGACGGTCCAGTCGGGAAACTCAGCCTTCACCTGCTCGGCGCCCCGCTGGGCCGTCTCGCGAGCCCTGGCAAGAATGTAGGCGGCCTGGGTGCGAGCCGCTTTCACCTGGATCGCCAGGGCCGCCAGCGGCGGAGTGTTCGCCTCGTCAGGCGGTAGCCACACATCGGCCACCGCGAGGACCACAGCCTCGACGCATGGGGGCAGGCCGGCGCGGTGCAAATCCGTGAGCGCCGCCTCTGCCCCCGCCGAGCCATCATAACCAACCAGAATCTTCATGCCTGCTCCTATGCCATCAATGATGCTATACTATAGCGTGATGAGCAAGTTAGTCCCTACCTCCTTTGACTCGGCCTTCGACGATGCCCGCCTCGCGCCGCGTTGGGCCTTGACCCACCTCGAACAGGTAGCGCCGGGCGCCTACCCCGACGGCTACGTCGTCCGCCGCCAGTTCACGCGGCGCATAGACGTCTTCGGCACGCCCATGACCTTCCCGACGCCCCTGGACATCCGCCTGCTCTATGACCCCGACGGCCGGCTGTGGATGTCCGACGTGCCGCAGGAACGCATGATGATGTTCCACAACGGCCAGGCCTCGTGGGGGCATATCCTGGTCGGCGGGCTGGGTCTGGCGCTCTATCCCCAGTACGCCGCCCACCGCGTCACGCGGTTTACCATTGTCGAGCGTAGCGACGCCGTCGCCCGCATGGTCGAGCCGACGCTGGCGCGGGCGCTTGGTCGCCTGTCGCCGCCTGTTCCATACGAGTTGATTCTCGGCGATGTGGCGGACTTCCTGGCCGCCGCGCCGACGACCCACTACGATACCGTATTCCTGGATACCTGGGACACCCTGGACGCGGCGCATCTGCCCTGGGTCAACCGGCTGCGTGACCTGGCGCTGCGTCAC
>JAHCIP010000497.1 GCA_026129165.1 Anaerolineae bacterium
TGTGGCTGGTTCCCCACGACCCAGACCAGGAGCTTGTCCAGCCCGCCATTGGGGTCATCTGCGGCGTCCACCAGACCGTGCTGGTGGACGCCGGCAACTCCCCCGCCCACGCCCAGCGCGTCCTGGTCGCCCTGCGCGAGCTAGATGCCCCGCCCGTTGCCTACGTCGTCTACACCCACCACCACTGGGACCACATCTTCGGCGCCGTCGTCTACGACGCCCCTGTGATTGCCCACGAGCTGTGCCGCGCGCATGTGCTGCGCACGGCGAGCCAGCCCTGGAGCAAACCCTTCCTCATCGAGCAGTCGCAGCGCCAGCCGGCCCTGGCCGGCCTCTATCAACTGATGGATCAGGTGGTGGACGACTGGAGTGAGTTCCGTGTCGTCGTACCGAGCCTCACGTTTAGCCAGCGGCTGAGCTTGCATCTGGACGGGCTGACAGTGGAGATGGAGCACGTGGGGGGACACCATGCCGACGATTCGACCATTGTGCGCGTGCCCGAAGCGGGGGTGGTCTTCCTGGGTGACTGTTTCTACCCGCCCGCCGTGGAAGACGGAGGGCAAGAGGAGAACTACGACTGGCCCCTGCTGGCGCGGCTGATGGACGGGACGGCGCACACCTACGTCCACAGCCACGGCAAGCCTTTCAAGGGAACAGGGGGCAGGGGTTAGGGGGCAGGGGTCAGGGGTTAGAGGCCAGGGAACCGGGAAGAGCGAACAGAGCGCCCTTTCGACCGAATTAACAGAACACAAGGAATTCTGTCGAAGGGTCTGGGGCTTCTTTCCCTGGCCCCTGCCCCCTAACCCCTGTTAGCGGTAGCCCTGCGCTTGAAGGTTGAATAGCCGCGCGTAGGTTCCGCCCAGCGCCAGCAGTTCCTCGTGGCTGCCCAACTCGCTAATCTGGCCGTTCTCGATGACGGCGATGCGGTCGGCCATGCGCACCGTGCTAAAGCGGTGCGAGATGAACACGGCGGTCTTGCCAATGGTCAGCTCGCGGAAGCGCTGGAAGACCATTGCCTCATTGTCGGCGTCCAGGGCGGACGTCGGCTCGTCCAGGATGAGAATTTCGCTGTCGCGCATAAAGGCCCGGCTCAGGGCTACCTTCTGCCACTCGCCCCCACTCAGTTCGTGGCCGCCCTTGAACCAGCGGCCTAGCATCGTGTCGTACCCCTCCGACAACTCCTCGATGACGGGCGCGGCGCCGCCCCGTTGCGCCGAACTAACGATACGCTCCGTGTCGCTCATCTGCCCGATTTGACCGAAGCCCACGTTCTCGCGGGCGGTAGACTGGTAGCGCACAAAGTCCTGGAAGATGACGCCGATCTTCTGGCGGAGTTGATCCAGGTCGTACTCGCGCAGGTCAATCCCATCTAGCAGAATCTGGCCCTCGGTCGGGTCGTAGAGGCGGGTGAGCAGCTTGATGAGTGTCGTCTTGCCCGCGCCGTTCGCCCCCACCAGCGCCAGCTTCTCGCCGGGGCGGATGTGCAGGTTGATGTGGCGCAGCGCCCAGTCCTCGCGGCCGGGGTAGCGGAAGGACACGTCGCGGAACTCGATGCCCTGCTGGATGCGGGCGGGCACGGGGCGGACGATGCCATTAGGAGCCATGTGCGGCTGGAGGGCCAGGAAGCCGAACAGGTTGCTGATAAAGAGGCTGTTCTCATACAGGCCGTTGACGCCATCCAGCAGGCCGCGGAAGGTGGTCTGGCTCTGGCGGAACAGGCCCAGGTAGAGGGTCATATCGCCCAGCGTAATCTGCCCACCGGCGGTGCGGAAGATGATCCAGGCATACGCGCCGTAGTACGACACCGTCGCCAGCAGTCCCCAGCCCACTGAGGCCAGTGACCGCTTCACGGCGATGTCCTCGTCCTCGCGGATGACTTTCTCCATCATGTCGCGGTACTGCCGCAACAGCGGTTCGCCCAGGCCAAAGAGCTTGACCTCCTTGGCCGACTCGTCCACCGTCAGCAGGTGCTCCAGGTAATTCATGCGCCGCGCTTCGGGGGCCCGCCAGCTCAGAATGCGGAAGCTGAGGTGGGCATAGCGCGATTGGGCGATGAACGAGGGAATGGTCGCGCCGAACAGGATGAGCGCGAGCCACGGGCTAAAGCGCACCAGCAGCGCGGCAAAGCTAGCCAGGGTGATGAGGGCCTGCGCCACGCCGAACGCGCCCTGGACGATGCGCAACCCGCGCCAGTCGGCCTCGCGCCGCGCGTTCTGAAGCTTGTCATAAAACTGCGCGTCCTCGAAGTAGCTCAGGTCCAGCGCCAGGGCCTTGCGGATAATCAGGGTATTGATGTGGAGCGAGACGGCGGCGTGCAGCACGTGCTCGGCCAGCGAGCGCGCCTGGCTCAGCACGGTGCTCAGCAGCAGCAGAGCAAACTCAGCCAGCATATATGGCCCTGCCGCGCGCAAGCCCGCCTCGGCTCCAATCCCCGTCTGGATTGCATGGACAACGGCGTCCACAATGAGCTTGCCCACCCACGCCTGGGACGCGGGCAGCACCGCGCTGACCACCGTGAGAACCGCCATCACCACGGTGGCTTTCGGGTGCGCCTCCCATACCAGGCGGAAGGCGCCCGGAATATTCCCCCAGGCTTCCCCTATCTTGTCCCACGACCACTGTCGGTCCTCAGTCGTTTGTCCACGCCGTCCACCACCCTGTCTTACCATTCACCTCTCCGCTTGCCTGTTCACGCGATAATCGCTGCCATCAACGCAAACCACCCTTTGTCATGCTGAGCGAAGCGAAGCATCTCGCCTGGTGATGCGAGACCCTTCGCTTCGCTCAGGGTGACCGTCGGATGTTTTGCGCCCTATCCTACTGTAATTATAACTGAAGCCTCATTTTTCCGTAACGCCCAATGGGTTGGGTTTAGCCCTGAACATTCGGGTAGGGGGCATCCGTCTGCTGGACGATATACTCTTGGCACCAGGCGAGCGCCTCCGCAGTCGGCTCGGTCAAGGTCGGGAAGTGGGCCGCGACGGGCTGGAGGAGCGTCTGGGCGGCGGGCGGCTGACCCGCCAGCCAGGCGGCCCGTTGGTCGGTCGGGACACGCAGCAAGGCGAGACAGGCCGCCTCGAACAGCCGCGTCATCCAGCGGTAGCCCCACAGCAGCAACCGGCCCTCGGGCGCGAGGTGGCGCAGCGCCAGGTCACGCAGCTGGTTGATCCAGGGCAGGTGGGCCGCGTCCAGGGTGTCC
>JAHCIP010000498.1 GCA_026129165.1 Anaerolineae bacterium
TAACTGACGCTGGCCGTCGGTCTCCACAATGTCCACCAGCCCCATATCAAAGGGGATGGCCGGATTGATGGCGCGGCCGAGCGCGCCAAAGAAGTACAGCACCGACGACAACCGCGCCGTGGTCAACAACAGGAGCGGCTGGCGGCCGACATAGTCCAGCGAAATCTCGCGGCCAATCTTCTGGACCGCCTCGTCAAGCTCTTCGGCCGTCCGTGCGACGGCCCAGGTCTCATCCCACACACTACTCATAACCCCTCCCAACGGCGGCATGAGAGTCGAGGAGTGCAGCCGGCGTTGTGCGCCAATTGTAGTCATGTTTCAAAAATGACGCAAAATGGCATAAAAGCTGGAGATGGGAAGAACAAGGAAGAATAGGAAGGGGTAAAATATGGAAGAGTCCTCGTTTGACTTGCCCTGGCCGGGGGCGGGGCGTCAATTTCTTTTGCGCCCGGAGGTGACTTTCCTCAATCACGGCAGCTTCGGCGCGACCCCGCGCCCCGTGTTCGAGCGTTACCAGGCGTGGCAGCGCGAGTTGGAGGGGGAGCCAGTCGAGTTCCTCGGTCGGCGCATCCGCGAACTACTGGCGGAGGCCCGCGCGCCGCTGGCCGAGGACCTCCACACCAACCCGAACGATCTGGTCTACGTGCCCAACATCACCTTCGCGGTCAACATCGTCGCGCGCTCGCTCAACCTACAGCCCGGTGACGAGGTGCTGGCGACGAACCACGAGTACGGCGCGTCGGACCGTACCTGGCGCTTCAACTGCAGCAAGAAAGGGGCTCACTACATCAACCAGCCCATCGCCTTGCCCATGACGACTGTAGACGACTTCATCGCCCAACTCTGGGCGGGCGTGACCGAGCGCACCAGGGTCATCTTCATCAGCCACATCACCTCGGCGACGGCGCTCATCTTCCCGGTCGCAGAGGTGTGTCGGCGGGCGCGGGAAGCTGGCATTCTGACGGTGATTGACGCGGCGCACGCGCCAGGCCAGATCGACATCCATCTAGACGACCTGGGCGCCGACTTCTACCTGGCGAACTGTCACAAATGGTTGTGCAGTCCGAAAGGGGCTGGCTTCCTCTACGCGCGGCCAGACGCGCAGGCGCTATTGGAACCCCTCGTCGTGAGTTGGGGCTGGGAGAGCGACATACCGAGCGACTCAAGCTTCCAGGACTGGTTTGGGTGGCTGGGAACGGACGACCCGTCCGCCTATTTGAGCGTCCCCGCCGCCATCCAATTTCAGCAGCAGCACAACTGGCCGGCGGTACGGGTGGAGTGTCATCGTCTCGCGGCCTGGGCGCGCGAACGGGTGGCCGACCTGACCGGAATGGAGCATATCTGCCCTGAAGATTGGTTTGGGCAGATGTGTGTCCTGCCTCTGCCAACGGGAACGCTGGACAAGCTTGGGACGCGGCTGTGGGACGAGTACGGCATCGAGATACCTCACGTGCGGTGGAATAAGAGCGAGTTTTTGCGCATCTCCATCCAGGCCTACAACTCCGTTCAGGATGTCGAGCGCTTGCTGCAAGCCCTGCGTCTCGTCCTCATAGCTGGCTGAATCTCGCTCGTGTTGCCCCTTGACAGCCGTTTGACACGCCCAACAACTCGACTATAATACGAGCTTCGTCCATGTTGACAGCTTCGCCGCACGCCCTTCCCCAACATCGTCCTTTCGGAGTCGATGATGCTCGTTGTTGTGTGCTGCCCGTGACCGGCGTCGAATAGCTCCTCTCACCGTGTCAGTGCGCAGGGGGGTACAAATGCATAAGTCTGTCCGCGCGCGCACGTTCCGACGCGCCTTGCTCTCTCTGCTCGTCCTCGCTGCCCTCCTGGCCGCCGGTCGCCCGGCTCAGGCCGCCAGCATTGTTTATGTTGTACCCGGCGGGGCCGGGCTGCGCGACGGCACGTCGTGGGCCAACGCTAAAGACCTCGCCGTGGCGCTGGCGGGCGCGAGCAGCGGCGACCAGTTGTGGGTCCTCGCTGGCACGTACAAGCCGACGACCACTACCAACCGCACTCTTTCCTTCAGCCTGAAGAGCGGGGTAGCGGTCTATGGCGGGTTCACCGGGACGGAGACTCAGCCAGGCCAACGCCCCCCCCAGACTCACACTAGCATCCTCAGCGGCGACCTGAACGGCGACGATGGAGCCAACTTCGCCAACAATGGGGACAACAGCTACCACGTCGTGACAGGGAGTGGGACCAACGCGACGGCCATCCTCGACGGCTTCACCATCATGGGCGGTAACGCCAATAACATTAGTGGTTCTGCCGCGTGCGGTGGAGGGATGTTCAACTCTGGGGGCAGCCCCAGCCTGACCAACCTGGTCTTCAGCGGCAACGCCGCCTCAGCCTGGGGCGGCGGGATGTATAACGAGAACAACAGCAGCCCCAGCCTGACCAACGTGGTCTTCAGCGGCAACCGTGCTAATCTGGGCGGCGGGATATACAACTCGAGTAGCAGCCCGACGCTGACCCATGCCACCTTCAGTGTCAACTCCGCTGGCTTGGGTGGCGGGATGTCAAATTCGCATAGTAGCCCGACACTGACCCATGCCGTCTTCAGCGGCAACTCCGCTGGTGGAGGTGGCGGGATGTACAACGAGAACAGCAGTAGCCCGACCCTGACCAACGCTGTCTTCAGTGGCAACACGGCCTCGGAGAGTGGCGGGGGAATGGAGAACTGGCTACATAGCAGCCCGACGCTGACCAATGTCACCTTCAGCGGCAACGCCGCGACGGTCCACGGCGGCGCGCTATATAATACCGTTGCCTGCAACCCGACCCTCCGCAATAGTATTCTGTGGGGTGATAGCGGTGGAGAGATCTATAATGAGCCTAGTGCTTCTGACCCGAGCATCCCCACAGTTTCTTACAGCATTATCCAGGGGGGCTACAGCGGCACAGGGAACCTCAACCAGGACCCGCTGTTCGTGACACCTGTCCCCTCGCCCGCCCCTAGCATAGGCGGCAATCTGCGCCTCCAGGCCCGTTCGCCCGCCATTGACGCTGGCAACGCTGCCTTTGTCGCGGGTGTCGCCAGCGACCTAGACGACAATCCCCGCGTTCTCGGCGGCGCCGTGGATATGGGCGCCTACGAGTTCCTGTGTCCCGCCAGTACACCGGGGCGGCTATTTGTCAACGCCTTGGTCGTGGGTGGGACAGGCAGCGGTGAGAGTTG
>JAHCIP010000499.1 GCA_026129165.1 Anaerolineae bacterium
GCGGACTATGGGCGTCTACGAGGCGCTGGGCGTCAAACCTATCATCAACGCGACGGGCACGTTCACCCGACTCGGCGGGAGCCTGATGCCGCCCGAAGTGGTCGAGGCGATGGCCCAGGCGTCGCGTCAGTTTGTATGCCTGGAGGAGTTGCAGTACCGCGCTGGCCAGGCCATCGCCGAGATGGTCGGGGCGGAAGCCGCCTATGTCGTGTCGGGCGCCTACGCCGGTGTCGTTCTATCCATCGCGGCGTGTATCACGCGGCTCGACCCGGCCAAAATGGACCGCCTGCCCAACACGGCGGGGCTGCGGCGCGAGATTGTCATGGCTCGAGTCCAGCGCAACAGCTACGACCATGCCGTCGAACTGCCGGGCGGGGTGATTGTCGAGGCCGGGCGGGTTGAGGGCTGTACCCCCGACGAACTCGAAGCGGCCCTCACCGATCAGACCGCCGCCATCTTCTTTATGCCCGACTGGGGCGGCCCGGTCACGCTGGCCGACGCCGTGCGGGTGGGCCGCCGCCACGACGTGCCGGTGGTGGTGGATGCGTCGGGGCGGCTGGACGAACCCCACCGCCTGCGCGACTATGTAGCCGCCGGGCCGGACCTGATCGCCTTTAGCGGCGGCAAGCACATTCGCGGCCCGCAGGCGTCAGGCTTTGTGGCTGGCCGGCGTGACCTCATCGCGGCCATCGCCTGGCAGCACCTGGACATGGACTTCAGCCCCGCAGTCTCCGTCGCGCCCCCGGAGTTGCTGCCCATGGACCAGATGCCCTTTGTGCCGCGTCAGGGTATCGGGCGCGGCTACAAGGCGGGCAAAGAGGAGATTGTCGGGCTGGTGACGGCGTTGCGCCTGTTCCTGGAACGCGACTGGGGGGCGGAGCGGGCCGTCTGGGATGCCCGGCTCCATGCCGTTGTCGCCGGGCTGGCCGACGCGCCGGGCGTCCGCGCCGAGTACCTGCCGAGGGGCGACTTCCACACCGGCCTGCCCTTCGCTCGCGTCGCCATTGACCCCGCCGTCGTGGGCATGACCGGCAACGACTTTATCCTGGCCCTCAAGCGCGGCGACCCGCCCATCCACCCCAGCGAGCGCGAGTTAGCCCAGCACGCCATCCTGATCAACCCCTTCAGTCTGATGGACGGGGACGAGGCGCGTATTGTCGCGCGGATCCAAGAGATTGTTCGAGCAGCCGTAGGAGACGGGTATGTCCTTTCAACGACAGCCTGACGATCTGGTGGCGATGTACCGCCTGATGCTGTTGACGCGGCGCTATACCGAACACTGTCTGCGCTGGTATCGTGAAGGCCGTATCATCCAGGGCCTGCACCCCAGCATTGGGCAGGAAGCTGTGGGCGTCGGCGCCTGCTACGGCCTGCGCGACTCCGACTGGGTGCTGCCCTCGCTCCGCACCAGCGAGGCGTTCTTCGTGCGCGGCGTCTCGCTGCGGCAGCACGTCGCCGCCATGAATGGCCGGGTTACGGGCATCTCGCGCGGCAAGGATACCTCCCATCATGCCGGCTATCCAGAGCATGGCGTCCTGGCTGGCACGGGTATGGTGGGCAGCCATATCCCAGTGGGTGTCGGGGCGGCGCTGGCGCTCAAGATGCAGGCGACCGATGGTGTCGTCGTCGTGTTCTTTGGCGACGGGGCCAGCAATCGCGGCGACTTCCACGAGGGGCTGAACCTGGCGGCAGCCCTGCAAGCCCCCGTCATCTTCGTGTGTGAAAACAACGGCTACGCGCAGACCGTCCCGGCCATGGTAGCCATGCGCGTCCAGGACATCGCCAAACGCGCCGAGGGCTATGGCATGCCCGGCGTCGTGGTGGATGGGCAGGACGTGTTGGCCGTCCAGGATGTCGTGCAGGCGGCGGTGGAACGCGCGCGAGCGGGTCAGGGGCCAACGCTGGTGGAGTGCAAGACCTATCGTTTCGCGCCGCACCATGTGACCTTTACCGAGGATCGCCCGTCGGCGGAAGTCGAGCGTTGGCGGGCGCGCGACCCCATCCGCCTGCTGGGCGACCATCTCCTCGAACACGGTGTCCTGAGCCAAGCTGAGATGGACGCGATGGACGCCGCGATTCTGGCTGAGTTGGACGACGCCATCCGCTACGCCGAGGACAGCCCCTGGCCTGAGCCGCAGGAAGTCCTCCAGCACATCTACGCGCCCCTTGTGCAGAATACCCCTGATAGTCATCCTGCGAAGTCCTCCGCATGGAGGAAGCGTAGCGAAGGATCGGCTCCGAGTGACGGGCTGATAGACCATACCTATGCCGAAGCCCTCAACGCCGCCTTGCATGAGGTGATGCGGGCGGATGACAGGGTCTTTGTGCTGGGGGAGGACATCGGCCTCTGCAATGGCCTGTTTGGGGTGACGCGCGGCCTCCTCGATGCCTTCGGTCCCCAACGAGTCATTGACACGCCCATCTCGGAGTCGGGCATCACGGGTGTCGCCGTCGGGGCGGCCGTGCTGGGTATGCGGCCCGTCGTGGAAATCCAGTTCACTGATGCCGTACCTATCGCCCTGGATCACATCGTCAACACCGCCGCCAAAGCCAGTTACGTCCACGCCGGCCAACTGAGCCTGCCCCTGGTCGTGCGTCTGCTGAACCTCCACAGCGGCACGGTCTACAGCAGCCAGGCCCTTGAAGCCTGGTTCATGCACGTCCCCGGCCTGCGGGTGGTGACGCCCGCCACGCCTGACGACGCCAAGGGCTTGCTCACCGCCGCCATCGCTGACCCCAACCCGGTCATCTTCATCGAGAACCGCATCCTGTACCCACAGCGCGGCCCTGTCCCGCCGGGCGACTACACCGTCCCACTCGGCCAGGCCGCCGTGCGCCGCGTCGGGCGCGATGTGACGGTTGTCGCGTATGGGCAGATGGTCCCGGCAGCCCTCGAAGCCGCCGCGACGCTAGCCGCCGCGGGTATCGAGGCCGAGGTGCTTGACCTGCGGACGCTGGCGCCACTGGATGAGGCGGCCATTCTGGCCTCGGTGCGCAAGACAGGGCGGTTGGTGGTCGCCCACGAGGCGGTCAAGACGGCCGGGCCGGGGGCAGAAATCGCGGCGCTGGTGGCTGAACACGCCCTCCCCGCCCTCAAAGCTCCTATCCGCCGTGTCGCCAACCCTGGCGCGCCCGTGCCCTTCAGCCCGGCCCTTCATCCTGCCGTCTTGCCCGGCGCGGCAGA
>JAHCIP010000005.1 GCA_026129165.1 Anaerolineae bacterium
GGCGGGAGCATTGGGAAGGCTCGTTTGAGGAATATCTCGAACTGGTGCGGGGCAACCCCCTGGTCGCCCGCAGCGCCTTCCAGCGGCTCTATGACATGATTCTCGCCTATGGCACAACAGAGTACACCGAGAACCGCCAGCGCATCATTCACTACAAGTTCTTTGATGACCCCATTGACAACGGCCGCGACGCCGTGTATGGGCTGGACCATGCCCTGATGGACCTGGTATCCGCGTTCCAATCCGCGGCGCGTAAGTATGGCACCGAGCGCCGCGTTCTGCTACTGCATGGCCCTGTCGGCTCGTCCAAGAGTACCATCGCCCGCCTGCTCAAGAAGGGCCTGGAACACTACTCGCACACCGACGCGGGCGCGCTCTACTCGCTGCGCTGGGTCCTCGACAACAACCAGATCGTGGACTGCCCCATGCACGAGGAAGCTCTTCACCTGATTCCGCTCGACTATCGGACGCGTGTCGAAGATGAGATCAATCGGGCCAGCAACCTGCCCTATCGCATCGACATCGAGGGTGATCTGTGCCCCTTCTGCCGTTACATCTACCGTGACCTGATGGACAAGCTCCAGGGTGACTGGTCGAAGGTGATGGAGCACATCCGCGTGCGCCGCCTCATCCTGTCCGAGAAGGACCGCATCGGCATCGGCACGTTCCAACCTAAGGACGAGAAGAACCAGGACTCGACGGAGTTGACGGGCGACATCAACTACCGTAAGATCGCGGAGTACGGCTCGGACTCGGACCCGCGCGCCTTCAGCTTCGACGGTGAGTTCAACATCGCCAACCGGGGTATCATCGAATTCATCGAAGTTCTCAAGCTGGATGTCGCCTTCCTCTACGACCTGCTCACGGCTTCACAAGAGCACAAGATCAAGCCCAAGAAGTTCGCCCAGACCGACATTGACGAGGTCATCCTGGGGCATACCAATGAGCCGGAATACCGCAAGCTGCAGAATAACGAGTACATGGAGGCTCTGCGCGACCGCACGGTCAAGGTAGACGTCCCTTATATCACCCGCCTGCACGACGAAGTTAAAATCTACGAGAAGGACTTTAACCCGACGCGCATCCAGGGCCGCCACATCGCCCCCCACACCATCGAGATGGCCGCCATGTGGGCCATCCTGACCCGCCTGGAGCCGCCCAAGCACGCCGGCCTAACCCTGCTCCAGAAGCTCAAGCTCTATGACGGCAAGAGCATCCCCGGCTTCACCGAGGACAGCGTGCGCGAACTCAAGGCCGAGGCGCGGCGCGAAGGCATGGAGGGCATCTCCCCGCGCTACGTCCAGGACAAGCTCTCCAACGCCCTCGTCTCCGAGTCCTCGAAGGGCTGCCTCAACCCCTTCATCGTCATGCGCGAACTGGAAGACGGACTGCGCCACCACTCGCTCATCACCGACGAGCGCCAGCGCCAGCACTACCGCGAACTCATCGCCGTCATCCGCCAGGAGTACGACGAGATTGTCAAGAACGAGGTCCAGCGGGCGATTACCTCCGACGAGGAGGCCATCAAGCGGCTGGCCTCGAACTACATTGACAACGTCAAGGCGTACACCCTGCGCGAGCGCGTGCGCAACCCGTACACGGGTCAGGACGAGGAGCCGGACGAACGGCTGATGCGCTCCATTGAGGAAAAAATTGATATCCCGGCGAACCGCAAGGACGATTTCCGCCGCGAGATCATGAACTACATCGGCGCGCTCGCCATCGAGGGCAAGCGCTTCGCCTACGACTCCAACGAGCGCCTGCGCCGCGCTCTGGAACTCAAGCTGTTTGAGGACCAGAAGGACTCGATCAAGCTGACCAGCCTGGTGTCGTCGGTGGTGGACCCGGACACCCAGGCGAAGATTGACGTGGTCAAGACGCGCATGATCAAGAACTTCGGTTACTGCGAGGTGTGCGCCTCGGATGTGCTGACCTATGTGGCGTCCATCTTCGCTCGTGGCGATGTGAGGAACCGGAACTAACGTGATGCGTAGTGCGTGCTGCGTATTTCGTATTCTGAGATACGCACTACGCACTACGAAATATGCAAGAGGGACGTATGGTTGAGCGTATCGAGCGCGACGCGGGGCGTTTCCGCCAGATTGTGCGGGGCCACGTCAAAGAAAACCTCCGCAAGTATATGTCCACCGGCGAGTTGATTGGACGCCAGGGCAAGGACTGGGTCAGCATCCCGGTGCCCCAGATTGATATTCCGCGTTTCCGCTTTGGCCGCAACCAGGGTGGCGTCGGCCAGGGCGAGGGGCAGCCGGGCGACCCCCTCAGTGGGTCGGAGGCGGGAGCGGGGCCTGGGGCTGGCGATCAGCCTGGCCAGCATATTCTCGAGGTCGAGGTCTCGCTGGACCAACTGGCCGAGATTCTGGCTGAGGAGTTAGAGCTACCGCGTATCCAGCCCAAGGGCAAGGCCCAGGTCATCAGTGAAGTCAACCGCTACACCAGCATTCGCAAGGTCGGTCCCGAAAGCCTGCGCCACTTCAAGCGCACCTACCGCGAGGCGCTCAAGCGCCAAATGCTCACCGGCATCTACGACCCGGTCAGCCCGCGCGTGGTTCCGTTCCGGGAGGACCGCCGCTACCGTTCCTGGCAGACTAAGCTCATCCCGGAGAGCAACGCCGTCATCTTCTATATGATGGACGTGTCCGGCTCGATGGGCGACACCCAGAAGGAAATCGTGCGCCTGACGGCGTTCTGGATTGATACCTGGCTGCGCTCGCAGTACAAGAAGATCGAGGTCCGCTACATCATCCACGACGCAGCGGCGCGGGAGGTGGACCAGAAGACGTTCTACCATACCCGTGAGAGTGGCGGGACGATCATCTCCTCGGCCTACGAGCTATGCCGCGCCATCATCGCCCAGCGCTATCCGGCGGACCAGTGGAATATCTACGGCTTCCACTTCTCCGACGGTGATAACTGGGGCAGCGACGACAATCAGAAATGCGCCGCGCTGTTGCGCGAACATCTGCTGCCGGCCAGTAACCTGTTCTGCTACGGGCAGGTCGCGGCGTATCGCTCGTCCAACCAGTTCCTCAGCACACTACGAGCGATACCGGAGCCGGAGAAGCTGCTGACAGCCGAGATTCCTAACAAAGACTCGATCTACGACGCGATTAAGCTGTTCTTAGGCAAGGGGAAGTAACCTATGACGGGTGGACTGCCGAGTGAGCTGGCGCGGTGGGCAGACAAGATTCGCGGCTATGCCGAGGAATTTGGCCTCGACTTTCCCGAGGTGCGCTTTCACCTGCTGGACTGGAAGGGCATCAACGAGGTCGCCAGCTATGGCGGCTTCCCGACCCGCTACCCTCACTGGTCGTATGGCATGGAATACGAGCGCATGTCGAAGAGCTACGCCTACGGCCTGCACCGCATCTACGAGATGGTCATCAACACCGACCCCTGCCATGCTTACCTGCTCGCCAGCAACAACCTGATTGACCAGAAGCTCGTCATGGCTCACGTCTACGGCCACGCCGACTTCTTCAAGAACAACCTGTGGTACGCCCATACGAACCGTCGCATGCTGGACGAGATGGCGAATCACGCCACACGCATCTACCGCTATATCGAGCGCTACGGCTACGAGGCGGTCGAGAACCTGATTGACGTCGGCCTGTCCATTGACAACCTGATTGACATCCACTCGCCCGGCATCCGCCGCCAGCCCCGCCCCCCGGACCCGGCGCTAGAGGCCGAACCCAAGACGGTCAAGCGCATCCCCAGCAAGGAGTACATGGACAGCTTCGTGAACCCGCCCGACTTCCTGGCGGCGCAGAAGAAACGACTGGAGGATGAGACCAAGCAGGCGCGGCGGTTCCCGGTGGCCTCGGAGCGCGACGTGATGCTCTTCCTGGTCAACCATGCGCCCCTCGAAACCTGGGAAGCCGATGTCCTGGACATGCTGCGCGAGGAAGCCTACTACTTCGCGCCGCAGGGCCAGACTAAGATCATGAACGAAGGCTGGGCCTCTTTTTGGCACAGTACCATCATGACCCGGCGCGTTCTGTCCGACGCCGAGATTATTGACTACGCCGATCACCACTCCGGCACGGTCGCCATGCACTCCGGCCAGCTTAACCCCTACAAGCTGGGGCTGGAGTTGCTGCGCGATGTCGAGGAGCGCTGGGACAAGGGCCGCTTCGGCCGCGAGTACGACGAATGCGACGACCGCACGCGCAAGGCGACCTGGGACTTGAAGCTGGGGCTGGGGCGGGAGAAGATTTTTGAGGTGCGGCGTATCTACAATGACATTGGCTTTGTGGATCAGTTCCTGACCGAAGACTTCTGCGAACGCTACAAGCTGTTCACCTACCGCTGGAACCCGCGCACCGAGCGCTACGAGATCGCCAGCCGCGACTTCGCCGCCATCAAGCGCCAGTTGCTCCAGTCGTTGACCAACTTCGGCCAGCCTATTATCGCCGTCGAGGACGGCAACTACAGCAACCGGGGCGAACTCTACCTGCGCCACCAGCACGAGGGGGTGGACCTCAAGCTCGACTACGCGCGGGACACCCTGGCGAATCTCTATGCCGTCTGGCGGCGTCCGGTGCATCTCGAAACGGCGCTCGAAGGCAAGGGCCGCACCCTGCTGACCTTCGACGGCCAGGCGCACATCCAGAAGCGGCTGGACTAACGACGGAGGACGGAGAGCAGAAGGCGGTAGGCGGTAGACAGAGGTAAAAATAGAGGAGGGAGTATAGTCGAGGCGGGGTTGCCCAGACTATCCTCCCTCCTCTGTTGTCAGTCGTCAGTGCTCAGTCGGCTGCCTTCCGTCGTCCGTCGTCCCTACGCACGGACGCGGCGCAGGGCCAGGCCGCCGAGGGCCAGCAGGAGGCCGACCAGCGCCACCAGCGAGAGCGAGGCCATATCGAAGCCGGTGGTGGGCAGGGCGGCGGGCATGGCGATGGACTGGACATTGCCACAGGAGGTATAGACGCTCGCCTCGGCCGCCGACTTGTGGGCGTTGATGGCATGCTTGCCGTCTGCAATGTCCGTCAGCTTGGCATTAACCATGGTGGTCGACTTGCCTTCCTTGAGGTTCGCCAGCGGGAAGACCACGCCGCCCGGGGTGGGGCAGGCGCCGGTATGAATGTGTACGGGCTGCTCAACCCCCGCGCCCGCCGGCCCCGCTGGTAGGTTGATGACGACCTGCGTCTGGTCGCCCATGGCCGTCAGGGTGGCGGTGCCGTTCTGGCCGCTATTATTCTGGGCGGCCAACTGGACGGTAATAGAGTTGGTCTGGGCCGATGCTACCGAGGCGAACAGGGCCAGGGTCAGAGCGAGGGCGAGAATTACGGGCCACTTGCGAGAGAGCATGTCGAAATCCTCCTGTGGGGTAGCTAGAGAGTGAGACTCTATCGTAATTTACGCACCACAACTGAGACCGGATGTATCATTGCTAGGCAAAGATAAAAAAGCCCGGTCTTCGATCGAAGACCGGGCGGTTCACATCCCGATTCACCATTCCACAGGCTGAGGGGCGTCCAGGCTGGCGCCGATCACGCGGCCCGACGTCGGGCCAGGGCTGCCGCCGGCTGGCTCCGTCGTCACGCCGATGCGTTTATACTCGCGCAATGGGCGTGGCGCAGCGACCAGGTAGGTTCCGTAGCCGTGCGAGTCGACGCGGAACGTTCCGCCGTTGTCGCGCACATCGTCCTTGCCCACCAGCCACAACTGATACGCCTTGTCCTGGCTGAGGGGCGGCAAATCGGCGACGATGAGCACGGCGCGCGTCGAGTCGGGGGCCAGGTAGAAGCGGCCCTGTGCTTTGGGCGCGACCTCGCCGGCCTCCATCGCCACCATCTGCGGTTTCGTCAGGACGGCCTGCATCTCGGCCAACTGGGCTTGCTGCTGCCAGACGCGCAGCCCCAGGCCAAAGGAGACTAGGAGCATAGCCGCCGCGGCCAGCCAGGGTGAGAGCCGACGCAAGACGAGCAGCCGGTGGCGCGGGCGAGCAGCCGGTGGCGCGGCTGCCTCGTCCAGCCGCGCCATCAGGCGCGCCTTCAAGGTTGGAGGCGGCGTGCGCAACGCTGGGGCCAGGTTCAGCGTTTCAACCGTCTCGCGGTAGGCAGCGTGGGCGGCCTGAATCTCCGGGGCATCCAACTGGGCTTCAAAAGCGGCCGCCTCTTCAGGCGGCAGAGCGCCCAGACTGTAAGCGACGAGAACCTCTTCCAAGTCCTCGTTGTCCAAACGCAACTGATGATCGTTCACCAACTCAACTTCCTCTAGCACAAAGATGACCGGCGGCGGCTAGCTTTACCCATGTGAGTGCAATGTGCTTGCCATCTATTCACTATTACGTTGGGCTGTCCCCCATTGGATGCATGGGCGAAGCAACATCCTCGCCGAGGGTCTCACCTGTCTGCAAGAGATCGCGTAGCCGCTGGAGGCCAAGCCGCATCCGCGTCTTGATCGTCCCAAGAGGTGTTTGGAGATAGTCGGCCACCTCCTGCTGCGTCATGCCGCCGTAGTAGGCCAACTCGATGGCCTGACGTTGGAGGTGGGGCAGCACAGCCAGCGCCCGGCGAATCTGGACCCGTCGCAACGAGACCTCTTCGAGGTCTGGCTCATCCCGCGCCTGATCTGGCAGTTCGACCTGCTCGGCGATGTTACGGTGGCGGCGTAGTTCGTCAATCGCCCGGTTGCGCGCGATGGTCAGCAGCCATGACAGGAGGCGGCCCCGCTCGACCGAGTAATGGTCGGCGCGCCGCCAGAGCGACAGGAAGGCGTCCTGGGTGACCTCCTCCGCTGCCATCCCCTCGCTCAGAATGCGGACGCTCAGGGAGAACACCAGGGTCGCGTAACGATTGTAGATGGCGTCGAGGGCGAGCCGGTCGCGCGTCACCATCCGCGCTACCAACTCCTCATCGCTCAGTGCATCATAATTCATGGTCGTCTAATCGCCAGAGGGTTGGGCAGGCCGCCATTTAATTCCAGACCTGATCCGCGAGGCGTACGACTCCCGCGCGTCCAGGGGCGGCCACTCTGGCGAGCTAGATTATACCACGAATCTGTAGCCGTGGCATGTACAAACGGGGCAACCTTCCGGCTGTGATAAAGTCGTCCATGATAGAGCACGGATAAAGAGAATGAACGGATTGGGGCCTGGCCGTGGCGACGGTAGCATCTAGCCGATAGGGCGGGGCGGCTTGATCCGTTCATCCTCTTGATCGGTGCTCTAGACGGGTGGCCTTCTGAACGGTGTTGGCGCTAGGGTTCCGCCACGGGTGGGTTGGACTCGCGCCATGGCGGTGAAGCCGCCTGATCTAGCAGCAGCCGCAAGGGCAGCCCCTCCTTCTGCGCCGTCCGCATAGGCAGAATGGTCAGGGTGCGGTAGTAGAAGGCTTCGCCGTAGCCCTGGCTTTCGACATCTACCCAGGTTGTCCAGTTGTAGGCCGTATTGAAGCTGAGCAGCCCGGCCACATCTAGGCGCGTAGTGTCAATATAGCCCAGGCGGTAGCAGGGAATCAGGGGGGCCAAAGACCGATCCAGGAACATGACGCAGTAGGTATCACTGGTGACGGGCCGGCGCTGCCAGCGGAAGCCCACCGGGTTGGGCAGGAAGGCGTTGTTAGCTGGCTCTTCCAGGTAGATATTGGCAATGTCGAAGCGGCTGGCTTCTACGGTGTCCCGTCCGTTGTAGCCCACGATATTGCGCCCGCGCCAGAAGTTGAGATAGTTGGTTCGGCGGGCCGGGTTGTCAAAGTAGACGTAATAGGCCGTGTTGGCGGCGCTGGGGTCGAGCCGCGTGAAGCTGTACGTCCCGTCGCGCTGCGTCGTCACCGTCTCCAGCGTCGTCCACGGCGTACACCGAGGCCCGGCGAGGGTACAGCGCCGCAACTCGACCAGGATACCCTCAATCGGCTGGTCGTTGTACTTGACGGTGCCCCACAAACCCGGCCGGGGGATAGCTACCTCCAACACGCGGCTGACGACGGCTACCTGGTCAAACACTGTGACCAGGACATAGTAGTATGTGCCCTTGGGGCGCGGCGGGAAATATCGCGTCGTTCCGGCGGGTTGATTGGCGGTGATTTCGGAGGCGGGCGTCATGGAGGGGGAAGTTGACTCGAACAGCCGATACTCGACGGGGCGTGTCGCCGCGTTCCAGATCACGCCATAGCCGCCGCCCGCTACCTCCTCGATGCTGAGGGTGGGAGCGGCGGGGATGGAGACGGTGAGGATAGGACCGGGCGTGATCCCCCAGCGGTTGACGGCGACGAGGCGGTAGTAGAGGACGCCGGCCGACGGCGGCGCGAAATCGAGGACGGTCGGCTCGCCCGTGCGAACAGTGTCTACCAGGTCGGCCAGGTCCATGTTCGCGGTGGCCGCTTGGTACAGCATGTACAGATCAACGCCGGGCGTGGCGTCCCACCACAGCCGATAGCCGCCTTCACGGATGGGAGCCGCCTGGAGCGCGGGGGCGGCCGGCGCGCCCTGCGGGGCCTTATTGGCGAGGGGGAGATAGAGAAAGTTGGATGCCGGGAAGGGGGTTGAGGTCACCGTTGTGGGCGTCACGCCCGGTCCGGGATAGGCCGTGGCCTGGGCCAGGGGGGCCGCCGTCGTCACCGGCTCTACAGGGGCCAGCAGTCCGACCAGGCCGAGGATCAGCCCCACCCCTAGCCATACGAGAACGAGTCGCACGGGTTCTCCTTCACAACGAAACTGCCCCTCACTGGTCAATATAACGTATTGAGAGGGAAGGCCGTTACTCTACAGGACGTTTCCGGGGCGTCGCGGAAACGCTGGCTGATAAAATCAAACCGCCCGGCAAAGGGAGAGCCTCCCACCGGACTGCTCGCCCGGTCGGAGGCTCTCCCCCCAGTCCCCATCCGCTTAGGCCAGCAGCCGAATATGCGGGACGATGGTGAAGTGGAGCCGGCGGTGGGCCTCGCGCAAAGCAGCTTCCACCTCGTCAGGACGTTCGCCTCGGGCAAAGATAAAGCCGAGATAGCTGGAGCCTTCAGGCAGTGGGACGACGGGGTGGTTGACGGCGATGGTGATGTCAATCTCCTCGATGCCAGGGACAGCCCTGGCATCGTCCAGGCCCGTCACGCCTTTCAACACCCCCGCCCCCGGCATGGGAATCATCATCACGCCGCCCGGCCGGCCTTCGCGTTGGAGCGATCCAACGTCCAGCCCCATAGCTTGACGGATAATCAGCTCTTCGAGGGCTATATCCTCCGTCCCGAAGCGCAGAATCTTGGAACACAGGCCGCCGATGGAGCGTGCGGCGACCTCCACGATCCAGGGGCCGGCCTCATTGATCCTCAGCTCGGCGTGGACTGGCCCTTCGCGCAGGCCGAGGGCGGCGCAGGCCCGTACCGTGCAGTCGAGGATGGCCGCCTGGATTGCCTGGGAGAGGCGCGACGGAGTGACATAAATCGTCTCTTCGAAATAGGGGCCGACCAGGGGATCGGGCTTGTCGAACAGCGCCAGGGGTTTCAACTGGCCCCGCGCCAGGATGCCCTCCAGCGCCACCTCGAAGCCATCAATGTAGTCTTCGACCAGGATATGCCCCCGGCGATTCATTCCCGGCTCGCCGCCGGCCGCCAGGATGATGGCACGGGTACAGTTGAAAGCGGCGACAAACTCCTCCGGGGTGTTGGCGCGGATAACGCCCTGGCTGGCCGAGAGCATGGTCGGTTTGACGACACAGGGGTAGGCCACACGCGGCGCGATGGCCGTCGGGTCGTCGTCGGTGTGGAACAGTTGGTAGTGCGGGCTGGGCACACCGCCGGCCTTGAGCCGTTCCCGCATCACGGCCTTGTCGCGGGCGGCGACCGTCGCGTCGGGTGCGTTGTGCGACAGGCCCAGGATTTCGCAGGCGCGGGCGGCAATGGCCGTCGCGCTGTCGTCTACACTCAGGATGGTCCGCACCGGGTGCTGGCGTACATAGGCCACCAGGTCCTTGACCGCTTTGTCGGGCAGCTTGTAGTCCAGCGGGAGGGTGGCCTGCCAGTAGTCGGCCAGCGGCTTGGGCATGTCCAAAGCTCTGACAATGTCTAGCCCCAGCCGTTCGGCGGCCTGGACAAAGGCATTGCCGCGATAGGAGTGGGTGCCCATCAACAGGATAATTCGATTGTCACTGTTAGACGAGTCCATCGTGTTTACCCCAGTGCAATCGTGCGGCCTTCGGCCAGGCTGCGGGCGACCGCCTCGGTCCACCGCATGTACTTGACCCCGTCGGTGAACGTGGTGAGTTTGACCGGCTCCAGACCGCGAATGGCGTTGACGAACTCCTCTTCGACGCGCCAGGCGCCGCGCTCCTCAGCCGGTATCTCGATTTCGCGTAGCCCCGCCTCACCGCGCCGGCCGCCCCATAGCTTGTTGTCGCGGAAGCGGAGCGTGCCCTCGGAACCGAACAGCCAGATGTCGGCCCCCGGCCCGAAACCCGCCACACTCGACACCTGAAAGTGGGCCTGCGCGCCGCACGCCATCTCACTCAGGACGTCAACGTGTTCAGGGATACGCACGGCTCGCCGCGCCCCTGTCTCGTCCTGGCGCGTCTTGACGTACACCTGCCCCATCGCCGTGACGCGCGTCGCCTCGCCCACCCAGCGCAGGATGGTTTCGTACCAGATGCCGAGCGTCATGATGTTGTAGCCGCTCAGGTCGAAGTCCTGCCGCCAGTGGAGGGGGCTGGTGGGGTCGAGGAACCCCTGCCCAAACTGGACATTGATCGCCAGTAGGTCGCCCACGTAGCCCTCGGCCAGCAGCCGTCGCACCGTCTGGTCCACATGCAGGGTAAACGGCGCGGGCACGAGTTGGGCGACCAGGTGGGGGCGGCTGCGGGCCGCGTCCCACATAGCCTGCGCCTCGGCTGCGTTCATCGCCATCCGCGCCTCGCACAGCACGTGCTTATTGGCCTGGAGCGCGGCTAGCGTGGCCGGCGCGTGGAGGTACGGCCAGGTGCCGATGACTACCGCGTCGAGCGCCGGATCGGCGGCGAGGTCGGTCCAGTGGTGGTAGACACGGGGGATGCCGAACTGCTCGGCCACCCGCGCCGACGACCCACGGCTACGGTTCACGACGCCGGCGACTTCAACGCCGGGCAGCGCCTGGAGGTTGGGGATATGGCGGTCGCGGGTGTTGGCCCCTGCGCCGATGATACCGATACGGATGGGTGACAGGCTCATATTGGCTCCAATGCAGTCATTGGGGATTCGGCGGCCTAAACGCCGCCGCTTTGGCGCCCACGCCGCGCCGTTCAGGGCAGGATCCTGGGGCCTACCAAATTATACCCCAACCCGTGTTGTTGTCACCTATAAAGGGTCGTCATATAACTGAAAATTATTCTCATTCAGACTTGACTTCTCGCGCCTGGTGGCCTATGATTTGCCGGTAATTGAAATTCTTTCTCAGCTAGAAGCAGCTTATGACAGACGACTATGTTGAAATCGCGCGGCAGGGCCGCCTGGCGTCGGCCCTCCATACGGCGGGCTACAAACTGACCGGTCCTCGGCTGGCGGTGCTTTACGTGCTGGAGATGGAGCTGTGTCATGCCAGCCCGCAGGAAGTCTACGAGCGCGGGGTGGCGATCTACCCCGCCCTCGGCTTGAGCACGGTCTACCGCACGCTCGACATCCTGACCGAATTGGGGCTGGCGCGGCCCGCCTACCTGGGCGATGCGTCCCAGCGGTTTACGGTTCATCATGACCAGCGGCACTACCACCTCGTGTGTGATGCCTGCGGCGCCATCACTGATGTGGACGAGGACCGTATTACCGAACTGGCCTGTTCCCTGGCGGCGGGTCTCGGCTTCAAGCCGCGCGGCCAGTACCTCGAAATATACGGCCTCTGCCAACACTGTCAGGCCCAGCCGGCGCGACCCCCTGTTAATTGAGGAGGATTGGTGCGTTTTTCCTCACCCTTACCACGAGGCGGCTGGTTCGCCCTCGCCATCCTGCTCCTGTGGACCACCGCCTGTGGCGCGGCGGCTCAGACGCCCGGCGTCCCGACCCCTGCATCCGGCGCGGTGGCGGCCAAGAAATATACCGTCGTGGCGACGACTACCATCATCGCTGATCTGGCGAAGAATGTAGCCGGCGACACCGCGACTGTCACCTCCCTGCTCGGGCCGGGGGTAGACCCCCACACGTTCCAACCCGCTCCGCGCGACTCGCAGATTCTGGCCGGCGCCGACCTGATCCTGGAGAATGGTCTCGGCTACGAGGAATGGTTGGACCAGGTGATTCAGAATTCGGGAACGAAGGCGCGGCGGGTGGTGGTCTCCAAGGGCCTGACCCCGCGCCGCGCCGAGGGGGCCGCTGAAATCCATGACGCCGCGTCTTTCAAGGCCGAGGACGATGAGAGCGACCATATGGACCAGGTCACGCTCTTGCCGGCGCAACAGCTTGCCTACGACCCGCACCTGTGGCTGGACGCGCAGGCGGCGATGACGTATGTCGAGAATATCCGTGACGCGCTGGTCCAGTACGACATCCGCAACGCGGCCGCCTACCGCGCCAATGCCCAGCCCTACCTGGACCAACTCAAGGAGTTGGACGCCTATCTGACGCAACAGGCCAACTCGCTGCCCCAGGAACGCCGCAAGCTGGTGACGAACCACGAGACATTCGGCTACTTCGCCGCGCGCTATGGCTTTGAGGTGGTTGGGACGGTCATCCCGTCGGTGAGCGCCGAGGCGCAACCGTCAGCCCAGGATGTGGCCCGGCTGGTAGACAAGGTCAAGGCGCAGCAGGTTCCCGCCGTCTTCGCGGAGTCGACGGTCAACCCGCGCCTGGCCGAGCAGATCGCCCGCGATGCTGGCGTGAAGGTGGTGACGACTCTCTACACCGACTCTCTAAGCGAGGCGGGCAAGCCAGCGGATAGCTATATCAAGCTGATGCGGTATGACATGGACGAGATTGTGAAGGCGCTGAAATAGGACGGAGGACGGAGGATTCAGGACTAAGGATTAAAGATTGGGGATTGACAACTGACGACTGATGGCTGAAGGCTGACAGCTGACGGCTGATAGCTGACGGCTGATAGCTGACGGCTGATAGCTGACGGCTGATAGCTGATTACTGGATACTGACTACCGACTACTGGATACTGACGACTGAGCGGAGCGACGTATGTTAGTGGCTGAACGAAGGCTAGACCCTGTGGTGGGAGCGGAGGCGCCCATTGTAGCGGCGCGGGGCGTGCGGGTGACGTATGGCGACCGCGTGGTTCTGGAGGACGCGAGCCTGGATGTGCCGGCCGGCCAGTTGGTCGCTGTCGTCGGCCCGAATGGCGCGGGGAAATCCACCCTCTTCAAGGCATTGGTGGGGCTGACCCCTTTAGACGCTGGTGAGGTCTGGCTGTTTGGCCGGCTGACCAGCGAGCGCGGCCGGGCCGATGTGAGCTACGTGGCCCAGCGCGGCGAGATTGACTGGCGCTTTCCCGTCCGCGTCGAGGACGTGGTCCTCATGGGCCGCTACCCGCACCTGGGCTGGGGCCGTCGTCCGTCGAGTGAGGACCGCGACCGCGCGCAGACGGCGCTGGAACGGGTCGGCCTGGCGAACGTGGGCAAGCGACAGATAGGGCAACTGTCCGGCGGCCAGCAGCAGCGCGTGTTCCTGGCCCGCAGCCTGGCCCAGGACGCCCGCTTGCTCCTGCTCGACGAGCCGTTCAGTGGTATTGATGTGGTGGCTGAGCAGATTATCTTTGAAATCCTGGCCCAGTTGCAGGGCGAGGGCCGCACCGTTCTCGTAGCGACCCACGACCTGAACACGGTCATGACTCACTTCTCCAGCGTCATCGCGCTGAACCACCGCATCATCGCCTATGGGGCGACGGCGGATGTCTTCACGGCGGAGGTGCTGTGCCAGGTGTATGGCGGCCAGTTGATGCTGCTCAGGGTAGGCCAGGAGACAACGCTGGCGGTGGGAGATGGCTGTGGACACTTTGGTTAAGCTGGTGGTCGAGCCGTTGAGTTACTCGTTTATGCAGCGCGGGATGGTCGCCTCAGTGCTGGTGGGCGTCGTGTGCGCCGTGATTGGGACGTTTGTTGTCCTGCGCGGTCTGTCGTTTATCGGGGACGCCCTGGCCCACGCTGTGCTACCAGGCATCGCCGTGTCCTTCCTGGCCGGCCAGAACATCTTTATTGGCGCGTTTATCGCCGGCACGCTGACGGCACTGGGCATCGGCGTGGTTCAACGCTATGCGCGGCTCCGCGAGGACTCGGCCATCGGCATCATGTTTGTCGGCACCTTTGCCCTCGGCATCGCCCTCCTAAGCCGCATTCGCAGCTTTAGCGTGGACCTGGCGCATATCCTGTTTGGCAATGTGCTGGCCGTCTCGACGGAAGAGGTGTGGATGGTGGCTGGCTTTGGCCTGCTCGTCCTGGCTGTGATAGCTTTTCTGTACAAGGAACTGGTCCTCGTCAGCTTCGACCCGGTCATGGCCGCCACGATGCGCCTGCCTGTGACCTGGCTCAATAATATCCTGCTTGTCTTGCTCAGCCTGACCATTGTCCTCAGCCTGCGCACCGTCGGCAATGTGCTGGTCGTCGCCATGCTCATCGCGCCGGCGGCGACGGCCTACCAACTGACCGACCACCTGCCGAGGATGATGGGGCTGGCCGCCGTCTTTGGCGCGGTGTCGGCCATTCTGGGGCTGTACGCTTCCTACTGGTGGGACGTGGCGTCGGGCGCGTCCATTGTCCTCGTCTCGGTCATCCTGTTTTTTGCCATCCTGTTCCTGACCCGCCGCACAGCGGCGCTGGGCGCCGCCTAGTACAACAGATTGAGACCTCGCTATACTGGTGGTGTGTGACTGCTACAGTGATGGAAACACCTCCCTCCTGTCCCCCCGTATACGGGGGGATGCAAGGGGGGTCTGAAGGCGGCACCTTACGAGTAACGCACTACTAGCACCTGTGCATGAACGTAAGTCGCCCAAGGAGCCTGCCATGTCTACGACGGATAGCCCCCGCACGCCCGTGACCATCCTCACCGGCTTTCTCGGCGCCGGGAAGACGACCCTCCTCAATCGCATCCTCCAGGGCGACCACGGCCTGCGGGTGGCGGTGCTGGTCAACGACTTCGGGGAGATCAACGTCGACTCGGGGCTGATCGTGGACATCCAGGGCGAGACCATGGCGCTGTCCAACGGCTGCATCTGCTGCACCATCCGCGACGACTTGATGGGGGCGGCAGTAGAGTTGATGCAGCGGCCGCAGCCGCCCGAATATATCCTCATCGAGGCCAGCGGCGTGTCAGAGCCGGCCGCCATCGCACTGACCTTCTTGATGCCAGAGTTGCGGCCCCTGCTCCAGTTGGATGGCATCATTACCGTTGTAGACGCGGAGCAGGTGATGGACCTGGGCCAGTACATGGACCTCATCTACGACCAGATCTTCGCCGCCGACATTGTGCTCATCAACAAGGTGGACCTGGTGGACGCGGCCTACCTGGCGACGCTGCGCGAGTGGATCCGCGACATCGTCCCCAAGGCCCGCATCCTGGAGGCGACACAGGGCAACGCGCCGCTGGAGATGCTACTCGGCGTGGGCCGCTTTGCCACCGACCCGGAGTTGAGCCGCGTCACGCCCTTTGACAAAGGCGACTTCAGCCACGACGAGCCGGTGGACGACGGTCACGCGCACGCCCACAAACATGACCACAGCCAGCAGTTCAGCACGTGGAGCTATGTCACCGACCGGCCGCTGGCGCTGGATCGCTTCCGCGAGGCGTTCAAGGCGTTCCCCACGACCCTCTTCCGCGCCAAGGGCTTCGTCCACCTGGCCGAGCTGCCCGATCGCCGTGGCGTGTTTCAGTTGACGGGCCGCCGCGCCTCGCTGACGGTGGACCCGTCGTGGGAGGGCCGCCCGCCGCTGACGCAGCTTGTCTTCATCGGCTCGCCAGGGGGTCTGGACGCTGCCGCACTTCAGGCCAGCCTGGACCGCTGTATTGCCCCTTCATAGAATCACAAAGGACAAGAAGGCACGCAGGCACACAGGCACACAGGCCAATTGTTTGAGGCTAGAGTAAGACTCAGCGGCTGGAGAACGTCTGTTATTATCGTGTGTCACCGTCCGTTCCGTATGGGTGGTTCGTGCTAAATTTAGCCCATTCGCCCTCATTGAGCTATAATTAAGCCTCCGGAGTCTTCCAGACTTCGGAAGTCTGGAAGACAAGGAGTAGTCCATGCGCAAGTGTCATCTCACTGGCAAGGGTGTCATGGGTGGTCGCAACATATCCTTCTCGAAGCGCCACACCAACCGCACTTTTGAGCCGAACCTCCAGGTCGCCTCGATCTTCGTCCCCGAACTGGGCCGTTCCGTTCGGCTGCGGGTCTCGACCTCTGCCCTGCGCACCCTGCGCAAGAAGGGCCTGACTGAGTTCCTGCGCGACGAGGGCAAGACGCTCAAGGATATTCTCTAGACTGTCGCAGCGGCGTCTACAGGGCGGGACCGTGTCCATGGACATGGTCCCGCCCTGTTTTTGCGTGGTGGAACGGATACCGCGGCTGGATGTGGAGTGTTGGCCCGGTTTGTGGTAGAATGAGCCGCTGGTAGTACACACCTCTAGCGGGAAAGGAAGCGAACCCATGCGCGAGAATCGAGTGCGGTCCATCTGGGAGGCGGGCGGCGCGGTGGTCAACGGCTGGCTGCAAATCCCCGACACATTTGCGGCGGAGATTATGGCCCACCAGGGTTGGGATAGCCTGACGATTGACATGCAGCACGGGCCGGTGGATTATCAGGCTGCCCTCAGGATGCTCCAGGTTGTCGGGACGACCGATACCACCCCGTTTGCTCGTGTCCCGTGGAACGAGCCGGGCATCATCATGAAGATGCTCGACGCCGGCTGCTACGGCATTATCTGCCCTATGGTGAATAGCCGCGCCGAGTGTGAAGCCTTTGTCGGGGCGTGCCTCTACCCGCCGAAGGGCTACCGCAGCCACGGCCCGACGCGCGTCACGTATTACGCGGGCGCGGATTACGCCGCCAACGCCAACAACACCGTCATCCCGATGGCGATGATTGAGACACGGCAGGCGGTTGAGAACCTGGACGAGATTCTGAGTGTGCCCGGTCTTGTCGCCATCTACGTGGGGCCGGCCGACCTGGCCCAGAGCTACGGTCAGCCACCCCGTATGGATCACACCGACCCGTTTATGGTGGACATCATCGAGCGGATTGTGGCGGGCTGCCGCCAGCACAAGATTTACGCTGGCCTCCACACCGCCTCGACGGACTATGCCCTCCACGCCATCGAGCGCGGCTTCCAGTTCGTGACCATCCAGAGCGACTCACGCCTCCTGGCATCGGCGGCGGGCGCGGCGGTCAAGGCCGTCAAGTCAGGCCAGAAGACCGGCGCAACCGGCGGTTCCACGAGTCCGTATTGAGAATAGGTGACGATGATGTTGTCGAGGTAACTTGAAGGAGGTTGTGATGAGCGAAGAGTGGAACAGGCGGGAAGACGAGACCGGCGGCGAGAGTGGGACGGGGGCGAGTCGCGGCGGGGGCGCGGGCAGCGGGGAGACGCCCAACTGGCCCACGGACCCCGGCGCGGGACAACCAACGGGTGGGTCGGTCGGGCCAGGCGCGCCCCCACTCAGTGGCGGCTTTCCTCCGAGTGGCTCCGAGTTGCCGCCACCCTACGTGCCACCCGCCGGCCCGCCGTCAGGGAGCTATGCTCCGCCGACAGCGCCCCTGCCGGGCAGCTATATCCCGCCCACGGCGCCCCTGCCAGGGATGGCGTCGCTGCCCGAGACGACCCCGCCCCAGCGCACGGGCATGAGCAGCACGACCAAGATCGTCCTTATTGTCGTGGGGGTGCTGGCGGTATGCTGTATCGCCGCGGCGGTAGCTCTGGGGGCAGGCGGGCTGCTCCTGGGTCGCACCGTCGGCAATGCCATGACCACATCGCCAGAGCAGGCCGCGCAAATCGGCCACTCCATTCTCAACTATAAGCTCCCGCCGGGCTATCGCGAAGTGTCATCCATGAACCTGCTCGGCAACCAGATGGTCTTTATCACTCGCCAGGGCCAGCAGGACGGCCTGTTTATCATGATTGCCAAGCTGATGGCAGGGACGGCGGGCAGCGAGGAGCAATTCCGCCGCCAGTTCGAGGACCAGATGTCGCGGAGTATGGGGGCGTCGGGGGCGGGCTTCACCCAGACCGGCACGCGGCAGTTGACCATCAACGGCCAGCCCGCTACCATGACCATCTCGGAGGGCAGCGGCAATAACGGGCGGCGGTTACGCCAGGGCGTCGCAGTCTTCTCGCAGGGTGGCGCGGCCGGGCTGTTGATGATTATGGGGCCGGTCGAAGCCTGGGACTCCAACGACCTGTCCAGCTTCCTGGACTCGATCCGCTAACCACCCATGAACGCCGCACTCTGGCCCGTCGCCACCACGCTGCTGGCCGTCTTCGCCCTCTCAAATATCGCGGCGCTGGCGCTGGGGACGCCCAACCCGACGCGCACGCGCCGCGCCCTGCCCTGGCTCCAGCGCAGCACCTCGCTCCAACTGGCGCTGCTCGCCTGGGTCTTCGCCCTGGCCGGCTGGGGCACGTCTCTCGCACCGTGGACGCTGGGCATCGCCGTCGGCATGAGCCTGTCGTTTGTGGCCGACCTGATCATGGCCCAGATGATACCGCTGCCTAACCATGTGCTCGGCGGGATGGTCGTGTTTGCCCTGGCGCACACCGCCTATCTGTGGGCATATGTCCAGATTGGGCAACGGCTGGGCCTGCTGCGCCCAGCCGTTGTCGTCGTCTGTCTGGTCGTGTTCTGGGCGCTCGGCCTCGTCCTCTGGCGTCGCCTGGTCTACACGCCGACCGCGCCCCAGGCCCTGCTCTACGGCGCGTTGGGCTACATGCTGTTCCTGGCGGCCATGACGGCAGTGGCGGTGGCCTTGACGCTGGCCCAGCCGCGTCTGTGGACGCTGGGGCCGGGCGCGGTCCTGTTCCTGGTGTCCGACGCCATCCTGGGCAACCAGCTCTTCCGCAAGCATGAGTGGCCCTATGTGAGCGAGGCCGTCTGGCTGACCTATATCATCGGCCAGGCGGGCATTGTCTGGGCCAGCGGCCTGGGGCTAACTCTACTTTGAGGGCTGTCAACAGATTTTTAGGAGCAGATTGAACGGATTATCCACGTTGGTAACGACATAATCCTTTTAATCCGTTCCTTAAATCTGTTGACAGCGTGCGCTTTGGGCTAACCCTACGATTTTTAACCTATCAATCAGGTCTAAACATGTTATAGCCAGGCGACGCAGCGGCAGAAGGCGGCCTCGCCGCCCTTGAACTTCCAGGGGAAGGCGCCCAACGTCAGCCGCTTGTTGTGCAACTCCTTGAGGCCCATGTCGCCGCCCATGTTCTCGACGTGCATACAGTCGTGCGGGAAGAGGGCGTTGTGGGTGAGTTGGTAGGCCGAGTCGGGGAACAGGACATCAATCTGGTCCGCCCCGAACTTCGCCTCGCACTGGGCGCGCACCTTCTTCCAGTGTTCCAGCCCGCCCCGCCCCAGGAAGCGGCCAATGGGCAGGTTCATGGGGTGGTCGGTGGAGATCATGTCCACGCCCCAGATGTGAATCTTCTTCTGGAGCAGCCAGTCGCAGATGCTGTAGTGCGGCCCGGGGTGGCGGTGGATATACTTCTCCTCGTCGGGCGCCTCACCAAACTGGGCGTACTTTCCCCAGCCCGTGTGAATAAACAGAATATCGCCCTGGCGGACTTCCACCCGCGCCTCGATATCGGCCGGCGTGAAGATGTCCAGTTCGCCCAGCATATCGCTCAGATCCACGATGACGCCTTCGCCCCACAGCCACTCGACGGGGATCTCGTCAATGGTGCGGCCGCTGGTCACGAAGTGGCGCGGCGCGTCCAGGTGGGTGCCCATATGGTTGGACGACATAATGTACTGGGCGTTGACGCCATGCTCCGACTTGCGCTTGATATATTTGACCTCGAAGGGCGGGTAGAAGGGCCAGAACGAGCAGTCCTGGTTGAGGGGTTGCGAGAGGTCGTAGATTTTCATGGGGCGCTCCTCTGGTAGATGCACTTAGCTTGTGGGGCAGCCTTTCGAGGCTGTCTGCACAGGCTGAAAGCCTGCGCCACACGTGAGTAAAGCGGGACTTTATACCAGCCAGGCGCTTTTGTCAAACGGCCTCGGCATTGACAACCCTAAACGGCTCTGCTATAACTAACGTCCATCTGACTAGACAAGGAGACCGCCATGCCCTCGAAGATCGGCCTGGACTCGAACCGTCCCGTCATCCTGGATCCGCCGTTGGCCGGCGCGCCCGCGCCCACCGTGGCCGACCCGCAGGTCATCACGGGGACCGGCGCGGCCTGGGTGCGCCTCAACTTTGTCCTCGCCCCCTGGACCAGCCCCGACGACCAGACTCGCTTCCAGGGCCGGACCTGGGAGCAGTTCTACCGGCAATTGGTCAATCAATATCGCGAGCGGGGGCTGCGCGTCTATGGCCTGATCAACCACGAGGCGGCCCGTGAAGTACCGGGCGACTTCTTCCGCCAGCACGTGGACGAGACGGGGGGCGATGACCGGGTGCGGGCCGAGCAGTGGGTGGCCGATTACGCCCAAACCTTTGGCCGGGTCTTCCAGATGTTCCAGGACAGCGTGGACGCCTTCGAGTCGTTCAACGAGCCAGATGACTGGCATGGCGGCGACCGCAACTGGATCCATCCCGCCTGGTTTGCCGTCATGCTCCAGGCCGTCCATGACGAGGTGCGCGGCCGGCTGGGGCTGCGCGGCTCGCGGCTAATCAGTGGGCCGCTTCAGGGGCTGAACCTGAACGAGGTGGTCAACAACAATGGGGCGGCGGGCTACCTGAACCAGGCGTACCAGTTCGGGCGGCAGCGGCTGGGCTGGGGCCAGGGTAAGCCCTTCCCGTTTGAGGGCGTCGGCTATCACCTCTATATTACCCAGGTCTTCGACCAGGACTGGAACAGCCACGCGCTCCGCACGCAGCGGGTCTATCGGCAGTATGTGGACCAGATGATGGGTGTGATTCGACGCCACGAGGGGCCGTCTACCGCCCGCCGCCTCTTCGTCTCGGAGATCGGCTGGCCCGCCGAGCAATCGGACGTGGACGCCGAGGATTTCCAGGCGCGGTCGGCTGACCTGGGGGTGCGCCTCCTGGCGGACGACCCGGCCATCGCCGTGGGCATCTGGTTCTGCACCCAGGATTTCGACTTCCACCGCTGGGGGCTGTACCGCCAGAATGGCGTGACGCCGGACCAGGCCAAACCCGCGCTGGAAGCGTACCGCCGCGCGGCCGAGGCGCTCAAGGGGCCGATGCCCGTTGCGCCGGAACCCGGCGCCGAGGGCGAGCCGGTGCATTTTACCCACCAGGACCTCATCAACGCGGTCATCTTTGCCGGCAATGACCTGGGCGTGAGCGGGTTCTTGATGTTGGCGCGGGCCGGGTTGAACTTCCTGCTCAATGACCGGCAAGCGATTTACACCGGGCTGCCCATCGACCTGCTGCCCAACCTGTCCGACACCGAGAAGGAGGCCATCAAGCGGAATCTGCCGACGGAGACACGCGCTTTCGATGAGGAAGCGGTGGCCCCGGCGCTGCGTCCGCTACTGACGGGCAAGGGCGTCTTTATCCTGAACCTGGAGCAGGCCGAGAAGGGAGACGCGGCTGACATTGTCGGTCGCGCCCAGATGGCTGGCCTGACGCATGTGGTCATCAAGGTCGCTGATGGCCCGCTGCCCGCCGCTTACGACCGCAAGCGCGGTGACCTGGCTGCCCCGGTCACCACTGCCCTCCAGGCCGCCGGGCGTCAAGTGTGGGGTTTGCAGTCGCTCCGCGGGCAGCCAGACGTACTGCCCGTGGCCCAGGCGCTGACGGCCGTCCAGCGGGTGAAGAGCCTCGGCCTGGACGGCCTGGTCATCACGGCCGGCCCGGACTACGAAGACCGCCCGCGTCAGGCGACGGCCTACATGGAGGCGCTACGGGCTAATCTACCGCTACTGCCTGTGGCGCTCAGCTCGTATCGCTTTGTGCGTGGGCGAAGGAGCTTCCCGTGGCGCGAGTTCCTGACCCAGTGTGACCTGTACATGCCGCAGGTCTTGTGGGGGCGCCGTGACCCAGGTGTTACTCTGACACGCTCGCTCCAGGAACACAGCCAGCACAAGGTGCGCCGGCCCATCTTCCCCACCGGCGGTATCGCCCCGTCGCCGACACGGGCCGGCGCCACCGCCCCGCAATTGCGAGCCTTTCTCCAGGCCGTGCGGGACGCCCGTCTGCCAGGCGCCAACCTGCTCGACTGGCGGCATCTCACGGACGCCCACTGGGACGTGCTGTCCGATTTCGAGTGGACCCTCTAGCTCCTTCGACTGTCATCCCGAACGAAGTGAGGGATCTGCTCCAAGAATGGTTGCAGAGCAGATGCTTCGCTTCGCTCAGCATGACAATAGTCATAGTAAGTGAGAACCGTGATGGACCTGGGTGTTACCTATATTCCGAGCCACCTGCCCGACCACATTCGCCCCGACATGGCCCACCTGGCCGACATTGGCTGTACTGAGGTCCTCTTCGCCCTCCAGGAGAACCACCTCTACAACCTGACCGGCGCGCTGCGCTTTGGCGCCGACCTGGCCCGCCAGGCTGGCCTGCGTCCCTACGCCGTCATCTGGGGCTACGCCAACACCTTTGGCGGCGGCCGCATGTCCAAGCTGATGCTGGAGCAGCCGGACCTGTGGCGGGTGGCCCGCGATGGGACGCGGACCGCCATGGCCTGCCTGAACCACCCCCTGCTAGCCGAACGGTTTGAGGCGTTCACGCGGCTGTGCCGCGAGGCGGGCTTCCTGGGGCTATTCGTGGATGAGCCGACGCGGCAGGCGTGCTTCTGCGCCCACTGCCAGGCTCGCTTTAGCGGCGATCTCTGGGCGGCCAGCCCGGCCGAGTACGAGGCGTTCCAACGGGCGACGGTCCACGCCTACACAGCCGACCTCTGCCGCCGTGTGAAGGCGGTAGACGCCGGTCTGACCACCATCACCTGCCTGATGCCGGTGGATCGCTCTGTTTGGGAGCCAGCGGCCCAGATTCCCGAACTGGATATGCTGGGCACGGACCCATACTGGCTGCTGCCTGGCATGCGCATGACGCTGGACGAGGCGGTGGAGCACACGGCCGCCATGAAGGAACTGTGCCAGCGCTACGGCAAGCAGTCGCAGGTGTGGCTCCAGGGCTGGCGGATACCCGCCGGGCAAGAGGAGGCCGTCTACCTCGGCGGCAAGGCGCTGGCCGCCGTTGGCTGCGACTCATTCTACACCTGGTCGTTTCGGGGCGGCCTGGGCACCTACGAGGTTTGCGACGACCCGGCGCGAACGTGGGCCAGTGTGACGCGGCTGTATCGAGAGCTTAGCGGCCAGCCGCCAGGTAGCGCCGACGGTAGATGATGGCGGCGAAGAGCAGGCTGCCCTGGCCCAAGGCGTTGATGACGGTGTAGAACTGGTTGAAATAGAAGGAGAGCAGGTCGAGGACGGTCAGCGAGAGCGCCAGGGCCAGCACCCCCATCGCCAGCCCCCGCGCCTCGTGTCGAGCAAGCAATGCGCCGAGGCCGATGAAGAACAGGACGGCTACCAGACCCGACAGAGAGAGGTGGATGGTGATCCAGACCAGGCTGCGGCTGATGTACTCGGTTGTCCCACTGTGGATGATATACTGGTAGTTGGCGAAGCCGTTCACGGCCAGGTCGGTCAGGGTCAACGATTCGAGGCCAGCCAGCATGGCACTCATCCCGAAGCCGACCACCAGATAGGCCCGCAGCAGAGGGCGCGTGGCGCGGCGGGAGGCGAACTCGCGGAAGCGGAGGTAGCCACGATACAGTTTACCGTGGCTAACCTCGACGATGCGCAGGTCCTCCGCGTCAATAAAATTCAGTAGCGCGCTGGCTAGTTGGGCCAGGTTGGCGTCACTCTCGGCGGTGGCGACGCGGCGGAGGTCTGCCTGGAGCCGGTAGCGTTCTTCCGCGTCAAGATCGTGGTCAAGGACTTCTTTCATGTCCTCAAGGGCGCCATACAGAGTGGTGCGGGTATCGTCCTGCCGCAGGCGGCGCACTTGCAGCGTGAGCCACACGGCCAGCAGGAAGAAGGCGTAGATGATCGGGGCCGCGACCGGATAGAAGTAGTCGTTCTTCTCGGTGATAAACTTTCCCACCTCGTCAATAAATAGCCCGACGCCGACGCCCGTCAGCGCCGCGCTTGCGGTCAAGGCCCAGCGGTTTGCCAGCGTCAGCGTCAGCAGCGCGGCGATAAACAGCAGCAGCCCGCCCCATAGAACGTGGGCGATGTGTAGCTCGCCGCCCCCAATCTTGGGGAAGCCGGTCAGTTGCAGGTAGAACCGCGTCAGCGTCACCGACAGGGCGAAGCTGACCAGCATGACCAGCATGGTGCGTTCAGCGAACACGCGCTTGACGGGTTTGCGGTTGGCGGTTAGAGCAGACATAGACTCTCTTGACTAGCGCGCCAGTTCCACGGCGCGGTAAGCGTCCAGGACGCCGTAGCCCACGATGGGGTTGGGGATCATCGCAAGGTCCACGTGCGCGCTGCACGCCAGGCTCCAGGCCGGCGGCAGGCCATTGTTCGGGCCCCCCCGGTACGGCGCGGCCGAGCGCCGCAGGATGTCCTCGGTGCGCTCGATGTCGCCGACCAGGCGCGGGTTGGCCGACCACATCAGGGCGACCACCCCGACGACATGCGGCCCCGCCTGCGATGTGCCGTCGCCTATGAAGTAAGTCCCATGCGGGAACGACGAGAGGATGCCCGCGCCCGGCGCAACGAGATCGGGCTTGAGGCGGCCGCTGCCATCCACTGTGACCGGCCCGACGCTGCTAAAGCTCGTCACCTGGCCCTCGCGGTCCATCGCGCCGACCGAAAAGACTTCGGGGTAGATGGCGAGGGGGTCGCTGACCGTGCTGCATTGCGGCCCCTCGTTGCCCGCGCTGGCGACGACGAAAATTCCCGCCGCCCTTAGGGCGCGCACGGCCGGTTCCAGCGACAGCGGGTCGCAACCCTCGCTGGCCTGGGGACAGCCCCAGGAGTTGTTGAGGACGTTCGCCGCGCGGCTGGGGTCGCCGGCGTGGAACGGGTCGCCGCCGCGCGGGAATGGCGCGAGCATGAACTGCAGACCGCCCAGGTAGCGGGCCGGGTTGCCCACATTGCGGCCCAGGTTCTTGCACGCCATCCAGGTCGCGCCCGGCGCGACGCCGACGGTCTGGCCCAGGACGATACCAAGCGTGTGCGTGCCGTGGCCGTCCGTATCGGTGGGTTCGGGGTCGCCGTCCCACGGGTCATACCAATTATAGTCATGCGCCGCCGCCGCGCCTTGCCCGCCGCGATACGTCCCGCGTAGTTGGGGGTGGCTCCACTCTACGCCCGAGTCCGACTGACCGACCACAATGCCCTGGCCGGCCGCGCCAAACGTCTGCCAGACGCGGGAGGCGCCAATAGATTCGATGTTCCACGGCGGGGCGGTAGGCGCGGGTGCGTCACCCTCATTGGTCGGCATGGGTTCGGGCAGCGGGCGCAGGACAGGGCTGGGGAGGACGCGGCTGACGGCGGGGTGGCGGCTGAGCAGAAGGCGGGTGGGGGTTCCGCCCTGGACTTCGAGGGCGTTGACCAGGTAGTAAGGCGTGTAGGCGATGCCGGCGCGGTCGAGCGCGTCGCGTAGGTCGGCCTGGGTCCGCTCGGCGTGGGCGACTAGGGTTTGATAGACCCACTGGCGGCGGCTGGCCGGGTCTGGGATACGGCTGGCGGCGGAGAGGTCGGCCTGGTCCTTGAGGATGACAAAGACGCGGTCGCCGTAGAAGCCAGCGTGACCCTGGAGGGCGTAGGCGGTCAGGCAGAGCATGCCCAGGCCGAGGGCGACGACGCTCGTGCTCCAGCGGGAGGCGAGGGGCGAGCCAGGCCGCGCCAGGACGCCGGCCAGCCCGGCCAGGGCGAGCGCGATGACACCGCTGACGCCGGCCGCTTGCAACGCCCAGCTGAGCGTCTCGCGGCCCTCGAACAAGGTCAAGGGCGAGAGCGTATCGGTGTCGCTGAAGACGAGCGGCCAGGCGGCGGCCAGCCCCACCACCAGGCTGAGCGGCTGCCAGGCGGGCCAGCGGCGCTCGGCCAGGGCGACGACGAGCCAGCCCAGCGGGAACAGGGCGACCATGAGGACGTTGGACGCGCCGTTGACGCCGAAGGTGCTCGCCAACAGCATCAGGGCCAGCCCGACGACCAGGCCATCCGCCACTCCCTCGCGCCAGGTACGCGCCTGGGCCAGAACCACCGGCAGCCAGACGCGCCCCATGAGCCGCATCGCCACTCCCCCCAGGATCAGCCCATTGACGAGGCCGAGCGCGACGTCTAGCGGTGAGCCGACCGCGCCCCAGGCGAACCACGGCAGGCCGAGAGCGAGGCCCAGCGCCAGGGCCAGAGGGACACTCACCCCATCGGTCTCGGCCATTGAGGTGGCGCGGGCTTTCGAGCCTGCGCTGGCAGACTGAAAGTCTGCCCCACCTTTGATCCAGACCACCAGCGCCAGGTAGAGCAGCGTCATCACCAGTTGAACCATCAGGGCGGCCTGGGACTCAGCCGGGTCGAACAGGGCGGCCGGCAGGGTGAACAGGGGGAACAGGGCGGCCAGCCGCCAAAGCCGGACCGCCGCCCGCCAGCGCGGGTTGCGGCTGCGCCCGCCGAGGGGCCACAGTAGGGCCAGCATGCCCAGGCTGAGGGCGACGGGCCACAGGGCGTGGGGCGGGCGCACGCCGAGGCTCTCACCCAGGATTTGGCCCGTGACTGGCACGACACAGGCGCACCAGGGTAGGAGCAGGGCCAGGCCGGCCAGGGAGCAGCCCAGGCGTCGAGTCAGAGGGGAAGTGGTAGAAGTAGTCATAGTGGGTGTTCGCCCAGGGCAGAGTCAGGCTTGCCCTACCAAAGAGGGTAGACGACGCTTTGCACCAGCTGCGCCTCGGCGTCGGACCGGCCATAGCGTAGGGCATAGAGCGCGCCAAAGTCCTCAAGCACAAACGAGGCCGAGACCGCGCCGTAGCGCGCCGCCTGGACGGGGTCACCCGTCTCCAGCCAGCCGACAATGAAGCCGCCGCAGAAGGCATCGCCCGCGCCTGTGACATCGCGGATGCGCGCCGGCACGGGCGGCGCGTGGTAGAAGCGGTCGGTCTGTCGGTCGTAGACCAGGACGCCCCGATCGCCCTGCTTGAGGACGACCACGCGCGGGCCACGCGCCGCGAACCACCGTGCCGCCACCTCAGCGGAGACCTCGCCTAGTAGCGGCTTCGTCTCTAGTTCGCTCGGCAGGAAGATGTCCACCCGACTCAGCAGGTCGGCCACATCGGACCGACGGTTGTGAATCATGTAACGCTCGCCGGGGTCAAGGGCGATTAGCCCCGCGCCGCGTTGATGGAGGGCCTGGACCAGGCTGGCGTGGCTGTCCCAGTTCATGGGCGCGAGGTGGAACGCCTGGGCCGTCAGATAGGCCGGGGGCAGGTCGTCAGGCGTCAGCCACAGCGGCCGATAGACCTCGTCCTCCTGGTCGGCGTCAGGTTGGTGATAGGTCAGGAGGTCGGGCGGGACGGGCAAGCCGAGCCGGCCAAAGTGAAAGGCGGGGTCGCCTTCGACGCGGCCGCCCGTGCGGTGGTGGGCGAAGAAGGTCCTCATCTCGGCGTCGCCATCGAGCCAGTGGACCCCCGCCGTATCTATGCCGTGCGCCTGGGCCTGGTCCAGCCAGGCGCGGGGATAGTTCTGGCCGACGCGGCCTACCAGCCCGACGGGCGCGCCCCATAGCCGCGCGCCGACGGCCGAGTATAGGGCATTGCCGCCACACTGGCGCAGTGTGACTTCCCCTGTCGCCGAGATGAGATAGTCAATACGTAAGCCGCCGCAGACGGCGATGCGAGGCGAGGTCATACAGTATTCATCCGTGCGTGACTGTTACTGCGTAGTATGGATAGTCTGCTTTGTTGACGGAGCCTATGGACCGAGTGTCTCTCACAACAGTCAGTGAGAAGCTGGCCTGGATGGCCGTTCTTCTCCTGGCGGGCCTGGCCCCCTTCCAGCCTGTTCAGCCGCTGGCCCACAGCGACCTGACCGATCTCCACACGGGGACGGTTCTGGCCCTGCTTGTCCTGACCCTATGGCTGGCGCATCTCGTCGTCGCCAGGCGACGGCCTCGCCCGTCTGCGCCGTTGACCGTTAGCCTGGGCCTCTTTCTGGCCATGGCCCTCCTGGCGGCCTGCCTGGCGCCCAGTGACCGCCTGGAGTCGGTCAAGTTTGTGGTGCGGCTTGGGCTGGGCGCGGGGGCCTGCCTGGCGGTGGCCGACCAGGCGGCGACAGCGACGCGGCGCACGCGGCTCATCCAGGTCATGGTCAGCGCGGCCGGGCTCGTGGGCCTGCTCGGGCTGGCGGAGTATGCGGGCCTGCCGCTGGCGTTGGCCTTGCTGGACCAGTTCAAGCTGGCCCCCACGCATGTGGGCGAGGCAGTTCGCATTAGCGCCACCTTTGCGTATCCCACAATCACCTCCATGTATCTGGAGTTGGTAATTCCCCTGGCGGTGGCGTTGCTCTGGCTCGCCGTTAGAGGCCGGCGCCGCGGCGCGGCCTTCGGCTGGGTCCTCATGTTGGCTCTGATTACCGAGGCCATGATTCTGACCTTTACGCGGACCGGCCTGGTGGCCGCCGCCGCCGCGCTACTCGTCCTGGTGGGCGGAAGCTGGCGGCTGGGCTGGCGGGCGGAGGCCCGGCTGGCGCTGGGCGCTATTGGCCTCGTCGGTGTCCTGGTCGCGGGAACTGCCCTGCTCACCCCCACCCTGGGCCTGCGGCTGGCGACGGAGAACGACCGGGCCTGGTATGGCGTCACCTATGCCCCGGCCCCCCTCCCATCCCTGGCGGCCAGCGATACGGTGATGGTGGCCGTGACGGTCACCAATACCGGCCGGTTGGCCTGGTCTCCGGCCCTACCCCGCCCGGTGAGCCTATCATATCACTGGCTGGCCCACAATGAGGAATCGGTGGTCGAGTGGGAGGGGCCGCGTGTACGCCTGCCCTTGACCGTGGAGCCAGGGCAGTCGGTCACGCTGGCCGCGCCGGTTATCGCGCCGTCCCACTCTGGGCCGGTGCGTTTGGCCTGGGACATGGTGCAGGACAATGTGACCTGGTTCAGCGCCAAGGCGGTCCCAATGTACACGACGCGGGTGGACGTCTTGCCGCGCCGGGTCGCGGTGGCGGTGGAACCTCCGCCTATTCTACTCAAACCCATGCCGGCGGCCAGCCGCGCTGATCTCTCGCCCTCACGGCGGACACTGTGGGCCGTCGCGGTACGTATGGCGCGGGATCGCCCGCTGCTAGGCGTTGGCCCCGATAATTTTCGCCTGGCCTATGGCCGCTATACCGGGCAAGACGTGTGGGACCCCAGTATCCACTCCAACAATATGTACCTGGAGATGTTCGCGGACATGGGTATCCCCGGCGGTCTGGCCTTTCTGCTATTCACCGCCGTCTCGCTGGCGCTGGCGGTTCAGGGCGTCGTCCTGGCTGCGCCTCTGGCGCGGGCCAACCTCCCAGGGGATCCACTCTTCGTCACATCGCTCGCCGCCGCCGCTAGCCTGGTCGCCTGGCTGGCGCATGGCGTCCTGGACTCCTTCTACGCCTTTCTGCCGTTGACCCTGATCTACTGGACCATCCTAGGGCTGGTCGCCGCCGGCGTCGTGCACCGCCCGCGCCAGGACCCGCGTGACCTGTGAGGCCGCCCAACCACCCGCTCGCGCCCCTCGCGGCCCTGGTCCTGGTTACCCTGGCCCTGCTGCCCTTCGAGTGGCAGGCGCCGCTGCTGACCGGGCCAGGGTTCATCATCACGAACCTGGAAGCCCTTATCCTGCTCAGCGTTGGCGGCTGGTGCCTGAGCCTGGTTCGCTCGCCACGCTCGCTTAGGCCGCCCGCCTGGCCCGTCCTGGCTGTGGTGGCGGTCACGCTGCTCTCGGCGGTGGCCGCGCCCGTCTTGAAGGTGGCCGCGCTCAAAGTGGCGGCGCGCTGGCTCCTGGGCGCTCTGTTTGGCCTGGCTGTGGCTCATGTGACACGCCGGCCAGCTGTGGTGAAATGGGCCATGCTGGCTGTGGTCCTGGGCGCCGGGGGCGCGGCGGTGTTGGGCGGGTTGGAATTGCTAGGCGTCACGCCGGCGGCGAGCCTGCTGGCCGGTTTCCGTGCCGCGCCGGCCCGCCTCGGCCCGCTGGCCCGCCTCAACGCCACCTTTGGTTCCGCCAACACTGCCGCCATGCTGTTCGAGGCAGCGCTCTGCCTGACGCTGGGGCTGACGGTCGCGGCGGCGCGAGACGGCCGCCCAGGACAGCGGTGGGCGTTGGTCGCCCTGCAAGGGTTGCTCGCCGTCGCCCTGCTGCTGACCTACAGCCGGGGTGGCCTGCTAGGGGCGCTGGCCGGCCTGACGGTGATCGCCCGGCTAACTCTCATGCGGTCGCCTCGCCAGGGTTGGCGATGGCTCGCGCCGTCCCTGGCGAGCATGACACTGCTGGTCGCCCTACTGGGATTGGGTACGCCAGCCCTCCAGGCCCGCCTCAGCGTCCTGGACGAGCGCCCGTTCGATAGCGCCATCATTGATGCGCCGGCGGCCCTGCCCCTCGTCGCCGGCGCGGAACAGTCGGTCCGCCTCCAGGTGACCAATACGGGGCGTCTGGTCTGGCAAGCGCTGGGGCCAGGCGCGACGGCAGTCGGGTACCACTGGCTCAGCGAGGATGGCGCGACCGTCTATGTGTGGGGCAATTCCCCGGTGAGGCTGCCGAAGGACGTAGCGCCGGGCGAGGCCGTGCTGGTTGACCTGGTCGTGTCGGCCCCACTCGCCGGCCGGTATCGCCTCGCCTGGGATGTGGTTCACGGCGACAGTGATTGGATCGGCGGCCGCGCCCCCATGCCCGCCCTGACCGACGTGGTTGTGGCCGGCGCCGGCGGCGAGCCGTTGGGGGGCAGCAGTGGGGCCAGGACACCGGCCCCCGCGCCCGACCGCCGCGCCCTGTGGGGCGCCGCCATTGCGATGTTTAAGACCCGCCCGCTGCTGGGCGTCGGTCCGGGTAACTTTCGCCACCTGTACGGCGGCTATCTGGGCGTGAGCCAGTGGGATGACCGCATCCAGGCCAACAGCCTGTACCTGGAACTGCTGGCCGATGGGGGTGTGGCCGGGCTGCTCGCCTGGCTCTGGCTCATTGGCGCGACACTCGGCCGGCTGTGGCGCTGGCAGGCGCGCCCTGCCGTCGCCACCTGGCCGTATGCGGTGGCGCTGCTCGGCGCGCTAGCGGCGTGGCTGACCCACGGCCTGGTGGATGTCGCGTTGGAGACGACGGCGATCTACGGCCTGCTCTGGACCCTAATTGGCCTGGCGCTGGGGCTGACGACGCCGGACCACACGCCTCCACAAGGCAAGTGAACCGACTCAAGATGGCGAACTATCCACTCCTGCGCGCCGCTCGCGCTCAGCTTGCCCGTCACAGCGCCCGTCTGGACGCCGTCACGCGCGGCTGGTTGGTCGTCACCGCCGGTCAGATGATCCGCCTCGCCCTCGGTCTGGTCAGCAGTGTCCTGATAGCCCGCGCCCTCGGCCCGGCCGAGTTTGGCGTCTTTGCGACTCTGGCCGCCGTCACCAATATCGGCTCGGCGGTGGCCGACTTTGGCCTGTCGCAAAGCGGCGTCCAATACATCGCCAGTGTCTGGCCGGGCGACCCACAGGAAGCGCGGACGCGAGGGCTGGCCCTGGTGTGGCTCCGCCCGGCCTTCGCGCTGGCGCTGGCGGTGGTGGGAACGGCGGTGGCCGCGCCCCTAGCGCAGCGGGTGGACTGGCTCGCGGAGCGGCCCTATCTGCTCCCCCTGGTTCTACTGGGGGTCGCCGCCAGCGCCCTGAGTGGCGCGGTCAGTACTCTACTCCAGGCCACCGGCCACTTTGGACGCCTGACGGTCGTGACACTGACCAATGCCGGGCTGACGGCCTGCCTGGCCGTGGCGCTGGCCTGGGTCGGGCAGCTCAACCTGGTGAGTGCGCTGGTCATTCTGGGTATCGCCACCTCGCTGGCGTGCTTCGAGGTGGGGCGGCGTCTACTGCCCCGGCCCTGGCCGCTACGGCGGCCGTCGCTCACCCGTCTCTGGACGGACGCCCGCCGCCTGTTTGAGTTTGGCCGCTGGCTGTGGGTCGCCAACAGCCTCGCCCTGCTGGCGAGCTATCTCGACCTCTTTCTCGTCGGCCGTTGGGCGCCCCTGTCCGTCGTCGGCTTGTATGCTCTGGCCGCCAACCTGGCGGGTAAAGTGGACGTGGTCAACCACAGCCTGCAAACGGTCGCCCTGCCCGCTGCCGCCCGCGTCGCCGACGAGCAGAGTGTGCGCCCCTATGTGCGTCGCAGCCTGGTCCGTAGCGTCGGGATTTGTCTGGCCGCGCTCCCCCTCTTCTGGCTGGCGGAGCCGTTTATCCAGGTGTTCTACGGCGCGGCCTACTTACCGGCGGTAGAGACGGTCCGTCTCCTCCTCGGCGTGGTTCTGTTCGATGTGGTGACCGTGCCCCTGACCCTGCTGGCCTTCCCGCTTAATCGCCCCCGGCTGCTGGCCGCCGCCGACGCGGTCAGGCTGCTGGTCCTCGTTGCCACCGGCGCCTGGCTCATCCCAACCAGTGGCGCGACGGGGGCCGTGCTGGCCCGCTTCAGCGCGCGGGTCGCCGGTGCGGCCCTCGTCCTCGCCGTCCTGGTGTTCCAGCCATTCAGACGCCCTTAATCCCCCGTCAGCCCAATATTGTCCACATCGGTTCTTCATACTGTCTGAATATGTCGCTGCTATACTCAATTCAAGATCGGCCGATCAAGAGAACCAACGGAAGATGTGTAGACAACACAGACGTGTAGAAAGGTAACAAGTATGAAGCGTGTGACCAGAGTTGTTTTCGCCGGCGTCGTGGCGCTGGCGCTGCTGGCGGCCCTCTTCGGCGCCAGCGCGGTCAGTAACGTTGCCCTGGCCCAAGGGCCGGTGACGACCCCGACCGCGCCCGCTAACCCGCCCGCCGCTCCACCCACCAACGCCTTGGAGCAGACCTTCTGGCAGTCGCTGGCGAACCGACTGGGCGTCACCATTGATCGCCTCACTCAGGCCGTCAAGGACGCTGCTAAGGACACGATTGCCAGCGCCTTGCAGGGCGGCAGCCTCACCCAGCAGCAGGCCGACGCGCTGAACCAGCGGGCTGACCAGTGGCAGCCCGGTCAGGGTATCCCCCTGGGCGGTAAGGGTGGCCGTGGTCACGGCGGCGACGGTGAGCGTGGTGGTCTGGGCGGTCCGGGTGGTCTCGACGCCGCGGCCAAGGCGCTCAACATGACATCGTCTGAGCTGATGACCGAGCTGCAGAGTGGCAAGACCCTGGCCGACGTGGCGCAGGCCAAGGGTGTCAGCCAGGACGCGGTCAAGCAGGCCATGGTGGCCGCCAAGAAGGCCGAGATTGACGCGGCTGTGACGGCTGGCCGGCTGACGGCGGACCAGGCGGCGCAGATGAAGTCGCAGATTGACCAGCAAGCGGCGGGCCTGGACCTGAACAGCTTGCTGCGCGGCCACGGCTTTGAGGGCGGCCCCCGTCCCTTCGGCCCAGGCCGGGCCCCCAATCAGGCCCCCCAGGCTCCCACGACCCCGCCCAGCGGGAGTGGCGCCTAACTGAATAGACCGCTGCTGTAGTCTCCCGCCCTCTCTTCAGTCCAGAGGAGGGGGCGGGAGTTTTTACATGTGAAGACGAATGCTCTTAGACAGCCGCGCTGCTTTCTAGCCCTGTATCTAATCTGGAGGTTGGCGATGCGTGTAACAAAAGGCATATTCTGGCTCTGGTTGGCCGTGGTTTTGATCCTGGCCGGCTGTAGCACCCCACAAATAGCCGTACAACCGACGGTCGCGCCGACGACCGCCGCCGCGAAGCCAGTGGCGACCACCGCGCCATCAACGGCGCCCGTTCAGTCTAGCCCTACGGCGGCCGCGAAGCCAGCGGCGACGACTGTGCCCCCAACGGCTCCAGCGGCCAGCCCCAGTGTCGTGGCGAAAGCGGCGACGACGGTGGCCACTACCGCCCCAACCACTGGCGCGACTGTCGCTGCCGCCTCCCCCTCGGCCAGTGGGAGCGCCACCAGTGGTGCGGCCAACGCAAAAATCGTGGCGGCGGCGAATGCCTTCCTGGCGACACTGGATGCCAACCAGAAGTCCAGCGTACTGTTCGACTGGAGTAATACGGCTCAGAAACAGCGCTGGTCCAATCTCCCCCAAGGGTTGTACCAACGCGCCGGCCTAATGTGGGGCAACCTGAACCAGGCGCAGCAGACCGCCTGGCTGGCGGTGCTGCAGACCACGCTGAGCGCCGAGGGCTACAACCGCGTCATGGCCGAGTGGAACGCCGACGATGCTCTGGCGGCGGCGCAGGGGAGCGGCGGGGGTGGTGGGCCAGGTGGGCAGCTCCTGTTCGGCAAGCAATACTACTGGGTCGCCCTGATCGGGACGCCATCCACAACCAGCCCCTGGCAGTGGCAGTGGGGCGGCCACCACGTGACGATTAACGCCATCATTGTTGGCCCCAACATCTCCCTGACACCCAGCTTCATCGGCTGCCAGCCGTGTACCTACACCGACGCCAGTGGTAAGACGATGCGACCGCTGGGCGACATCGAGGATGAGGCGTTTGCCCTGGTCAACTCGCTGAACGCGACGCAGCAGAAAACGGCGGTTCTGGGTAATCGGTCGATTGACCTGGTGCTGAGGCTGGGCAGGACGGCAAGGCTATCCCAGCCCGAACGGGCTGCCCGCCTCGCAGATGAACGCCGACCAGCAGGCGGCCCTCCTGAAGCTCATCGGCCACTACACGGGGCTGGTCAACGATGAGGCGGCGGCCGGCCGCAACGCCGAGATTAAGGCAGGGCTGAACCAGACCTATTTCGCCTGGTATGGCCCGACGGCCAAGGGCAGCGCCGCCTACTTCCGTGTCACCGGCCCGACCATCGTCATCGAGTACGCGCCGCAGGGCGGCGGCGGCACCGGCACTGGTCTCGGTGGGGCTGCCACGAGCCAACACATCCACGGCATCTACCGCGATCCGACCAATGATTATGGAGCCAAGTACACCAAATGAACATATAGACAGAGCAGCGATGCGATCTCGGTGGGCCTGTTCCTTCTCGCTGGCTATGCTCATCTTCTCCCCACCGATTCTTCATCATGTCTGAACATCGGGCTGGTATGATGACACAGGAAGTGATGTTAGCCGATCAAGATGGGAGAAAGGGAGTAGTCTGACGATGATCCACCACCTGGGATACAGTTCTTTCACTGGGGTTCTTGGAGCACTGTTCAACATGCTCACAAGCCTGGGCGTACCCTTCTTCAACCGACCCCTGGTGAGCTGGTTACGTCAAAGAGTGCACTGGTTATTCGATGTTCTACCCGACGCTGCTAAGCCGTCTACGCATTACGCCGCTAAGGCCCAGGCAGCGCTCGGGCGTGCCCGGCGCTGCCTGGCTCAGGACGATCTGGACGCGGCTCTGTCTCTAGCCAGTATTGCCATTGAAGACTACGAGAGGGCCGCTGATAGGGAAGGCGCCAGCCAGGCACAAGTAGTTCTCGCCGAGGCGCTCCGCCGAATTGGACAGGACGATCTGGCTATCGCGGCCTATGAACGTAGCCTGCCCGATCTGAAGCAGCCTAACGTCAAGGCCCAGACGCTCACTACGGTGGCCGACCTCTACGCGGCGGGCTACCGCTACACAGAAGCGCGTGACAGCTACCGTCTGGCCCTCAAGGTCTATCACAATTTGGGCCATCGGACGCGAGAGGCCTATGTGGCTCACCGTCTGGCTTATGTGCTCTATGAGCAGGAACGCTGGCCTGAGGCCGAGAAGCTGTATCGGCAGGCCTGGCAGTTAGCCGAGGAACTGAACCTACAATCTGTCAAGGGTAGTCTGCTCTTGGAGATCGGCAACAGTATTGCTCAGCAGGGCCGAAGGGTAGAAGCGCGTCAGTGGTTCGAGCGCAGTATAGCCCAGACCCAGATGAGCGGAGACATACTCGCTCAGGCGGAGGCGCTGCATAGTTTGGCCGCTGTCTGCCAGGCTGACCGCGAAGCAGAGCGCGCCAGGGCGTTCTATCCCACTATCCTGCGCCATCTCGCTGCTGTCCTGGCGCATCTCGTGATATTCAACGGAGCAAGGTATACTAAGTGAGCCAGTTGCATAGCCTGAGGCGCCGCTCGTGGCCCACCGTTCTCCTCGGTCTGATGGCCCTGCTGCTTGCAGTGTTAGTGCCGCCTCAGGCGGCGCTGGCCCACCCGCTCGACGTGTACCTGCAAGCCACATACATCACCGTAGCGCCCGCCGAGATTGTGGTGGAGTTGGACCTGTCGCCGGGCGTGCTCGTCGCGCCACAGGTCCTGACGCAGTTGGATACCGACGGCGACCAGCAGATTTCGGACGCCGAGAGCCAGGCGTATGCGGACGCCGTGGTGCGCAAGGTGGCCCTGCGCGTGGATGGGCAGCCGCTGGCGCTGGCCGTCACCAAGCTGGATATGCCGACGTACCTTACCATCCAGGCCGGCTACGGCACGCTGCGTATCTTCACCACTGCGACGCTGACGACCGGCATGACGGGCCCCCACCAGCTTACCTACCAGAACAACAACGCCCCCACCGGCGCGGCTTACCAGGTCAACGCCTTTGTGGATAAGGGCGTGGCCATCACGTTGGGCCAGCAGAACCGCGACGAGGTCCAGCAGAGCCTGACGATGGACTATACCATCGTCAGCGTGGCGACGACCGAGACAGCCAGCGGGGACACGCCCCTCGCGGCGTCCCCGAGCGCGTCGGACCAGGCTCGCCAACTACTGGCCTACCTGTATCAGCCCACGCTGTCGCCGTGGCTGCTCCTCGTTGCGCTGGGCTTGTCCGCCCTGCTGGGTGGGCTGCACGCCATGACCCCCGGCCACGGCAAGACGCTGGTGGCGGCGTACCTGATCGGCAGTCGAGGCACGACCCGCCATGCCGTCGCGCTGGGCGCGATTGTCACCCTGACCCACACTGGCTCTGTCGTCGCCGTGGGCCTGCTGGCGCTGCTCGCCAGCCAGTATATCGTGCCTGGTATTCTGGTACCCGCCCTGGAGATTGGCTCTGGGGCGCTGGTGGTGGTGATGGGGGTTCGGCTCGTCCGCGAGCGCTGGCAGGCGCTGCGAGGCGGCGACCACCACGAGCATGGGAGTCACGACCATCCGCACCCTCACCCGCACGACCACGACGGGAGTCACGCTCACCATCACCACCATCTGGCGCCTGAGAGTATTAAACCGCGCGATCTATTGACCCTCGGAATCTCCGGCGGGCGGACGCCCGGCCCGGAGGCGCTCGGTATTCTGCTGGTGGCCGTCGGCCTCAATCGCATTGGCCTGGGGCTGGGATTGATCGTCGCCTTCAGTCTGGGCCTGGCTGGCGTGCTGATTGGTATCGGCTTGCTGCTGGTGCGCTCGCAATCGCTGGTCAACCGACTCGGCCGCTTTGGGGGCCAGTGGCAGCGGTGGCTCCCCCTTGCCAGCGCGTTGATTGTGACGCTGCTGGGCGTTGGGCTGGCGCTCAAAGGGATGACGGGGTTGACTGGCTAAGAGAAAATAATGGCCGTCATCTTCCCAATAATGTCTATAGCGGTTCCTAACAATGTCTGAAGACACATCTGGTATGATGCTCATAATGAACCGAGCATTCATCCCATTGAATGATAGACATGTGTGGAGGAAAGGCATATGACCAGCAATAATACCGAGCCTGCGGGCCGTTCGACCACGATTAGTGTTCTTATTCTCTCGATCATCGCGGTGGTGAGCGCCGCCCTCATCGCTGCCCTCGTCTCGCCGGTGGGCCTACCCAGCCTGCTCGCCTCGCTGGCCGACCCCACCCAGCACAGCTACTGGTACCTCTCGCGCGGTTCGGGCATTGTGGCCTACCTGATCACCTGGTTGTCCACCGCGCTGGGGCTGATGGTAACGAACAAGCTGGGACGGCTCTGGCCGGGCGGTCCGGCCACGGTGGACCTGCATGAGTTCACTGGGTGGTTAGGTATGGCGTTTTCTGTCTTCCACGTGCTGATTCTGCTGGGTGACCAGTACATTGGCTACACGTTGGGCCAACTGCTCATCCCGTTCGCCAGCAGTGACTATCGCCCGCTGTGGGTTGGGTTGGGGCAGGTAGGGCTGTATCTGGGCCTCCCGGTGACATTCGCCTTCTACGTGCGACAGCGCATCGGGCACTTGTGGCGCGCACTGCACTATGGCAGCTTTGCGATGTTCGCCCTGCTGGCGCTACACGGTCTGATGTCGGGCACGGACAGCCAGCAGCCCGCCATCCAGGTCATGTACTGGCTGACCTCGGCGTCCGTCGTCGGGCTGACAGTCTACCGCGTGTGGGTTGCTCGCCAGCAAGCGGCAAAAACAACACGGCGCGTCGAAGCCCGTGTCAGCCGCCCTGTGCGGGAGTAGAGGAACGCTACAGCGCTACCACCGAGTCATGTGAACGGCTCGTCAAGCGGGACGCCGATGTCCTGGTAGACGAGCCGTTTGCCTGCTCACCCAACAATCAGGTCCGCGACAACTGGTGATAGAGAGCGTGTAAGTTTGCCACACTCTGCTCCAGAGTGTAGGACTTGAGAACTACGTCGCGGGCCGTAGCATGGAGGTGAGCCAGGCGGGCCGGGTCGGCGAGCGCCCAGCGCAGCGCCGCCGACAAGCCCTCGTCGTCGCCCGGCCGGGCGACACACGGCGCGGGCAGCAGGTCCGGCAGGAGGCCGACGGCCGTGCCCACCGTAGCGCGGCCACACGCCGCCGCTTCCAGCGTCGCGAACTCCTGGCCCTCATGCCGCGACGCCAGCACGCAAAGATCGGCGGCGCGGTAGTAGGCGGGCATGGCGGCGTGGGCGATGGAGCCGTGAAAAGTCACATGATTGTGGATCCCCAGGCTCTGAGTCATCGCTTGAAGCGGGCGGTCCAGTGGCCCTCCACCGAGGAGGTGCAGGTGGAGGGTCGGGAACTCGGGCACGATGCGCGCCACTGCCCGCAGGAGGGTCGTCTGGTCTTTGACCGGCGTCAGGGACGCGGCATGCAGGAGCGCAGGCGCGCCTCGGAGATGGACAGCCGGTTCGTCCGATCGGGGAGTGGGCCGGAACAAGTCGGTGTTGACCCCTATCGGTAGACAGATCAGTCGTTCAGAGGGCGTATAGGGCGCGGCCAGGCGGCGCAGATAGGCCGAGCCGACCAGGACACGCGCGGCGCGGCGCAGCGCCACGCGCACCAGCCCGCGATTCAGAAGGCTCAACTGTCCCCCATAGCCAATGTCAGCCAGGGCGACCAGTTCGCCCCCCAACAGCGAAACCACTGTCGGAATACCCAGCCACCCCCCAACGAGGGCAGCCACGAAGCCGGGTTCGTCGGCCCACATGGCGTGCAGGACATCGAACGGCCGCCGCCGGTGCTCGCGCATGACGGCTGCCATCGCTCGTGTCAGCAGCGCCAGCCGGGCGGCGCCCCGCGTTTCGCCGCCGCCCAGCGGGTGCACCGTGATGCGTTCTACCTGGTACGGTTGACGGTGATGCGGATAGCGCAGCGGGAACACGTGGACCTCGGCCTCGGCTGACAGCCGCCGCGCCAGGCTCAACTGGGCGGGGATGCACCAATCGTCGGGGCCGGCGCTAAAGCCGGGGATGAGGATGGCGAGTCGCATAAGCGTTTATGGAGAGGGCGGAGAGGTTGGACGCCTCAGAAGCCGGTCGTCTCAGGACGCTGGTAGGCAATGAGCTTGTGGAGCGCGCGCAGTTCGAGCGGATGACGGTAGACGCGCAGGTGGTAGCGCCAGGCGCTGGCCGCCCGCAGCGCGAGACGCCAGGCCCGCGTCAGCTTGGGGTCGGTGGCCGTCGGATAGTAGGCGTTCAGGACGCGCTCGAAGTCGTGGGTCAGGTCGCGCAGATTGGCGCCCAGCCAGGGGACGGTCGTGCTGCGGCGGAGCGAGAAGGTGTTCCACTCCGGGCTGACCCACTCTTCCAGGGTCGCCGGGAAGCGGAAGCCCTCGGCCTTGGCCGTCTCGTACAACTCGCCCGCCAGCGGGACGGGGGTGTACATGTACATGATAATCTCGGTTGCCGGATGAATCTGCTTCACCCGCCGAATGAACTCGATGGTGTGGCGGATGTCCGCTTCGGGGTCGGGCGGGTTGCCCATGACAAAAGAAAGCTCCGGGATCATGCCGTAGCCACGCATGAGACGCACAATTTCAAGCGTCTTCTCCGCGCTGGCCGTCCCGCCCTTGTTCATGCGCTTGAGCGTCTCATCTGAGCCGGACTCCGCGCCCAGGAAGACCATCTTCAAGCCGCTGGCGGCCATCAACTGCCAGGTGCGCTGGCTCATCTTGAGCAGTGTATCGATGCGCGCCTCACCCCACCAGCCTAGCCCCAGGTCCATAATGCGCTCGGCAAACTCGGCGGTACGCGCCTCGCTGACAAAGAAGTTGTTGTCGAAAAACTCAATGGCGTCCGCGCCATAGCGGTCGTGGAGCAGGCGCACGGTGTTGGCCGTGCGTTCGGCGCTCTGGGCCAGCCAGCGGCCATTGACCATGTTGACCACCGCGCAGAAGTTGCAGAAGAACGGGCAGCCGTAGGATGAATGGTGGGGCAGGGTGCGCTGGCCCAGGTAGCAGGCGCGGGCGTACTGGTCCATAGGGACACGGTGGTAGGGGAAGTCGGGCAGGCTGTCAGGGTGGGGGACGGAGGCCAGGGGGTTGGAGCACGGCTCGCCCTGGGCGACATAGGCCAGGCCGCGCACATCGGCCAGCGCGCTGCCCTGGTCGAGGCGGTCGAGTAGTTGGAGGAAGACATGCTCCCCGTGACCGCGCACGACATAGTCTACATAATCTGCCCGTAGGCAGGTGTCCCAGTGCTGGGTCGGGAAGTAGCCGCCCCAGACGATGATCAGCCCTGGATGGCGGCGCTTGAGTTCGCGGCACAGCGGCACGGCCTGGGCCAACTGCGGCCCCGGCATCACCGTCACGCCCAGCACCCGCGCCCCGGCCTGCGCCAGGTGATCCAGCCGGGTTAGCGGGTCGGTCTCGATGTTGCCGTCTACAATGATGTAGTCGCGCCGGCCTTCGAGCAGGCCGCCGAGGGCCAGCAGGGACATGGGCAGGATGCGCTTGCCGGAGCCGTTGCTGCGCGGGTTATAGAGAACAATCATCGTTGCGCTCATGGGTCAGGCGGTAGATGGTGACGATCTCGTAGATCAGGTCGCGGCGCAGGACGATTTCGCACCGCAGATGGTGGGTCTGGGCGTCGGCCAGGAAGCCAGCCTCGTCGGCATCGCTGGATAGGATTACCAGGGCCGCCCCGCCAGCGCGCAGGTGGTGCGGCAAGGCGGCCAGGAAACGCGGCACGACATCCAGGGACCGCCAGGCGTGGTCGTACAGGTCGGCGGGCGGGCCGACATAATAAGGTGGGTTGAAGAGGACGAGGTCGAACTGTTCGCCATCCACCGCCGTAAACAGGTCGCCCTGGTAGGCCTGGACGCGGTCCTCGACCCCCTGCGCCAGGGCATTGAGGCGCACGCAGCGCACCGCCGCTGGATTGATGTCCACGGCCACGACCCGTCTGGCCCAGCGGGCGGCGAACACCGCGCCCACGCCCGACCCCGTCCCCATGTCCAGCACATCGCCATGGGGGACAGTCGCCGCGTTCAGAACCCCGGCCAGCATCTCGCCCGTCAGAAAGAGCTTGGGGTTGAAGACGTCGGGCAAGACGATGAGGGGGGCGCCGAGCACCGTCTCGATGACGAGCCGGCGATGCCGATGCAGCAGGAACGGCCGCCGCACTGCCTGGAGACGCCGCCAGACGCGCCGCACCAGGCGCGGCCACGGGCGAACCCCTCCCCCAACCCCTCCCCTGGCAAGGGGGGGGGGATTGTTCCGCTCTGGCTCCCCCTTCCCTCCCAGGGAAGGGGGCTGGGGGGTTAGGTAAACGCCCGAAGCTATCATACCCTCACCTCGGTTCTCACCAGTTCAAGCAAGTAGTGGTCATTCAGGCTAGTTGCGGGCCACTGGCGGCTGACGCGAGCTTCGAGGCGGGCGAGTCGCTCGAACGCGGTGGGCCAGCGGTCTACCAGATGGCTCAGGTAAGAGGGCGGTAGGAAGACGCCGATGCCCTGGTGGTCCGTGACCTGGAACCAGGGCGCCAGCGCGTGACCGAGGTGGCTTGGGGACGGGTAGAAGACGCGCACGGGCTGTCCGCCAATGTCGGCCAGGACGCCGCCACGCCGCCAGCGCCGCGCGGTCGCGCCAAGCTGACCATGCGCCGCGTACCAGGCGACCTCCCACGGACACCACGGCCCCATGACGACGAGGGCGAGGCGTCCTCCAGGGCGCACCAGCCGGGCCAGCGCCCCGCCCACCCCGCGCAGGTCCGCCACGCAGTTGAGGGCGCCAAAGTTCGAGAACGCGCCGTCAAAGAACTTCCCTGCCCCTGACTTCCCCGCTCCTTCCCACTCCTCCCACTCTTCCCATCCTTCCCACGCCTCCATCTCTTCCATCCGCAAGACCTGCGTCTCAACCCGGTCGGCCAATCCCGCCGCCCGCGCCTTGGCCTGCGTTAGCTTGACCATGCGCGGCGACGCATCGGTCGCCAGGACATGCGCGCCCCGCCGCGCCATCCACACCGCATCCTCCCCTGTCCCGCAGCCTAGCTCCAGCACGTGGCTGCCGGCTGGAAACAGCGCGGCCAGGCGGGCCTGCACCGAGGCGCGCAGCCAGCGGCCCAGCCGCGTCACGGTGAAGGCGTCATCGTAGCCGTCGGCCACGCTATCAAAGGCGGCCGCGTCGTGGGCCAGGGCGCTCATCCTTGGCCGCCTGTCTCGGTCTCGCCCGCCGTTAGCGCCATACCCACCCTGCCTAGCTTTGAATTGACATAGGTCTTGGCGAGACGCAAGGGTTGCTTATCGGAGCTATGCCAGAGCTTGTGGAAGGCGACCTCGTTGACCATCCAGCGCGTGGCGAATGAGTAGAATCGCCGGGAGTGGCGGCCCGCCACCGTCAGGTCGCGATCGGTACGGTCGTCCCACGGCTTGTCGCTTAGCACGCGGCTCTCGACCTCCGTATAGTACGGCGTTCCCTTGATGGGGTAGGCCACCGTGGTCAGGAACAGGTCGGGGTCGGCCTTCTTCAGGTGCTCCACCGTCTCCTCAAGCTGGGGCGTGTCCTCGCCCTCGTAGCCGAGCATGATAAACATGCCGGTCTGGATGCCGCGCCGCTTGAGGAGGTGGGTCATAGCCTGCACCTCCTCGACTTTCGTTCGCCGCGACATGGCATCCAGCACCGCCTGCGACCCGCTCTCCGACCCGATCCACAGCCGGTAGCAGCCCATCTCGGCCAGCGTGTCCACCAGACGCTCGTTGAGCCGGTCGGCGCGGGAGATGCACTCGAAAGGCAGGCGCAGCCCGCGCGCCTTGAGCAGGGCGGCGTAGGCGAAAAACCAGCGCGGGTGGATGGTCAATACGTCGTCGGCGTACCAGAGCCGGTCGGGGCGATACGCCTCCACCAGCGCCTCGACCTCCTGGACCACGTTGGCGGGCGAGCGGCGGCGGTGGGTGTGACCGAAGACGGTGTGGCTGCACCACTTGCAGGTGTAGGGGCAGCCGCGCGCCGTGATGAGCGACGCCGAACTGTGGCCGTGATGGACCTGCCAGGTGTCCAGGTACTGCTGGAACGGGATGGCCGCGCGGTCGGGGAAGGGCAGGTCGTCCAGGCGCTGGATGTAGGGGCGCGGCGGGGTGCGGACAATCGCCCCGTCCCCGTCCCGGAAAATGATGCCCTGGATCTCGCGCAGACCGTTCAGGCCGTGACGGGCCAGGTGGGGCAGCAGCGCCTCCAGCGTCAGTTCGCCCTCGCCTACGACCACGACATCGGTCCCCCGCGCCAGGTAGTCCTCGGCATAGTGGGGCGGCTCCGGCCCGCCCAGGACCACCGTCGCGCCAGCGGCTTTCGCCGCCTGGATCATGGGCAGAATCCAGCGTTTGGTCATCAGGTTGCAGTAGAGGCCGACGACGGCAGGCCGGTCGCGCTCCAGCCGCGCCGCGAAGTCGGCGGGCTGGCTGAAGGTGGCGTCAAAGAAGCCGACGCTAAACCCGCGCGATTTGAGATAGGACGAGAGATACAGCAGCCCTAACGTCGGGTAGGGCTTCATCACCTTGAGTTCGTGCGGGTCTTCGTAGAGATAATAACCGTGGGCTAGCAGAATATCCATGCGCGTCTCACTCGGGTTGGGCCGACGGGGTAGCCGCCGCGTCGGGCGTCAGCAGGGCCGGCAGCGGCGCGGACGAGCCGTCCGACTGACGCTCCAGCCGGGCCAACTTGACCCGCGCCCAGGGCAGCGTGGCGACGTGGTAGGCGACGGTGGCGGCCTGGCGCACTAAACCAGGCTGCGGACGGCGCGCCCCCCAGCTTTCCCCTTGCCCATCCTTCCTCTGTCTTCCTCGTCCGGTGAGTTCACGCCAGGCCCGGCGGGCGCGAAACTCCTTGTGCAGGACGGTGTGAAGCTGGCGGTAGAACGCGGTTGAGTACGGTCCGCGATAGAGCATGGCGAGATCGGCGCTATCCTGCCAGTTCTGCTTGCCCCCCAGTTGGAGGCGGACATGGTCATAAAACTTGGTGCCGGGCAGTGGGTAGGACACTGACATGCCAATGTCGTCGGGCTGGCAGTCGCGCACCATGCGTAGGGTCGCCTCGATGTCCGCGCGGTCCTCACCTGGATAGCCAAACTGGAGAAAAAAGCCGACTTCGATACCTGCCCCATGGAGTTTGGCGGCGGCTTCGTAAATCTGTTCCACGGTCGTGCCTTTGTCCATGGCGTCGAGAATCTTCTGCGAGCCTGACTCAGCGCCCACCCACACGGTCTGACAGCCCGCCTGGCGCAGGCCCGCGACGACGCTGTCCTTGACCAGGTCCACGCGCAGCAGGCACTTAAACGGGATGGCGGCGTCGGCGGCCTGGACGGCCTGGCCGAACTGCTCAATCCAGCCCGGCTTGAGGCCGAAGATGTCATCCACGAACCAGATATGGTCGGGGGCGAAGGCCGTCTTGAGCCACTTCATCTCGGCGGCGACGTTCTGCGGGCTGCGCACGGTGTAACGTTGGCCCCAGATGGGCTTGGCGCACCAGTTACAGTGGTAGGGGCAGCCGCGCGTTGTCGCCATGTTCATGGAGAAGTAGCCGTGGCGGGCCTGCCACACCTGCCGATAGCGGGGCAGGTCCACCAGGCCCCAGGCGGGGAAGGGCAGCGCGTCAAGGGCGCGCAGGAGGGGGCGAGGGCCGTTCCGGACGGTCTGGCCCGCTACGTCTCGCCAGGCCAACCCCGCAATCTCTCTCAACTCGCGGGGCTGGCGGCCCGTGAGGGCGTGGAGGAGTTCCACCAGCGTCCCCTCGCCTTCGCCCAGCAGCGCGAAGTCGGCGCCGTGCGCGAGATAGAGGTCGTAATGGTCGGTGGCATCCGCGCCGGCGACGATGACGGTACAGCCGCGCGCCTTCGCCATGCCCATCATGCGCAGGGTGGCCTGGCGCATCCGCAGCAGGCACATCTTGCTGAGATAGTTGAAGTTGTCCTCGAACAGCACGGCGAAGCGGGGCTGATGCTGGTCTAGGGCGGCCTCCCACTCGGCCTCGGACTCGGCCAGCATGGCGTCGAACAGGGCGACCGTATAGCCCTCCTGGCGCAGGAGGCTCGCGGCGTAGAGGGCGCCGAGCGGTGGGTAAGGCTGCATCGCCTCCCACAACTTCGGGTCGAAGCGCAAGTAGTAGCTCTGGCCGAGCAAAACATTGGTCATGACGCTACCCCAAGTGGCTCGTGGCTCCCGTTCGCGACGGGCGAATCTATCACCTGCCGATAGACGGCCAGTGTCTGCTGCGCTGTCGCCTGCCAGGAGAAGGCCCTGGCGCGGGCGAGACCGCGCTGGCGCAGGCGGGCGTTGAGGGCTGGCTCACTCACGCCAGCGGCCAGAGCGTCCGCTAGTTCTGAGACCGAGAGGGGGTCAACGGTCAGCGCCGCATCGCCCGCAATCTCAGCCAGGGAACTGGCGTCTGTCGTGACGACTGGCGTGCCGCAGGCCATCGCCTCGATGACGGGCAGGCCAAAGCCTTCATAGAGCGAGGGGAACGCGAAGACCTCGGCCAGGTTGTAGAGCGCGGGCAGGTCTCCGGAGGGCACATAGCCCAGGTAGCGCACCGCGCCGCCGAGGCTGAGTTGCTCCAGCCGTTGGAAGATCGGCTTATAGTCCCAGCCCAACTGTCCGACCAGGACCAGTTGATGCGGCAGCCCGGCGGCGCGCAAGCCGCCGAAGGCTTCAATCAGGCGCACCAGGTTCTTGCGCGGCTCAATGGTCCCGACATAGAGGATGACGCGCGGGGCGAGGCCGTACTTGTCTCGAACCGCCGTGGCCACGTCGGCGGGCAGGGGGCGGAAACAGGGCGATGCCGCCTCATAAATGACGTGAACTTTGGCGGCTGGCACGTGGAGCAGACGCACAATGTCGGCCTTGGCGCTGTGGGACACGGTGATGATGGCGGCCGCCTGCCGCGCGACGAGGGGAATGAAGGGGCGCGCCACCAGGTGCTTGCGGAGTGGGTGCAAGCGGGGGAAGAGCGATAGGGTCATGTCGTGGATAGTGACGACAAAGGGCGTCGCCGTGGGCAGGGGCGCGACGGAATTGGTGAAGTGGCACAGCGCCGGCTGCTCGACGCGCAGGGCCAGGGGGAGAACGGTGTGCATCCAGAGGGTGCGGTTGGGCCACTGATACCGCGCCGCCAGAGGATAGCCGCCTGTGACCCCCTCGATAGGGCGGTTCGAGAGAAGTAGATAGTCGTGTTCCTCGTCTTCCTGCAGCAGATGGGTGAGCAGGTGGCTGGTATAGTACCCGACGCCCGACTTGGCCCCGCGCAGCGTGGTGGCGTCGAAGCCGATGGTGGGGCGGTGGTCGTTGCCATGGGGCGAGGCCGCCCTGGCCCTGCCCGCTCCCCTGTTGAGAGAGTCTCCATGCGGAGGGTAGGCGGCAGGAGCGGCGGAGGGTAGAGGCCGCGCAAGCGACCCCGGACCCTCCCCCTGGCCCTCTCTCAGGGGGAGAGGGAATAGACCGGTAACGCCGCTCTCTGTCTGTGGCTGAACGGCCTCGTCGAGGTGGTAGGTTGCCAGGCGTTCGGCATATAGGCCCAGGATATGTTGCCCGTGGGCGTCGAAGTGTCCCTTGCAGCAGTCGGGCGAAAAAACGACACTGTCGGCGTGGGGCGGTGTTGCGGCCGTCAGTTGCGCAATTTTGCGCCGCTGTATCCACCCTTCCAGCCGACGACCTGGCTCCCCGCCCAGCCAGCGCTCCACCGCTCTTTTCACCCGGCCACCGAGTGGCTGAAGATCATCCGATAGCCTACTCTGGTGGACCTGCCAGGCGTGGGGGAGGTAGTCCACCGCCCAGGCATTGGCCGCCTGCCAGCGGCGATAAACGTCGCTCCCGTACAGGGGGACGGTCTGGGCCAACTCGCGCGCCGTGAAGACGTTGTGTTCGTCGAGGTGGAGGGCCGTCTCGGCTAGGAGGTAGTTGGGGCACAGCCGCTGGCCGACGAGGGCCGCCAGGCGGACGACGGTGGTGCACAGGGCGCGGGCCAGCCACAGCCGGCCGGGCTGGGTCACAATAAGGTAGTCAATGTCATCATCCGGCGGGGCGTTGCCAGCGGCCAGCGCCCCCGTTACCATGACGCCGCGCACAAAGGGCAGATGCGCCAGCACGCGGCCCCAGTGGTGCGCGGCGTGCCAGGTTGCCTCGGCCGATGTGTTGCGGGCAAGACGGCGGGCGACTGTGGCTTCGCGCCCGCGCAGGCAGTAGAAGCCGTCCAGGCGCGTGATGTGTTCGGTCAGGGCGGGGTCAGTCGCCAACGCGGCCTGGACTGCAGCCGGATCGGCCTGGTCCCCGATGAGGTAATGGACGAGTTCGTCGCGCGTCAGGGGGAACTCGAAAATGTCGGCGTAGAGCAGTGTTTTCAGCAGCGCGATCCGAAGCTGCGCGGAGCCAGCAGATGCCGTTGTCATCCAGCCTCTCTAGGTCAGGGGGTGGGGCGATGGGCCTCAGTTTAGATACGACTTCAGAGGGCTGAATGGATGTAGGCGTAGGGAGAGATTGCCTACGCCTCGCGGACCACGCGGGTCTCCATGACCAGGTTCAGAATCTTGTAGACGAGCTTGGCGACAATGAAGTCTGCACTGTGGGACGTTGGGTTGGGGGCCAGTTCCACTACGTCGAAGCCGATCACGCGGCCGTGCTGTGTCACGGTGCGGATGATGTCCAGGGTCTGCCGCCAGGTGAGGCCGTCGGGTTCGGGCGTGCCGGTCGCCGGGATAAGTGAGGGGTCGAGGCCGTCCACGTCGACAGTGAGATAGACGTTTTTGCCCGCCACGGCTTCCGCCAGCGCCTGGAGGTGCGCGCCGCCGCCCGTGTGAACCTCATCGGCGAAGAAGACAGTGACGCGGTCCGGGTGGGCGGCGATAAAGTCGGCCTCTTCCTGGCTGATGGATCGGATGCCGAACTGGATGATAGGGGCGATGTCCACCAACCGGCGGGCGATGCAGGCGTGGGAGTAGGGCGTGCCCTCGTAGTCGGCGCGGAGGTCGGCGTGGGCGTCAATCTGGACGATGACGAACTCGCCCAGGGCGCGATGCAGCCCGCGCCCGAAGCCCACCGACACCGTATGCTCGCCCCCCAGCCCGACGACAAGTTTGCCCATCGCGGCGTACTCGGCCACGGCGGCCTCGATGGTATTGACCGTCGCTTCGGGGCCGCTGAGGTCGGGGGCCAGCGCGGGCAGGGTATGGACGCCATAGTCGAAGACCGGCTCGCGGCCAAACTCGCGGTCGTAAAGTTCAATTTGGGCCGAGGCGCGCAGGATGGCGTCGGGGCCGTGGGCCGTGCCGTGGCCGTAGCTGACCGTGCCTTCGTAGGGCAGGGGCAGAATCACCGCCTGGCAGTCTTCAAAGCCGGTGTCTTCGGGCGGCAGGCCGAGGAAATTGGCCGGGGGGCGGAAGGCGTAGGGCATGGCTAGTCCTGAGCCTCGCTCGCCTCGACATCCAGCGACGAGCGGCCAATGGCCTGGCCGCCGCCCTGCTCGCGGGCCTCGTCAGGAATGTCAGCCGCGTCGTCGGGTCGGTACTGGTCATAGGCGTGCTGGAGCGCAGCCAGCATCTCCACGCGGCGGTCGTAGAGCCGTTTGAGTGGACGCGGCCCGCGCTTTGCCAGAGCATAGGCGGTCAGGATGGGGAAGGCGATGGTCGAGTCGACATAACAGACGACGGAGTCGGGCAGTTGCTCCGGGTCCACCTTGCCCCAGGTCATGGCCTCGCTGGGCGTCGCGCCGGACAGGCCGCCGGTGTCGGGGCGAGCGTCGGTGAACTGGAGGAAGTAGTCGTGGCCCTTCTCCGGGATGCCCATGATCTCCTGGATCTGCGGCTCGGTCTGGAGGATGAAGTTCTTGGGGCTGCCGCCGCCCAGGATGATGACCGCGCTCTTGCCGCCCCGGTGTTTGGCGTCGTAGACAATGCTCGTCGTCTCATTGACGTCGCCCTCGACGTCGAAGCGCAGCTTGTTGCCGGCCATCGCCAGCGCCGCGACGTTCATGCCAATGGTCGAGTCGCCGGGGCTGGAGGTATAGAGCGGCACGCCCGCCTCATAGGCGGCGGTCAGGATGGACGTGTAGGGCGTCGCCAGCGCGTGCTCGCGCTCGCGGGTGTACTTGCCCAGGTGGTAGTGCAACTCGGCGGTGGTCATTTGACGCTGGAACTCCGGGCCTTCGAGGCAGCGGCGCAGGAAGGCGTCCGACTTGAGCAGCACGTCCTGGTCGAAGACAATGTCGTAGATGCGGATGATGTGCTCTTCGCGCAGGCGGTAGTCGTCCACGTAGGGCGAGGTCTGGAACAACTCGAAGCCCAGGCTGCGGTGCATGTCGTGGTACAGGTTGGCGCCGGTGGACACGATCCAGTCCACGAAGCCGGCGCGGATGAGGGGGACGAGGGCGGCTGTCCCTAGACCCGTCGGCGTGATGGCGCCCGTGAGCGTCAGGCCCACCGTCACGTCCGGTTCGAGGATTTTTTCGACCAAGATTTGCGCGGCCTCCCGCAGGCGGGCGGCATTGTAGGCGTAGAAGTAGTGGTCCACCAGGTCTACGACGGTGGTCATGGCGCCGATGGGGCGCGGGTCGAGTTTGCGTCCGAGGGACATAAGCCTCCTTGGGGAGTGCTGAGTACTGAGTGCTGAGTGCTGAGTCGAACGTATGAATACCGAGTACTGAGGGTTGAGTGCTGAGTATCACTCACCAAGTCATCCTTCGGTATTCAGTACTGAGTACTGAGTACTCAGACTTTCGACTCAGCAACCGATTATGCGAAAAGCTCCTTGATGGCCAGGAGGCGGCGAGCGAGCAAGGCATTGAGATAGATGCCGAGCGTATAGGCAGTGACAATGCCAACGAGGCGTTTGGCTAGACCGATGTCGGTCTTAGCGCCCGGCTGCTCGATGTGCATGTGACCCGCTAACTGGGAGAAGACCGTCTCGATCAAGGGACGAAACGTCTTCAACGCCCAGGCTTCGAGCGGGGTGTTCTGCACATGCTGGTTGGAGCGACGGTAGGTCAACAGCCAGACGTGCTGGTTCTCGGCCAAGGCAGCACGTTTGGGGTCAGAGACGAAGCCTTTATCGCCTAAGGCCAGGATGTCGTGGCTCTCGTCGAGTAGGTCCATGAGGGTGTGGACATCATGGGGCCGCGCCGAGAACAGCTCATAGACATCCGGGATGCCTTGCGGGGTGATGAGCATGCCCAGCTTGAAGCCATAATACTTCAGCTGCTTGCTGGCACAGTAGCCGCCATCGGCCCGCTGGAAGCCGTTACCGCGCCCCGCTCGAGCGTGACGGTCAGCCACCGGGATGGGCAGCGTGTCGAGGATGCGGATGTCCTCATAGTCGACCCCCAAGCTCGCCCGCAGGTGACGCCGAAAGCGTTCGATGAGCGGCAGGGCCGTGCGGATGCGATGCCACAGCCGACTTTGGTCGGGCAGCTTGTCAAAGTAGGCGCGGTAGTGACGCTGGACTTCCCGCAGGATTTCAGTCTCGCCGCGCTTGCCCGTCAGATGCATGAGCATGTCGAGTTTCAAGATCGTGCTATCGGAATACGTCTTGGGCCGTCCTGGCCCCGACCGGGCGGCCAGATGAGTACAGAACTGGTCAATGACGGCGAACAGGAGGTGACACAGCCGCTCCTGCGTCAGCCCCTCGCTCTGGATTGTCGCTACGAGTGAGTCGATGTATGCTTGGCTTGGTAGTGGGGTCTCCATCGCGGAGGTCTCCTTGGTTGGGTGTGGTAACCCTAAGGGTACTCGCGTTGATACCCCACTGCCAACTCTACCGCTTATCCTCTGTCTGCCCTTCTATTTCGCATAATCGGTTCAGCACTCAGCACTCAGCACTCAGCACTTAGAGAAGAACCGCGGCGGTAATCACGGTGGTCCAGCGGCCCTGCTCGTCGCCGACGGCGGAAATGGCAATGGACGTGGTATCGACGATGTGGCCGCCGACGCGGTACTGTTCGCGGCGTTCCAGGTAGTCGCGGTCCAGGTCAAAGGGGACGCCCAGGACGGTCGCCAACATGCCGGCGGCCAGGTCCTCGGCGTAGTCGCCCGCTTCCTGCTCGGTCTGGCCGAAGGAGTGATGCTCAGACAGATAGCCGTACATATTCGGGTCGGCGGGCAGGGAGACGCCGATGGAGGCGGTGACGACGCGGCGCGGTTCATTGCTCGCCTGCTCCGACAGCACCACGAATACAACCTCGCCCGGCTCGACGGCCATCAGCCCTTGCTCGCGGGGAATGATGCGGCAGCCAGGAGGAAAGATTGAGGAGACGCGCACCAGGTTCAAATGGGCGATACCTGCGTCTCGCAACGCCATCTCGAAACTCGTGAGCTTCTCACGGTGGACACCGACGCCCCGAGTCAGGAACAGCTTGCGGGGGACAAATCGCATTTTAGGTAGCTCCTTCTGAAATTGCACGCAGGCACGGTGCGGGGTGGAAACGCCGGTTCACGCGCCTAGACATTTAGGAAACCCGCCCCCCGACGGGGAAACGGGTTTCGTGGACTCAAGGAACCACGCCCTCAGATGAGTGGGCCGGGCTTTTTTACCCGTGAATCATGCCCTCATATCGGGCCTGTGTCAAGTTAGGGGGAGGGGCTCGCGCCCGACCTAACCCCCCTGCCCCCCTTCCCTACGAAGGAAGGGGGCGTCGGACGGGCGAGGCAACCTCGCCCCTACTCCCCCCGGCTATTGCGAATGACCACGTTCTTGTAGCCAACGGTCAGCAGAATGCGACGCAATTCTTGGCCCGCCTTCTCCTCGGCCAGGCGCAGGATGTCGCGGTCCAGGGACAGCGTCTGCGCGCTCAGGCGGGTCTTCTGTTGGGCCTCGCCGAGCATGACGCCGCCGTGGTCCTCGCAGCCGGGCAGCAGCGAGGGCGGCTTCTGCTCGGCGACGATGCGGCTGTTGACCTCGTCGCGCTCGATGCCGAGTAACTCCGCTTGGGGTAGCGTGATGGTCACGGTCGCCAGGTCAGGCAGGCCGTCGTTGGTCACGCTGACCTGGGCCGGCGTGATACGCGCCAGGTCAATGCCGGCCTTGACGTTGTAGTAGGCCAGGTAGGTCAGCTTCTCGGTGCACACGCCACGGATGCCGCTTACCCGCGTCACGTCGGTATCGGTGGCGATGTTCATGGTGATGGTCTGGAGTTTAGCCTCGGCCTGGATGGCGTTGAGCACCGAAGGGCCGGTCCTGACCGTCGGCGTGACGGTCGGCGACGGCCCGAACAGGGACGGAACGAGGCCGGTGAGCGGATTACCGCCCACACCCAACAGACCAATGCCCGCCACCACGAGGCCGATAACCATGCCAATCAGCAGAGTGATCCCAGCGAGGCCGAGGGTACAGCCTTGCCGGACCGCCCCGCCTCTCTCTTCATCGTTTGAATAAGTCATACCGCTACCCTTTTGCGCCCCTGCACCGACCGGCCTAAAATTAAACTACCCTCTCTTGCAGTCTCCAGCAGTCTTCGGTAGACTGTCCTATCATAAGGAGTTTGCCATGACCGTTCACTGCCGCACGGCTCGGCTCCGCCTTCTGCTTCTAATTCCCCTCGTTATCCTCCTGGCCCTCGCCCCATCGGCCTCGTCGCCGCCGGCCCTGGCCGACCACACCCCCACGCCGACGAGTGTCGCGGTGGCCGGCAGC
>JAHCIP010000050.1 GCA_026129165.1 Anaerolineae bacterium
ATGTGAGTTGAACGCGACGTCGCGCCTTCGTGGCGGACACCTCTTCGGCGTGGCGGCCGTTCACGGGTCAGATGCCCATCCCCCCTCGGCATCTGGCCCGCTATTTTTTCCCCAGTCCCGTATCGGATTTAACTGGACGGGCGTCATTCCTCACAGACGCTTCTGCGTCATGCCATAGACGCTGCTGGCTGGCCCGTCCGGAGACGGAGAGGGGGGACTAGCCAGCAGCATCTTTGCTTATACTCCTTAAGTGGCAAGGGTCAAAAATGGTAGGGTTAGCCTTTCGAAAAAGGTAGGGTCAAAGGTGGGGTTTTCCCTACCGCGTGGCCGTGGCGTTCCTGTTATACTGGGGTCAGCAACAACGGAGCGATAAGACCTCCACCAGGGCCACTAGCCAAGAAAGGAACCCACCCATGTTCGCCCTCAAGTCCCTCGTCACCCGCAAGACCCGTAGCGCCCTCATTCTGATGGGCATCGTGCTGTCGCTTATCTTGCTCAACACCTCGAGCGCCAGCGCCGCCACATCGCCCACCATCCGCTACAATATCCTGGTCAAAACAGGCTGTCTCAGAAATGCCGGAACGGATGCTCGTGTTTACATCAACCTCAAGCGCCCCGGCTACGCGGTTAGTCGAGAACTCGACAACCCGCACCGTAACGACTTCGAGATTTGCTCCCTGGACGGGTTCCCCATGGAAATCCCGGCCGCCTTTGGCGATCAGGTGACGAGCATTGACATCTGGCATAACAACTCCGGCAGCACGCCTGGCTGGTATCTCGAGTGGGTCGAGGTACAGAACCAGAACACCGGCCAGCGATGGCGGTTTGCCGCCAACAGGTGGCTCTCGGTCAGCGATTGGCCCTATTCACTCAGCATCCTGGATATGAAGCCCAGCCCGTGAAGGCCGACCGCCTCCAACAACTGAATATGTTGCCTATAATAGCCGACGCCTATCCAGCGTCGGCTATTGCTACGCCGCCTGGCCAAGTTCGGTTTGGCGACGCCAGAGGTCAGCGTAGAGGGAGGAGGCGCGGAGCAGGTCCGCGTGGGTGCCACGGGCGACGATGCGGCCCGCGTCCAGCATCAGGATGAGGTCGGCGCTGGCGCAGGTGCTCAGGCGGTGGGCGATGATAAATGTGGTGCAGCGGAGTTGGCGGTCGAGCGCCTGGCGGATGAGGCTCTCGGTGGCGGTGTCCACGCTGGCTGTGGCGTCGTCGAGGATGAGGATACGCGGCTGGGTCAGCAGGGCGCGGGCAATCGCCAGCCGCTGCTTCTGGCCGCCGGACAGCGTCACGCCGCGCTCGCCCACAGCGGTATCGTAGCCGTTGGGCATCTGGGTGATGAAGTCATGGGCCTGGGCAGCCTTCGCGGCGGCAATGACATCCTCGTCGGTGGCATCGGGCTGGCCGAAAGCAATGTTCTCGCGGATGGTGCGGGCAAATAGCGTCGTCTCCTGGAGGACCAGGCCAATCTGCTCGCGCAGCGAGGTCAGTGTCACGCCTCGGATGTCGTGGCCGTCCACCAGCACACGACCCGCCGTCGGGTCGTAGAAGCGCGGTATCAGGTTGACGAGGGTTGACTTGCCGGAGCCTGTCGGCCCCAGCAGCGCCACCACCTCGCCGGGCTGCGCCTCGACGTCTATATCCTGGAGAATGGGGCGGCCCTCACCATACCCAAACGAGACATGTTCCAGGCGGACGCGGCCCTCGATGGGCGGCAGGGGGTAGGCGTCGGGGGCGTCACGCACGTCGGGCACGGCGTCGAGGATGGCGAGAACCCGCGCCGCCGACGCGCTGCCCATGACGAACTGGGGTATCATGTTACCCAGCACGCGCACGGGCTGGACCAACTGGCCCAGGTAGGTGATGAAGGCGACCAGCTCGCCCAGCGTCAATTGGCCCTGGATGACCAGCCGCCCGCCGAGCCAGAGGATCGCCACGCTCGCCAGGTTGGCGACGAGGTTGAGCAGCGGCACATAGACGGCCTGCTGGCGCGTGTTGAGTTGGACCAGGCTGAACCAGCGCTCGTTCTCGGCCTCGAAGCGGCCGATCTCAGCCGCTTCCTGGGCAAACGCCTTGACCACCCGCACCCCGCGCAGGTTCTGGTCCAGCCGCGTCGTCAGGTTGGCGACGGCCTGCTGGATTCTCAGCGCCAGCGGCCGCGCCAACTGGCCGTAGCGCAGCCCGACCAGGAGCAGCAGCGGCATGGCGGCGAGGGCAACCAGGGCTAGGCTGCGGTTCATCCAGACAATCGCGCCCGCCGTCGCCACGAGCAACACGGCTGAGTTGACGATACGGTTGGTGGCGCGGCCCGTCAGTACCCGGATACGCTCGACATCCTGGATCGCGCGGGACAGCAACTCGCCCGTCTCAGTCTGGGCGTGGAAGGCGAAGGACAGACGCGTCAACTGGGCCTGGATGCGGGCGCGGAGTTCATAGGCCACGCCCTGCGCCGCCTGTTCGATCCAGCGGCCCTCGACAAAGGTGAGGCCGCCCTTGACCAGGGTAAGGCCGAGTAGGCCGAGGACAGCCCAGGCGATGGTGGCGACGCGCTGCTCACGGATGCCGACATCTATGATCCAGCGGATAACCTGCGGCACCAGGATGTTCAGGCCGTTGATGAGCAGCGTCGCGGTGTACGCGCCGACGAGCCAGCGAGCGAAGTAGCGCAGGTAGGCGTAGCAGCGCCACAGGGGGCGGAGGGAACGACTCTCGGTACCCAGGCTGGGCGGGGCAGGGGAGGAAGGATTGGAAGAGTTGGAAGATGGCTCTGGCATAGTGAATGTAGTATAATGCTTACACTTGCTCTATTGCAAACATCTCTCGACTGTTAGGTAAGGCCTGCCAGAACCGGGAGTGTTTTCAAAGTCGGAGATTAGACTCAAGAACACACTGTCAACGAATTTTAAAGAACAGATTGAACGGATTATGTCTTGCGAAGTGCTTCATCCGTTCAATCCGTGCCTCAAATCCGTTGACAGCAGCATGACAGTCGCAGTGATTCTTGGCTTGTCAAATGAGTACCCTTATGCCCTCGCCCTGCTGCGCCGCCTCGCGCGAACCGAACGACACAGCCGTCAGCCCCCAGCCGTCAGCCGTCAGCGCTCAGCCCACCACCCACCCCGGCATGATCCACCTGCGCGGCGGTGAGTTCCTGATGGGGACGGACGACGGAGTGGGCTACTTGGCTGATGGGGAAGGGCCAGCGCGGAGGGTGCGGGTCAACGCCTTCGCCATAGACCCCTGCGCCGTCACCAACGCCCAGTTCCGCGCCTTCGTCAAGGCCAGCGGCTACCAGACCGACGCCGAGCGCTTCGGCTGGTCGTTTGTCTTTCACCTGCTGCTACCGCCCCGCCTGGCCCGCCTGGACTTGCCGCGCCCCCTCGACGCGCCCTGGTGGCGGCGGGTCGAGGGGGCGTACTGGTCGCGGCCCGAAGGCCCAGGGTCAGGTATCGAGAAGCGGCTGGACCATCCGGTCGTCCACGTCTCGTGGCACGACGCCCAGACGTACTGCGCGTGGGCGGGCGGCCGGCTGCCGACCGAGGCGGAGTGGGAGTACGCGGCGCGGGGGGGGCTGGAGGGGGCGCGCTACCCCTGGGGCGACGAACTGACCACCGACGGCCAACACCGCTGCAACATCTGGCAGGGTGTCTTCCCTATGAAGAACACGGCCGAGGACGGCTACGTGGGGACCGCGCCTGCGAAGTCGTTCCCGCCCAACGGCTACGGGCTGTACAATATGGTCGGTAATGTGTGGGAATGGTGCGCCGACTGGTTCAGCCCCCGCTACCATATCAAAGGCCCACGCGACAACCCGACCGGCCCGCCCCACGGTACGGCGCGGGTCATGCGTGGCGGCTCCTACTTGTGCCACGCTTCGTACTGCCACCGCTACCGCGTGACGGCGCGCTCCTCCAACACACCCGATAGTTCCACCGGCAACCTGGGCTTTCGCTGCGTCAGAAGCTCGGCTGCGTAGCCTACCCTCTCTGCTCCCCCCGCGTGCGGGGGGATGGGGGGGTAATCAAGGACGGGGCGTAAACCCTTCCATCAGCCAGGTCTTGGGACGCTGGGGCGCGGGACGCTCCTCAACCACGACAAAGGCGCGGCTGCTGGCCTGGACGCGCCGCACCACGTCCAACATGTAGTCGAAGCCGCGCTGGCTCAGCCCGTTGTAGGCCCACGTCGCCAATAGCCACGAACACGGCAACTCGTCCGTTCGGCTATAGGTCTGCGGATCCCAGCCCGCGAGACAGTCGGCGCAGCGGTACAATGGCGCTTCACGCGACGGGAAGTTACACGGGTTCTGGCGCCCATAGGTAAACTTGGTCCGAAACAGGTCGATGGCCGTGCGCAGGTTGGCCCGCACCGACACAATGAAGTCGGGCATCGGGCGCGGCAGGTCATGGACCAGGTAGGGTGTGTACTGCGTCAGCCCCCAGCCGCGCGACATGATCCAAGGCGCGGACTCATTGTCCGGGTTGAACTCCACCACATCGGCGTAGTCTTGCTGGCCGCCCGCGCGTTTCCCGGTCCAGTCAATGCCATACTTGACGTTGCCGTCCTGGTCGAAGTGCAACCCGCCGCTCTCCTTGCCCAGCAGCGTATTGAACAGGGGGTAGGCGAAAGGCTGGCCGGCCTGGAGGCTGGCCTGGAACTCGGCGTAGACGAGATCGCTGATGAGCGCCTCGCGGTCGGCCACATCATTGCGCGTCGGCAGCAGCCAGGGCAGGACCCCATTGACCGGCTTGCCAGCGATTATGGTTCGGATCAGGGTGTCCAGAGCCGGCGTAACCACCGACGCCGCAACCATCTCGTCGGCGGTGATCGGGTCCTGGTCCGGGTAGCCGATGTCTGCCGGGGCGACATGGTACGTATGAATCAGGTCGTACTTGAGGGCCAGGATGCCGCCCAGCGTCGTCGGGCCGTAGCGACCGATGACGGCGTTGCGCGAGCCGTAGTAACCGAGGGCGCGCAGGTCGCGTTGGAGGCTGGTCAGCACGCCGTCGGGAACCTGCCCACCCCGCGCCGCCTCTTCGACGCCAAACTGCAGGCCGGTGTAGGCCGGTTTGGGCGCGGCGGCCTCGCCAGGCTCGTAGACGACGGGAATGTTGAGCAGCCAGCCGACTTGAAGCAGACCGGGGTTGGTCTGCAAAGAGGGATACCGCTCAGCGTTGGCCTCGGTCAGCGCCTGGATCGTCGTGTTGTTCTCAAAGGCGATGCGGCTGAGCGTATCGCCCGGCTGTACCGTGTACATCAGCCCCCCTTCTCCGTACGCCACGGGACAAGCGTCGCAGTCCAGAACGGGGCAGGCGCGCCGGGCGCGGCCTCGTCCTCAAAGTCTTTGGTCGCGTCGTCAAAGTCGCGGCGGGTATTGTCAATGACCGACTGGAGCGACTTCGGGCTGGCAAGCCCCTCCAGGTTGAGGTCGCGGCTATCCGTGCCGATGACGATGAGGCGGTCCGTCACAAACGTCCGTCCAGGGGTAAGCTCAATCTTGGGCACGCTGGGCCGCAGCGGCCGGCCCAGGTTGTTGCCGGAGTAGACATAGAAGCGGTCGCCGGGGGCCAGCGTTTCCTTCGTCAGGTGGGACACCGCGCCTGAGTTGCCGAAGTTAAAGACCGCGAAATGGAGGGTCTTGGTGGTCGTATTCTTGATCTCAAAGATGACCCCCTCCTGCGGCTTGACGTGGTAGATGTTGTCGCTGTCGCGCGTGACCTCGGCCAGTTTAGAGGCGTCGTTGGGGTCAATTGGCTGTGGGCAGGCCAGCATCCGCACGCGCAGCGCCTGCGAGGCCGACGGTGTGACGAGGCGTTGGGCCATGCGCAGGACAGTTATCGCATGATAGTACTGGTTGAGAGCATTGTACAGGCCCAGTCGATGGCCCACGTCGGCAAAGGCCACATACTTCTCGACATCGTTGCCAATAGCCCAGCGCCCGTCGCGCAAGTCCACCACAACCTCCGCGTCAGGCAGGCCGTTTGGGACAAGCTCCAGCAGGGGCGAGTCGGACAGGTATTGGCGTAGCGCGGGCGTGTCGACCGGCGCGGTCAGGTGGACGCGGAGTTTGCCGGTACTGCCGGGTTGGACGAGCAAGGCCCGCGCGCCGTCCGGCAGATCGAAGGCCGCGCCGACGGCTTCGGCCACGGCGCGGGCCGGCGCGGCCTGGGTGACGCGCAGCCGGCCGGCCGGGGCGACACGTTTATCGGGGTCGGCCAGGTCAGCGAAGAAGGCTGGCTTGTCGCCATACACCTCCAACTCTGCGCCTTCGGTAATGCCCATGAGCGACCCCGCCTCAATCGTGTATTGACCATCCTTGCGCGTCACCATCAGGCCAGGGTCCATCGGCTCCCACGGCCCGCCAAACAGACGGCGCGCCCCCTGTCCGAGCAGCCAGGGGTGCTGCGGGGTTCGCCGCAGGTTGACCACCTTCGTGTCAATCCCAGCTAACAAGGCGGGCCAAATATCCGCCCAACGCCGCTGAGCACGCTGGTCCGCCGTCAGATTCTGGAGCACGCCCATCAGGGACGCCGTCAGGAAGCCATGCCGCGTCTCGGTCCCCTCCTGGCCTTCGTTCGCCTTTTCGTCGCGCTGGCACGCCGCCACGACCAGGTACTCAGGGTCAGTGGTCTGCAACAGCCCCCCGTCGTCCATGCCCCGTGTCCCACCCTGCGGCCCGGCCAGCGCCTCGGCTGGCAGGGTGAGGTCTATGTCCGGCGTCGGCTCGAAGACGCGCGACTTAACGTTGGGCGCGGCGTCGTCAGGGTCGCGCGTCGCGCCGCCGGAGTTGCAACAGTCCAGGATAACCGTCAGGTGGTCGGTTTTCGCCGCGAGCTGGCCGATGAGCTTATTCACCTCGAAGTCGTAAATCATGACCGGCCGCGTGCGGCTGCTGGCGACGATGGACTCGACCCAGGCGTTGGAGCCAGGCGCCTGCTTGGCGTAGCCGTGGCCGGAGTAGTAGATCAGGACGCGCGTGTCCTTCTGGAGGTCGCCGTCCGCCAGCCCTTGGAGCGTCTTGAGGATATTGTCTCGCGTGGGCAATTGCTCATCGGTGGGCTGCGGGCCGCCGGAGTCGCGGGGGGGCAGCCACAGGCGGTGGACCTGGACCTCGTCCTGCGCCAGCCCAATCCCCGGCGGGGTCGTCAGCAGGCGCTCGATCGCGTCAATGTCGTTGACGCAGCCAGCCAGTTGGTTGGGGGGGGGATAGGCGTCAATTCCAATCAGCACGGCATGGAGCTTCACCTCGGTCGTCATAGCCTTGGCCTCCTTGTGAGTTGGGACGCGGCGGAGGGTACAGATCAGGCGACTGCTGGGCAGCGGGAGAGAGGACTAGCTTTTCAACACGGCCACTCTATGGAATAATAGAGCAACTTTATCACATCCAGCCCAGGATGGCAAACGACCTGATTACCGTTGGCAGTTAAACAGACCCTAAACGTCTTGGAGACCTTTAGTGTCTAGCCCAGATTGAGGTACACATGCAAGCCGTTGTCCTGACCGAACCCGGCCACCTACAATTGACGGAGAGGGCCGAACCAGAGCCCCCTGGACCGGACGAAGCCCTGGTGCGCGTCCGCCGCGTCGGCGTATGCGGCACCGACTTTCACGCCTTTCAGGGCCGCCAGACCTTCTTCAGCTACCCGCGCATTCTGGGCCACGAACTGGGCGTCGAAGTCGTCGCCCTGGGCGAACCGGGCGGTACACCATCCCCCATCCGGGTTGGCGACCGCTGCGCCGTCGAAGCCTACCTCCACTGCGGCGTGTGCGGGCCGTGCCGGCGCGGCCGGACCAACTGCTGTGTCAGCCTGCGCTACCTGGGCGTCCATGTGGAGGGCGGACTGCGCCCCTATCTGACCGTGCCTACCGCCAAGTTGCACCGCTCGGACAAGCTCTCGCTGGACCAACTGGCCCTGGTGGAAATGCTGACCATCGGCGCGCATGCGGTGGACCGCGCCCAGGTCACGCCTGGTGAAACCGTCCTCGTCCTCGGCGTGGGACCCATTGGCCTGTCCGTCGTCCAGTTTGCTCATGCGGCGGGCGGGCGTGTACTGGCCCTGGACGTGGACGAGGCGCGGCTCGCCTTCAGCCAGCGCCTGGGGGTGGACGAGACGCTTCGGGCGGGCGAGGGCGCGCTGGACCGGGTCCGCGCCCTGACCGGGGGCGAGATGCCCACCGTCGTCTTCGACGCCACCGGCGCGCCAGCCTCGATGAACGGCGCGCTCGCCTATCTGGCCCACGGGGGGCGGCTGGTCTTCGTCGGACATCACCCCGGCGAGGTCGTCTTCCCCGACCCAGAGTTCCACCGCCGCGAGGCAACCCTGCTTGCCAGTCGCAACTCAACCGCCGCCGACTACCACCATGTCATGCAGTTGATGGAAACGGGCGTGGTGGACACCGACGCCTGGATCACCCACCGCGCGGCCCTGGCCGACGTTCCAGACGTCTTCCCCACCTGGCTAGACCGTGAGCGGCGCGTGGTCAAAGCAATGGTGGATGTGGCGGAGTGAGCATATCTATCCCCCCCGTGGTCTTTCCTCTATGTTGCTGAAGTAAACGGTCATTTATAATGAGCGTATACTCGTGGAGGAGCGGCCTATGAGCAACCAGGGGATGTGGTCGCTGTACTTGATTCTGCTAGGGGGACCGGGCGCGGGCAAGGGCACCCAGGGTCAGATGTTGAGTACGTACCTGGGTATCCCCCGCATCTCATCGGGCGACCTGTTCCGCGAACACATCCACTCGCGTACCGACCTGGGCCGTCTCGCCCAGAGCTTCATCGAGCAAGGCGCGCTGGTGCCGGATGACATCACCATCAGCATGGTCATGGACCGACTGGACCGCCCCGACTGTCGGCGCGGAACTATCCTCGACGGCTTCCCCCGCACGGTCCCCCAAGCCGAGGCGCTGGATGACGAGCTACGCCGCCGCGCGAAGCAGATCAGCCTGGTTCTCGACCTGCAGGTCGCCTTCCAGATTCTCATCGAGAGGCTGACCGGGCGCTGGTTGTGCCGCGTCTGCGGCGCTTCCTTCCATACCAAGCTTCGCCCCCCGGCGATGGCAGGCATCTGCGACTTCTGCGGCAACACGCTCTTCCAGCGCGAGGACGACCACCCCGAGACGGTCGTTCAGCGTCTTGAAGTCTACAGCCATCAGACCGAGCCGCTGCGCCAGTTCTACGCTCAGGTGGGTCTTCTGCATGTGGTAGACGGGGGGCAAAGCGTCGAGGAGGTCCAGCGTGATCTGATTCAGGCTCTCAAAACGCGACTGGGCGTCGGCTGAGGACAGTCCATTGCTACCTGAGCCTGCTTTTGGTCCCCCCCGTTCATCCCCTACTCGAACTTGCTGCCGCCAGGACCACCGTTTCCCTGGAGCCGGCCCGGTAACACACCAGGCGGCCAACCTTGCCTATCCTGGGTCCAGCCGGGGGTCCGTTCCCCCGCCATTCCCCCCGAGGCCGAGTCCATGCTATAATTCGGGTATTCGCCTATCAGCGAGGCGTTACCCCCAACGTGAGGTGCTATGAATATCATTCCCGATAGCGTCCAAAACCCTCGTCTTCGCGCCTGGGTCACTGAGATGGTTGAATTGTGCAAGCCTGAGCGCGTTTACTGGTGCGACGGCTCGCAAACCGAATATGACAACCTGTGCGAGCAGATGGTCGAGGCCGGCACCTTTATCCGGCTAGACCCTGAAAAGCGGCCCAATAGTTATCTGGCTCGCTCGGACCCCGGCGACGTGGCGCGGGTTGAGGATCGCACCTTCATCTGTTCGCTCAACCGCACCGACGCGGGGCCGACGAACAACTGGGTCAACCCTAAAGAGATGAAGGAGACGCTGTATCAGCTATTCAATGGGGCGATGCGCGGGCGGACCATGTATGTCATCCCCTTTAGCATGGGGCCGCTTGGCTCGCCGCTGGCGCATATTGGCGTCGAATTGTCCGACTCGCCCTATGTGGCCGTGAATATGCGCATTATGACGCGCATGGGCCGCGAGGTGTTGGACGTGCTGGGCGACAGTGACTTTGTGCCCTGTCTCCACTCTGTCGGAATGCCCCTCGCCCCCGGCCAGAAAGACGTCCCCTGGCCGTGCAACCACGAGCACAAGTACATCGTCCACTTCCCGGAAGAACGCTCCATATGGTCCTACGGCAGCGGCTACGGCGGCAACGCCCTGCTGGGCAAGAAGTGCTTCGCCTTGCGCATCGCTTCAGTCCTGGCGCGCGATGAAGGCTGGCTGGCCGAGCACATGCTTATTCTGGGGGTCGAGGCGCCCACAGGTGAGAAGACCTATGTGGCCGCCGCCTTCCCCAGCGCCTGCGGCAAGACTAACTTCGCCATGCTCATCCCGCCCAAGGCGCTGGATGGCTGGAAGGTGACGACGGTCGGCGACGACATTGCCTGGATCAAGCCCGGCCCCGATGGCAAGCTCTACGCGATCAACCCTGAAGCCGGCATGTTTGGTGTCGCGCCGGGAACGTCCGACCGTTCCAACCCCAACGCCCTGGCGACCATCGGCCAGAATACCATCTTTACCAATGTCGCGCTGACCCCCGACGGCGATGTGTGGTGGGAGGGCCTGACCAAGACCCCGCCATCTGAGCTTACCGACTGGCAGGGCAACCACTGGACGCCCACTAGCGGCCGGCCAGCCGCTCACCCCAACGCCCGCTTCACCGCGCCTCTACGCCAGTGCCCGTCCATCGACTCGGAGTGGGAAAGCCCACGCGGCGTCCCCATCTCCGCCTTCATTTTCGGCGGCCGCCGCAGCCAGGTTCTCCCCCTGGTCTACCAGGCGTTCAACTGGAACTACGGTGTCTATGCCGCGGCTACCCTCGGCTCCGAAACCACCGCCGCTGCCACGGGCAAAGTAGGCGAAGTCCGACGTGACCCCTTCGCCATGCTCCCCTTCTGTGGCTATAACATGGCCGACTATTTCAATCACTGGCTTCAGTTTGGCCGCACCATCCCCAACCCGCCGCGCATCTTTATGGTCAACTGGTTCCGCCGCGACGCCGAGGGCAACTTCCTGTGGCCCGGCTTCGGTGAGAACATGCGCGTGCTGAAGTGGATCGTCTCACGCGCGCGCGGACACGCCGCCAGTGTCGAAAGCCCGCTGGGCTGGATGCCGCGTTACGAAGACCTGGAGTGGAGAGGGCTGGAAAGCTTTACCCGTGAACAGTTCAACCAGCTCATGGCCTTCGACCGTGACGCCTGGAAGGGCGAAATCCTGTCCCACGACGAGCTCTTCCTGCGTATGTACGACCGCCTGCCGAAGGAACTCATCTTCATCCGCGAGTTGATCCTGTCCAGCCTATGGCGGTCGCCCGAGCACTGGGAACTCAACGGTATCAAGGCGTAATCAAGGCACATAGGGGACAGGCTCGGAGCCTGTCCCCTATGTGTACTGTCCCTCATTAGTACTGGCCGCAGTACTGGCCGCAGTACTGGCCGCCGAGAACGTCGAGACCGAGCGGGTTAACCTATCGCGCTCTCAGCGTCCTCTACAGTGAATAGGGTCGGTCAGGGCGTGGCGTTGGTCACCACGGTACCGGCCGTGCCGCTCGTGGCCCCATAGGGGTCGTTGAGGCTGGTCGTGATCCCGTTCGCACCGCCGCTGACATCCACACTCGCGGCTGCCCCGGACAGAATAACCACGCCACCCCCGCCGCCGCCGCCCGGACCATGGCGGGGGCCGGGGAAGGCATTGGGGACTTCGTTGCGCCAGGCATCGCCGCCTCGGCCGCCGTGCGCCGCCACCTGGAGACCGCCTAGACCACTGTTGGTGACGAGAATCAGCACGCTTCCACCCGCGCCGCCGCCACCCGCCCCATCATTGGTCGTATCACGCGAGGCGTCCGCGCCGTTGGCGCTTATCGCGCCGGCGCCTACCAGGCTGCCAACCCGCAGGATGACCAGGCCGCCGCCACCCGCGCCGCTACTGTCGAGCTGGGTGGGACGGTTATTGTTGCGGGTGCCCGCGCCGCCGCCGCCGCCCATAACCAGGCGAGCCGGATCGGCCGGGAAGGCCGCGCCGCCGAAGCCGCCGGTGGGTCGGTTCGTTGACCATGAGTTGCCACCCTGGCCGCCTACGCCGCCGTTCCCGCCGCCACCGCCGCCCGCATTCTCGTTGTTATTCGTGGGATTGCCATCGCTCCCGCCGCCCCCCGCGTTGCCTGGGGCGCCGCGCGCCATACTGCCATTCGGATAGCCCTCGGTCGTCAACGTCGTCGTGACGACTGTCCGATTGATAGCATCATAGACATAGCGGGGGGAGCCGGCAATGCCTTCACCCTTCGTCGCGTGGTAATTCGTGTCACTGAGGAGGTCGACGCCAGCCAGGCTGCGGTAGTCATCATCGCGCCCGCCCGCGTTCCCCCAGAACTGACGGCCCGCGCCGCCTCGGAAGCCGAGGCCGTTCACGCTGACCTGCGCGTTGCCCAGCGTCAGCGCCCCCGCCACGTCAAAGACCAGAATACCACCCGTCGAGCCGTTCCAGGGCGCGGCGGTAAGACCCGAACTCAGCGTCGCGCTGGCATACTGAGGGACTCGTACGACTTGGTAGGTGCGCTGGCCGGCTGTACTCGACGCGGCCGCCTCGGTGTAGCTGTGCTGCAAACCACCACTCGGGCCGGCGCTGGCGATGGACACCATGCCCCCACTCACCGGACCTTGAGCGGTCACATACTCATAGCGTCCCACATTGTTGAGGTTGGTCGCGCCGCGCGCTGGGTCGCCAACCGTACCGTCGCCATAGGCGCTGGTGTTGCTACTGTCAATGTCGGCGTCCTGCATCTGAATCACCAGCAAGCAATCGCCAGCCGCGATGGGGGCCGCCCCTCTGAGCGCGCCGACCGGGATACTGACCGCACCGGCTGTGACGCTTGCCGCGCCTGTATAGTAGGTATTGACAATCCCCGTCAGGATGCCCCCCGCCCCATCCTTCCCAGTCTGGCACCCCTGTAGCGGAGCAGGTGTGCTGGTTGGGGTATTCGTCGGCGTGTTCGTCGGCGTGTTGGTTGGGGTATTCGTCGGCGTGTTGGTTGGGGTATTCGTCGGCGTGTTGGTTGGGGTATCCGTCGGCGTGTTGGTTGGGGTATTCGTCGGCGTGTTAGTTGGGGTATTCGTCGGCGTGTTCGTCGGCGTGTTGGTTGGGGTATTCGTCGGCGTATTCGTCGGCGTGTTAGTTGGGGTATTCGTCGGCGTATTCGTCGGCGTGTTAGTCGGCGTGTTAGTCCGAGTTGGGGTATTGGTGGGCAGCGGCGTGTTGGTCGGCGTCGCCCCCCACGGCTTGGCCCAGGCGATATTGAGACCGCGCGCCGCGCAGATAGGCACATACGGCGCGGGCATGTCTGTCGGCCAGAAACGGAACGGCGGGCTCTCGACACCGACGCAGTAATAGGCTTCGCCGGTCGTCTCGTCCCGCAATTCGACCACACACTCCTGGCCGAGCCAGCGCCCGCCCAGGCGCGCGTTATCGCACCAGGCCGGCCAGGCAGTCGTGGGATAAGGTGTCACCAGGTTGGCAAACGAGACGGTGGAGAATGGGTCGGGGTCGGTGGGCATCGCACTCACGACGCCCAGAGCGAGGGCCAGAAAAACGACAACAGCCAGAGGAATCGAGATAGACGCTAACAAGGGTCTCGAACGACGCGGTGATGGCATGGCTTTCCCTCCACAAAGCGATTGTACGCCTCAAACGAGCTGCGTTGGCAGACGCAGCTGAGTCCTCACCTAAGTAGTGAGCAAGGCGGGGGGACTGGTGCAAAGTAGCTTGAGGCGAGATGGGGGGATGTCACGCCGCGACGGTATTCAGTTGCGCCTTTCTTTGCAGGAAGATGAGGACTCCACTGGACCAAACAACTGAGCCTATCCACACTATAACATCTTTCCCGTACCCTGTCAAGACCCTGGGACTCCAGGCGGTCTCATTTTTCTGTCTTGACCGATTCCTTCACACCCTTCTCATGCGCGGTCACGCGCCGGTGGCCTCGGCATACCCGTTTGAATTCTGGGACTGCCAGCGCCAGGTATCGGCGCACATCTCGTCGAGCGTACGCCGCGCCTCCCAGCCCATGTCACGGTTGGCGAGCGTCGGGTCGGCGTAACTCTCCGCCACATCCCCTGGACGACGCTCGACGACGCGATAGGGCAGTTGGCGGCCACAGGCTCGCTCGAACGCGGCCAGCGCCTCCAACACGCTGTAGCCCCGCCCAGTCCCCAGGTTATAGGTCAGGACGCCAGGGCCGGCCTGGAGCCGTTCCAGAGCCTTGAGGTGGCCGGCCGCCAGGTCTACCACGTGGATGTAGTCGCGGACGCCTGTGCCATCCGGCGTCGGGTAGTCGCCGCCATAGACTAGCAACTCGGGCCGCTTGCCGACGGCGACCTGGGCGATATAGGGGACGAGGTTGTTGGGCGTCCCACGCGGGTCTTCGCCGATGCGGCCGCTGGGGTGCGCCCCGACCGGATTGAAGTAGCGCAGCAGGGCAATGCGCCAGTCCGGGTCGGCCACGGCCACGTCGCGCAGAATCGCCTCGATCATTAGCTTGGTGCGGCCATAGGGGTTGGTCGCGTTCAGCGGCATGGCTTCGGTAATCGGCACGCGCTCCGGTATGCCGTAGACCGTGGCCGACGAGCTAAAGACGATGGTCTTGACCCCAAACTGCTGCATCACCTGGCATAGCAGCAGCGTGCCGGTGACGTTGTTGTGGTAGTACGCCAGGGGCATACGGACCGACTCGCCCACCGCTTTGAGCGCGGCGAAGTGAATCACGGCGTCCATGGGCGCCTGGGCGAACACCGCTTCCAGCGCCGGCCGGTCCAGCAGGTCTACCCGGTGGAAGTCGAGGCTGCGCCCCGCCAACGCCTGCACGCGCCGCAGCGACTCAGCATTGCTATTGACCAGATTATCCACGACGACCAGGTCATGGCCCGCGTTCAACAACTCGACACACGTGTGGCTGCCGATGTAGCCCGCCCCACCCGTTACCAGGATACGCATAGACTCATATTCTAGCTGGCTCGCTCAAACGGCGACTGCGGGCGTACATGACCCCAATAGTCACCAGGCCGAGCGCCGTCAACACGGCTGTCGTCAGGATGACGGCTCGCACACCGAAGATGTCCGCGATGGCCCCCAGTAGGAGGGGGCTGAGCGTGCTGCCGATGCTGCCAGCCGTGCTATACACCCCAATGGCCGTCCCTCGCGTAGTGGGCGTCGAGTGCTCGGCGACAAAGGCCTGGCCCGCCGTCAGGAACGCGCCATAGCCAATGCCTTCTATCACCAGCAACACGCCAAGCCAGGCCAGGGACGTGGTGGTGGACATAGCAACTATGACGCCAAGGATGAGCGTGAGCGCCAGACCGATGGTGAGCCAGCCTGTCAGCCGGCTGGATAGGACGCCGGTCGGCAGCCGGGCGGCGGTCGAGCCAAATGCCCGCGCCGAGAACATGGAGTTGACGGCCGCCTGCGTGCCGCCGAGTTGGGCCACGTAGAGCGGGAAGAAGTTGGTGATCATGCCGCCAAAGGTGACGCTGGTCAGCAGATTGCCCATACTGCCGGCGAGCAAGGCAGGGTTACGCAGCAGTAAGCCCATATTGCCCCAGGCCGGCGCCACGCGCTGCGACCTCACGCCGGGCCGCGCCAGCCGCGTATCCTTCAACCCCCACGCTGCGATGCTCGCGCCCAGGATACCGAGGGCCGAGGCGGTCAGATAGCTGGCCGGGATGCCGCCCCAACTGGCGACAGCCGCGCCGATGAGCGGGCCGATGGCGAAGCCGAGGCCCATAGAGGAGGCGTACAAGCCAAAGGCGATACCCCGTTCTTCGGGGCGAATAATGTCGCCCACGTAGGCCGCGCCGATGGAGAAGGTCGAGACGGCGGCCAGCCCGCTCAGGATACGGCCAGGGAATAGCAGCCAGGGACTAGAGGACAGGGCGAAGACGGCGGTGGCCGCCGCGAAGGTTAGCATGCCAAACACCAGCACAGGCTTGCGGCCCACCTTGTCCGACTGGAGGCCAATGGGCATCGAAGTCAGCAGTTGCGTCAGGCCGACGGTGCTGCTCAGCACGCCAATCAGCGTCAGGGACGCGCCCAGCCCCTTGGCGTAGAGTGAGAACGTGGGCGACACAATACCGGAGACCAGGTCGGCGCAGAAGATAACCGCGCAGATGAGCAAGACATCACGACGGAGCACGCTCCGTATCGAACGGGCCAAAGTCACACTTCCTCCTCAAACGAGTCCCCTCATCTGACCCCCTACCTCCCCCGTAGACGGGGGGACCGAGGGGGTCTTTCCTCTATCCACTCAGCGATTGTTCATCCCTCGCACTGGCGCCCAGGCTCACCGTCCGGCTGGCCTGGGGCAGCGGCGGACGGGCCAGGACCATCAAGATAGTGACTTCAAGGCAATGGGCGGCGACCGTACCCCAGGCCGCCAGGAGGGCGCCCGTCAGTCCGCCTTGCCAGACACCCAACGTCAGAAAAACGCTCAACGCCACCAGGTTCGCCGCCATCGCCCCCTGGACATGGCCCGACTGCCGCCGCGCGATGAGGACACCCCGGCCGAAGTTGCGGGCGGCCAGGAGCAGCGGCAAGGGCAGCAGAATCTGAGCCGTAGGCAGGGCCAGGGCTTCCACCTCACGCGGCAGGCCAATGGCCTGGCGGAAGTACCAATCGGCCAGAGGCGTCAGCGTCAGCAGCGCCTGCAAGCCGGTAAACGCGACGCCCACAGCCAGCGCGAACAGGCCCAGCCGGCGCTGGCCGGACGCGGCGCGAAACTGGGCCACCACAATCTCCTGGAGGGCCATCACCCCGCTGGACATGAGGCTGGATAGGCCCAGGCCGGGCGGCCAGGCCGCTAATGAGAGGGTCGCCATCGAAGCGCGGGCAATGCCAGCCACCGTGACGGGCCGCGAGACAACACGCATCACGTCGGTGGCAGCCAGGGGCAGGTAGAACAGGATAAACTGGCGGTAGGACATGACGGAAGCGGGCTGGTGGCCCTCGTCCTCGACAGCGCCGACCTCACGCGCGAAGGGCCGCGCCCACCAGATAATCACCAGCGCCTCGACGATAACACTCATGGCGAGCGCCGCGCCTCCGACAACGGCGCCGGGCCAGCCGAGAGCGACCCCCAGCACGGTCATGCCGACTAGCGCCGCCAGCCGCCAGACTGTGCCGAAGGTAACGAGGCGTGCGCGGCCGCGGGCAATAAGGATGCCCTGGTACAGCCGGCGCCAGCCAATCGCCATCGGCCAGAACAGCATCAGGCGCAGCGCGGGGTGCGCGGCCTCTGCGACCTCGGGGGGGACTTTTATCACTCCCATGAACAGTGGATTGTAGAGCGGCGTGAAGTAGACCAGCACGCCCAACGCGGTGAGGATGATGGACAGGTGAGTCACAAAACGCCGCACGAGCGCATAGGACGCCCGCCCGTGGATCAGGGCGACCGATGCGCTCAGGACCATGATAATGGGACTCTCGACCAACACCGCAATGTCCATCGTCACGCCGTAGGCGGCCAGGTTGACCGCCGCGTTGGGCAGGCGGCTGATGCCGGCGCTGACAATGGGCGAGGCGATGCTCATCATGACCCAACTCAACGCGAGCGGGAGCCATTGGTCGAAGATGTGGCGATAGCTCAAGTCGCCTTCGCTGCGCTCGGTCATGATGGAATCACGATAAGCTCATTCTGCGGCGGCGCGAAAAACTCCACGCCGTGTTCGGTCAAGGCCACGTCTTCCTCGATGCCGATAAACACGGCCCGCCCGCCCCACTCTGGGATCGGCGTCACGACCCCCAACTCCACCGAGTAGAACTCGTTGGCCCGCAGCGGGTAGCCGACGCGGTCGCCATAAGCGACGGGCCAATGGACCGCCGTGCGCGCGCCGATGTCGTGGGTTGAGTTGCCCAGCGAGTGACCGTAGACGCCGACCTGGGGCCGCGTGATGACCTCACGCCGGCCGCTGGCGGCTGGATACATGATGTCGTAGCCCTGCGAGGTGGCCCAGTCAATGGTCCTCTGCCAGACTACCGAGCCGGCGTCGCCGGGAATCATGTTCTCGATGCACTTGTCGCGCACCGCGATGGCGTCGGCATACGCCTGGCGGAGGGTGGCTGGCGGCTCGGTCTCGTCCTCGCGCAGGACATAGGCCGTGCGCTGGTAGTCCGAGCGGTACAGGTCAAAAGCCAGTCCAGCGTCCATGGTCACGATGTCGCCCGGCAGGATCGAGTGCTTGGGCGAGTTGGTCGGAAACGGTTGTCCCTGGCGGTTAATCCGCATGCCGGGCAGGAACTCGCAGGCTAAGCCCAACTCGCGGGCCTTGTCGCGCATCCACCAGTGGATGTCGGCGGTCGTCGTCTGGCCGGGGATGACCAAGTGCGGGCTGAACCCCTCGTCGCACCAGGCGACCGTCCACTCGCATAGGCGACGGAAGGGGCCGAACTCCACCGGCAGGCGCGTGGCGCGGAAGTCGCGGCCGACCAGCTCGGCGCTGACCAGGCGCTCGGTGTACTCAGGTCCGATGGCGTCTTCCAGGTATTGCTTGAGCGTGGCGGTCAGACCGTCCGCCATAGGCAGCGTCCGCGAGGTGTTGATGCCAATACGCTTCGGGTTACGGCTGTGGACGGCTCGCGCAGGTGCGGGGCCAGCCCTTCTTGGCTATAGCCGTAGTACTTCACGACATCGTAGACGTCATCGAACAGGTCCTCGCGCTGCTCATGCGAGCCGATGAATACCTTCTCGGGCACGTCGCCGCCGGTGTCATAGAAGAGGTAGGCGTTGCGGACCCCCGGCCAGCCGCCGCCAATCTCCTGCAGGAACGGATCCTCGTTGAACTCGCGGCACAGCAGCAACCACAGGTCAATGCCGTGGGCGCGCATGGCGGGCAAGAGTGTCCCGTTGAGTTTGGCCTGGATGATGCGCTTGCGCAGGATGTAGCGCTCGCGCTCGGCGGGGATGCCGAGGGACTCGCGGGTGAGAGGTGGAGTAACCGTGGCAGGCATGGGCTGTTCCTATTCATACCGTATTCGTGGATCAATAAAAGCGTAGAGCAGATCCACCACGAGATTGACAAACACATACACCAGGGCCACAAACAGCACGCAGCCCTGCGCCAGGGGAAAGTCCCGCGCCTGGAGTGCCCCGACGAGCAGGCGGCCGATGCCCTGCCGCGCGAAGACCGACTCGATGATGACGGCGCCGCTGAGCAAGCCGCCGAACTGGAGGCCGACGACGGTGACGACGGTGATGAGCGAGTTGCGCAGCGCGTGGCGCACCACGACGATCGGATAGCGTACGCCTTTAGCCTTCGCCGTGCGGATGTAGTCCTCCTGCAAGACTTCCAGCAAACTCGACCGCACCAGCCGCGCGATAATCGCCGCCGCCGAGAAACCCAGCGCGATGGCGGGCAGAGCCAGGCGGCGCAAGTCGCTGCCTGCCGTAATCGGAACCCAACGCAACTGGATACCGAACGTAGATGAGCAGCAAGCCCAGCCAGAAGCTCGGCATCGAGACACCCAGCGTTCCGATGACCATGGTAACGTTGTCAATCCAGGAGTTGTGCTTGATGGCAGCGATGATGCCCAGCAGGATACCCAGTAGCACGGCCAGCCCCAGGCCTCGCCACGGTCAACTGGATGGTGCTGGGGTTTCTGGACGATGAGTTCAGCGACCGATTGCTTGGTGATAATCGACTCGCCCAGGTTACCTTGCGCCACCTTGACCAGCCAGTTCCAGTACTGACGGGCAGCGGCTGGTCCAGGCCCAGCAGTCGGCGCACCTGCTCGATCTGCTCCTTGCTCGCCCCGCCCGACTCGATGAACATGGCCGTGACGGGGTCTGTTCACCAGGTGGCGCATGGAGAACACCAGGATCGACACGCCCAGGATGACGGGCAAGGTCAGCGCGAGGCGGTTGAGGATATAGCGAGTCATTGCTTCATTTGTAAAGTTAGGTAATGCGTAATCCGTAAACAATACGGATTACGCATTACGCATTACGCACTACGCATTACTTAGCCACCCACGTATCAAAGAAGTACGGGAAGCCGACTTCGTTGAACCAGACGTCTTTGACCTTGGCGCTCGCGCCGTAGACGTAGAGCTGCTCCCAGCCCATGACGCCCACCGCGTCCTTGACCACCTGGGTCTGCGCCTTCATGATATTGTCCCAGACGTCCTTCTGGTTCGTGGCGTTCATGGCCTTGTCCAGCATGTCGTCCACGTCTTTGTTGCTGTAGCCGTACCAGTTGTACGCCTGGCCCGTGCGGAAGAACTGGTTGACCAGGGCCGGGCCGTTGTAGCCCGAGTCGCTCATCAGCGTGATGTTGAAGTCGCCCTTCTGGGTCGTGCCGATCCAGAAGTTGAAGTCGCCGGTGCGGATGTTGAGCTTGGCGCCGACCTTGCGCAGCATCTGGTCCACCGGCTCGACCTGGGAGGTGGTGGTGGAGGTCGTCACCATGTCGAGGACAAGCTTCTCACCGTTCTTCTCGCGGATGCCATCGGCCCCGACTTTCCAGCCGGCCTCTTCGAGCAGCGCCTTAGCCTTCTCAGGGTCGTAGGCATAGTCTACTTCCTTGAGCTTGCTCAGGTCGCCGCCAGGCACCATGTTGGCGGGCAGCGGCGCGAGGCCGGGGTTGCCGATATTCGACCACGCGGGCAGTTGGAGCAGCGCCTTCTTATCAATGGCATAGTTCATCGCCTGGCGCACCTTGAGGTCGGCTGTCGGCCCCTTGGCCGTGTTCATCAGGTACATACGGCTGGTGCCAGCCTTGGGCGTGGTGAGGACTTGCAGGTCCTTGTTGCCCTTGATCTGGGCCACCTGCGGCTCGGTCATTGTCACCAGTTGAATCTCGTTGGCTTCCAGCGCCGCCAGGCGGGTCGCCGCGTCAGGCACCTCGCGGTAGACCAGTTCATCCAGATACGCCACGCCCTTGTTCTTGGCGATGGGCGACGGCCACTTATAGTCGTCGTTGCGGGTCAGGACGACGCGCTGGTCCTTGACCCACTCCTTGAACTTGAAGGGACCGCTGCCCACCAGCGTCTTGACGCCATAGTCCGCGCCAGCCTTCTCCATCGCCGTGGGCGAGTCGATGCCCATGCCGCCATCGCTGAGCATAACCAGGAAGGACGGATTGGACGACTTGAACGTCACCTTGACGGTCGAATCGTCCACCACCTCGGTCTTGTCGTACTTCTCCGCGCCGACGGCCTGCCAGGCGAAGGCCCGCTTGGTGTCCGGCTTCACGATGTAGTCAAAGTTGTACTTGACGGCCTGGGCGTTAAACGGCGTGCCGTCGTGGAACTTGACGTCCTTGCGCAGCTTGAACGTGTAGACCTTACCGTCGGGCGAAATCTCCCATGACTCCGCCAGCCACGGCTTGATGGAGCCATCCTTGGGGTCCACGGCGGTCAGACGATCCAGCACATGGGCGGCCACCATGCGCGAGATGGTGTTGTTGCTGATCTTCTGGTTCAGCGTGTCGGGGACGTTCGTGCCGTGGGACACGGTCAGCGGTTTCCCTGACGGCTGCCCGGTTTGGCGCGGCGGGCTGTTGCGCCGGGGCCTGCGTCGGCTGCACGGCGGGGGCGGCTGGCTTCTGCTCGGCCGGGCTTCGCTCGGGCCCGGTTCTGCGCTGGCGCCTGTTGGGCCGGCTGTTGCTGCGCGGGCTGCTGCTGGGCCGTCGGCGCGGGCGCGGAGGCGCAGGCGGCCCCACGACGACGAGCAGGCTGAGAACAAGGCTAAGCGTCACAGTGCGTATCGCAGACATAGCTTCTCCTCCTGAGTTGGTACGGGACAAGGATTGCAGCATGGCATCCAGCCACCGAGGCGCGAGGCGCGATGTGAGGCGTGGCGCGTCGGTGGCGGCTGTCCATTACAGATATCGCCAGAATCGCTATCCAGCCACATTTGGCGTGTATTGGCCAGGACTGGACGTAGTAGTGTTCGTTGGGGTAGGTCTTGTACTGGACCGTCTTGTACTCTTTCTCCAGCGCCTGGACGAACTTGAGCGACGAGGGCGTATTAGGGCGACGGCCCACCCCGTGGAGGACAAACACTGGTGTTGTCGCGTTCTTGACGTAGTACAGTGGCGAGACGCGGCGGAAGACGGCTTCGTCTTTGGACGGTCGCCCAGGCGATAGGTCAACTGCTGCTTATGCCGGCGCTCCTGCTCGTCGCCGCCGTCTATCTGCATGCGGTACATGCTGACGCGGTCGGCGTAGCCCGATGCCGCGATGGACGCCTGGAACACGCCGGGCGGGGCGAAGCAGACCGCCGCCATGCTCAGGTAGCCGCCGTAGCTCGCCCCCGTAATCGCCATCTTGTCCGGCGCGACGTAGTCCAGCGTCTTGAGGTACTCCACCGCCGCCACGCAGTCCTTGAGGTCGCCGCCGCCGTAATCCTGATAGTTCGCCGTCTCGAAGGCTTTGCCATACCCCGTGCTGCCCCGCACATTGGGCATCAGGACGACATAGCCTTGCGAGGCGAAGAACTGGGCCATGCCGTTGAAGGTGTCGGTGAACTGGGACGCCGGGCCGCCATGGGTGATGAGTAGACCGGGGTGGCGCTGACCCGTCGCGGTCGTGGACGGCTTGTAGAGATAAGCGGCAATGGACTGGCCGTCGAAGGTAGTGTAGTGCACCTTTTCGGGTTGGATAAGCCGTTCAGCGATGTGGCCGCCCGGCAACGACTGGGTCAATTGCCGCCGCCCCCCGCTCGCCACGTCTACCGTCCACAGGTCCAGCGGCGCGGTCGGCGTCTGGTACAGATAGGCGATGGTCTGACCATCCGGCGACCAGGCGGGCAAGGCGCAGGCGCCCAACTCCGGGTCCACCAGCGTCCGCCGTCCCTTCCCATCTATGCCCACCACGTCCAGCCGCAGCGTGCCATTGTGGTTCGAGACGAAGGCGATATGGCGGCCATCCGGCGAGACGACGGCTTCGCTCTGGTCGGCCTCCTCAGCGCATAGCGGTGTCGGCTCGCCACCGGCCAGGGGCACACTCCAGTAGTTAATCCAACCACTCCTGTGCGAACGGAAGACGAGCGTTTGGCCGTCGGGCGCAATGAGCGGGTAGCCAAACGTCTTGCCGTAGTGGTAGTCAAAGAAGTCCTCGTCCCGCGCCACGACCCGTTCCTCCCCGCCCTGCGCCGGAATGACCACTACCTCGTGGTCGGTCCAGCGTTCGTCCAGCCGCACATAGACGATGTGCTGGCCGTCCGGCGTGAACACGGGGTAGACCTCGTTGCGCGAGGACCGCGTCAGACGTGTCGTCCGCCCGTCGGAGACTTCGACCCTGTGGATATCGAACGCGCCGTGGCGGTTGCCCGCGAAGACAATGGCCCCGCTATCCGACGCCCAGCTAAACGAGTTGATGTGCGCCCCGTGACGGGTCAATTGACGCGTGCTGCCGTCCGCCGGCGCCCACAGGTAGATCTCGGCATCGCTCCCGTTCTTCTCGGCAATGTAGGCCAGCCAGCGGCCATCGGGTGATAGGCGCGGGGTGGGCGAACTAAGGAAGCGGACACTGCCCATGCCGACGGTCAGCCGTTGCGGAAAGCCGCCCTCGGCCGGTACGCTCCACATCTCCCCCGCGCCCGCCAGGCCGGACAGGAAGGCGATGCGGCGGCCATCGGGGAACCACAGCGGCGACTCCAGGCCGACGAGGGGTCGGATGGCGTTGAGTTGGTCAATGGTCAGGGTCATGGCTACTCCACGCTTTTAGTCCAGGTACTTCGCCAAAAACTGCTGCATGTCCAGCCACATCTGCTTCGTGTTGGCGGCCGACTGGACGTAGTACGTCTCACCGGGATAAGTCTTGTACTGGACGACCTTGTACTCCTTCTCCAGCGCCTGGACGAAGCGCAGCGAGTCGGTCGCCTGGGGCAGCTTGCCCACGCCGTGTAGGACGAAGCACGGCACGTTGGCCTGCTTGACGTGGAAGATGGGCGAGATACGGCGGTAGACGTCCATGTTCTCGTGCAGCGGGCCGAGCTTGTAGATGACCTGCTGGACGTGCCGTAGCTCCTGCTCGTGGTACATGCTCACGCGGTCGGCGTACCCCGACGCCGCGATGGACGCCTGGAACACGCCGGGCGGGGCGAAGCAGACTGCCGCCATGCTCAGATAGCCGCCGTAGCTCGTGCCGGTAATCGCCATCTTGCCGGGGTCAATACAGTCCAGGGTCTTGAGGTAGTCCACGCCGGCGACCACGTCCTTCAGGTCGCCGCCGCCATAGTCCTGCTTGTTCATGTCCTGGAAGGTCAGGCCGTAGCCCGAACTGCCACGCACATTGGGCAGCAAGACGGCGTAGCCCTGGGACGCGAAGTACTGCGCTGCCGGATTGAGGATGTCCATGAACTGCGAGGTCGGCCCGCCGTGGACCAGCATCAACCCTGGATACTTGCGTCCCGGCTCAAGACGCGGCTGGTAGAGATAGGCCGAGATGGGCAGGCCGTCGAAGCTGGGGTAGACGATCTTCTCAGGCCGGATCAGTTGGTCCTCGACTGCGCCGCCGAGCGATGAAGTGGTGAGTTGACGCCGTTGGCCCGTCGCCACGTCCACCGTCCACAAGTCCAGGGGCGTCGTCGGCGTCTGGTACAGGTAGGCGATGGTCCGGCTGTCCGACGACCATTGGGGCAAGGCGCAGGCGCCCATTTCCGGGTCTACCAGGGTACGCCGACCGCGCCCGTCCGCGCCCACCACATCGAGCCGAAGCGTGCCGTTGTGGTTCGAGATGAAGGCAATAGAGCGCCCGTCGGGCGAGAAGACAGCTTCGCTCTGGTCGGCCTCTTCGGGACACAGGGGCGTCGGATCGCCGCCCGCGAAGGGAACCGTCCAGTAGTTGATCCAGTTGCTGCAGTGCGAACGGAAGACGAGGGTCTGGCCATCGGGCGAGACCAGCGGGTAACCAAAGGTGCGGCCGTAGTGGTAGTCGAAGAAGTTCTCGTCGCGCAGGACGACACGCTCCTCGCCTCCCCCGGCCGGAATGACGACCACCTCGTGGTCCAGCCAGCGCTCGTCCAGCCGCACGTAGACAATCTGCCGGCCGTCCGGCGTAAAGGCCGGGAAGACCTCGTAGAGCGGCGACTGGGTCAGCCGCGTCGTCTCGCCGCTGGGAACCTCGACGCGGTAGATGTCATACGCGCCATGTCTGTTGCCCGCGAAGACGATGGCCTGGCTGTCGGGGGCCCAGCTAAACGAGTTGATGTGAGCGGCCTGGCGGGTCAACTGGCGCGCCACACCATCCTCGGCCGACCAAAGCCAGATTTCAGCCTGACCGCTGGCCGCCGAGACATAGGCCAACGAGCGGCCGTCGGGCGAGACGCGCAGGTTGATGGCGTCCAGGAAGCGCACGCCGCCCAGCCCCACCGTCAGGCGCTGCGGGAAGCCGCCCTCCGCCGGGATGCGCCAGACCTCGGTTTGCCCGCCCAGACTCGCCAGGAACGCGAGGCCCTGGCCGTCGGGGAGCCACTGGGGCGCTTCCTGGGCGACGAGCGAGCGCAGGTTGACGAGGGTATCAATGTTCAAGGACATGGGGACTCCAGTATGAAGTAGTCAGTAATCAGTCGTCAGTAGTAGCAGTATGAAGTATCCAGTAGTCAGTCGTCAGTAGAGCCTGGTACTGACGACTGACTACTTCATACTGGCTATACGGGCTACTAAGCAATCGAATAGCGGTTCGATTATTCAAGCAAATTATAGCGCGTCGCGTCATGGATGTCAAGCAACAAATGGGCCAACTCCGCGAATCGGGGCGGGCGGAGGGGCAGACATGGATTCTCACCTAATTCTCATCCAACTCATCTCATTTGAGGTAAGTTTGGGCGCATCAATGCATCATACGGAGTGAAGAGGCAAGAGAGTAGCCCTAAACCCTAGACAAGACAACTGGAACCATAGGAGGTACAGAGATGTCCACCTTGACCCGTTGGAATCCCGCGCGTGACGTTCTGAACATGCAGCGCACCATGGACCGCCTGATGGATGAGGCGTTCGGCCAGACCTGGGCCAACCCGCGCCTGGGCTTCAGTGGCACCCAGTTCCTGCCCATTGACGTCTACACCACCGAGGATGCCGTG
>JAHCIP010000500.1 GCA_026129165.1 Anaerolineae bacterium
GCCATGCGGCTCGTCCCCGACGACCTGGTGGAGCGGATCACCGCCAGCGGCACACCCGCCGAGGTCCGCGCCAAGGTCGAGGAGTACAAGCGGAATGGCTGCACCTGCCCCATTCTGTATCCGCTCGGCGATGTCAAGCTGATGATTGATACCTTCGCCCAGGCATAAGACTATTTTCGACAGAATTTACATAATAATCAGAATGAATACCCTCCCCAGCCCATCTGTCCGCCCTATTCTGTTCATTCTGCTAATTCTGTAAATTCTGTCGAATGTCTTCGTCTTGGAGAGTACAAGGCCCTATGCGTAACCTAACGACCATCCACCGTCCTACCACCGTGGAAGAGGCGGTGAACTTACTTCGAAATGGCGCGTCAGGCACGGCCATCCTCGCCGGTGGCACGGGCCTGGTAGGTGAGGCCAGTCCAGCGGTCGAGGCCGTGGTGGACCTGGCGGGTCTGGACCTGGCCTATGTGCGCGCCGAAGCCGACGGCCTCCGCCTGGGCGCGATGACGACGCTGCACGACCTGACGCGGAACTCGGCGCTACAGGGGTGGGCCGGCGGCCAGTTGGCCCGCGCGGCGCATGCCGCCACCAGCAGCAGCCTGCTACGGCGGCAAGCGACCATCTGTGGAAGCCTTATCAGCGCCTCGGCGCCGGAACTGGCTGCCCTGCTCATCGCTCTGGGCACGCAGGTGACGATTTACCGTCCAGGCGCATCTCAGGCCCCCCTGGAAGCGTTGTATCAAGATGGATTGACGGAGACGCCTTTCTTACTGACCGAGGTCTACGTGCCCAGGCACAAGGGGCTGGGCGTGGCGAGCCAGGCTGTGCGCCGCACGCCGGGCGACGCGCCCATCGTGGCGGTCACGGCGGCTTTGGCCCTAGAAGATGGGCGCGTGCGCTACATTGGTCTAGGCGCGGGCGGGGCGGTTATTGCGGCCCCCGATGCCCCAAAGGCCCGGACGTCCGGCTGGCCCACCCGGCTGGCCCAGACCGAACATGGCCTACTGGGCCAACGCCTGACCAACCAGTTAGTCGCGGCAGCAGTGGCTCAGGCCCCCGGCGAGATGCCCGCCATCACCGACTACCTCGCCAGCGCTGAGTACCGGACGGCCATGGTCGGGACGCTGCTGCGGCGGGCGCTGGGTGAGGCGTGGCGGGCGGCGCTGGACACTCGCTCGTGACATTTGTTGAAGGGAGTTACTTTTCATCATGCGATTGAAGTGGATGGTTGTGGTGGTGGTAAGTCTGATGCTGACCCTGGCGGCGTGTAATAGTATCGCGCCCGCTCCGGCCGCTCAGACAGGAACCGGGGCACAGGCGCCCAAGGCCAGTGACAGCTTCGCCCAGTTGGCGACCTACGAGGATCCGAACAAGAAGTTTCGCATTGACGCGCCGGCCAGTTGGCGCGCTCAACCCCAGAAACTCGTCCAGGACAACATGAAGGCAGCCACCGCCTTTGTCGGGCCGGAGGGCTTTATCTCGGTGACGCAGTTCGACTTCGGGTCCGTGCCGGCTGAACCGGCCACCGTCCTGGTCGACTCGTTCCTCCAGGTGACGGGTGTCCGCACCTTTAAGAACTTTAAGGAACTGGCGCGGCTGCCGGAGAGCAATCAGACGGTCTGGGTGGAGATGGAATACCTGAACGGAGAAAACCGCCCCATCCACAACCTGACCCAGCTCCGGATTGACGGCCCCCGCATCTCACTCATCGCGGTCAACTTCGACCAGTCAGCTTGGCCGCGCGCCGTCGAAATCTCCAAACAGATTATCAAGAGCTATGTGTTGCTGGATAATAAGAGTGGGTGAAGCGCAATGCGTGATGCGTGAGACGTGATGAAGGATGGAGACGGCAATGCAGCGCGTCGGCGTGTTTTGTGGGTCGAGTCCGGGCAAGCGGGATGTGTATGGCGACGCGGCGCGGGCCTTGGGGCAGGCGCTGGCCGGCCGCGGCCTGGGCCTGGTCTACGGTGGCGGGCGCGTCGGCCTGATGGGGACGGTGGCCGACGCGGTCCTGGCCGCCGGCGGCGAGGTGATCGGCGTGATTCCGACTGCCCTGTCGGCCAAGGAGATCGCCCACCCCGGCCTGACCCAACAGCACATCGTCCCTACCATGCACGAGCGCAAGGCGCTCATGGCCGACCTGGCCGATGCCTTTATCGCCCTGCCGGGCGGCTACGGCACGCTGGACGAGTTCTGCGAAATCCTGACCTGGGCGCAGTTGGGCCTGCACCGCAAGCCCTGCGGCCTGCTCAATACCGACGGCTACTTCACCCCCTTCCTCCAGTTCATCAACCACGCCGTGGCCGAGGGCTTCGTCTGGCCCATCCACCGCGATATCGTCCTGGTGGGCGATGAGCCAGGCGCCCTCCTGGACCGGCTGGACGGCTACGTGATGCCGCAGGTGGCGAAGTGGGTTAAACGCGATGAGATTTAGAACACAGATTGAGAGGATATAGGGATTGGATATATCATAATCCGTATATCTTCTCAATCTGTGTTCTCACCGGGACAATACCTATGGACATTCACCTAACCATTAACGGCGAAAGCCGCACCGTCGCCGTCGAACCGGGCGAACGGCTGCTGACCGCCCTGCGGCGCGAGGGTGTCTTTGGCGTCAAGCACGGCTGCGAGACGGGCGAGTGCGGCGCGTGTACGGTGCTGCTCAACGGCCAGCCCAGTCTGACCTGCGTGCGCCTGGCCGCCCAGGCCGACGGCGCGACCATCGTCTCGATTGAGGGCATCGGCGAAGCGCCAGCGCCCGGCTGGAAGCACAGCCAGGGCCTGCACCCCATCCAGCAGGCGTTTATGGACACCGGGGCCATCCAGTGCGGCTATTGCACGCCCGCGATGGTCCTGGTCGCCAAAGACCTGCTCGATCGGGTCCCACGCCCCACCGAGGCCCAGGTGCGCGACGCGCTGTCGGGCGTTCTGTGCCGCTGCACGGGCTACAAGAAGCCGGTCGAAGCGATCCTGCGCGCGGCGGCTATTCTGCGCGGCGAGCCAGTGCGACCCATCCAGACCCCACCGCCCGCGCCCCGCGACGAAAGTGCCGACGTCTTCCGCCGTCCCCAGGACCAGCCGCTGCCGACGCGCGGCTCGAACGGCGACACGGAGACGCTGGCCCCGCCGCGCACCCTGCTGGAGATGCAGCCCGCCCCGAC
>JAHCIP010000501.1 GCA_026129165.1 Anaerolineae bacterium
GCTCCTGGGCCTACTCGTCCTGGCAGGAACCCACATCGGGCGCGTGACCGTCTCACGCACTAATGCCTTACTGCTCTCGACCTTAATGATGAACAGCGGCAACTACGGCATCTCGGCCAGCCTGTTCGCCTTTGGGCCGGCCGGTATGGAACGGGCCGTGATGTATTTCACGGTGACGCAGGTATTGATGTACACGCTGGGGGTCTACCTGGCGTCACGCGGCCATGCGACGGGCTGGCGGCCCTTGATAAATATCTTGCGCCTGCCCGTCTTCTATGCCGTCGTTCTGGCCCTGGTCATGCGCGGCTTTGGCTGGACCACACCTGGCTTCATCGCAAAATCCGCGGCCCTGGCCGCCGGAGCGGCGGTGCCGGTGCTGCTGGTCTCGCTGGGCGTGGAGTTGAGCAAGGTCCGCGGCGTGCGTGAGTGGCCCGGCGTCACCGTGGCGTCGCTGGTGCGGCTGGTGGTCACCATTCCGGTCGGCCTTCTGACCGGGGCCATCTTGGGCGTGCAGGGCGTGACGCTGGCTGTGTGCCTGCTCCAGTTCGCTATGCCGACGGCCGTGACGCCGGTGGCTTTAGCCATGGAGTTCGGGACCGACCCGGAGTTCGTCACGAGCGTCATCTTTGTCACCACCCTCGCCAGCGTCTTTACCCTGACGGCCCTGCTGACCTTTGTGCGGTGAGAGAACCTGACCCCCTCCCCCTTCCCTGCGAAAGAAGGGGCGAAGAGGTAGGGGAGGGGTTGCCTTATGACCTCGGCTGAACTGGAAGCCCGACTGGCCGAATACCCGCTAAGCTTTGATGAGGCTACCTACGAGATTGAGTGGACGCGCTTTCCCTCGATGCTGGCTGTCTTTCGCCGGCTGTGCGACGGTCCGCTGCCCCCCAAACAGGCCGACTTCGTGTACGCCTTCGCGGCGACCTACAGCCAGTCGCACCGCCACCTCTTCACGCCGGAGAACCGCCGCGCCACCGTCGCCCGCCTCAAGCGGGCGTACCCCTCGCTGGTACGCGACAATCACCTGTTCCTCAAACTCCAGGAAGCATTCGAGCGCGTCGAGCGCGATGACACCCTCGACGAATTCAGTGGGGTGGACTTTGTCATCCACCAGGCGGGCCGCGTCTTCCACATCCACGCCTATACCAACACGCGGCGCGGCCGCCAGTGGCGGCAGGCCAAGCAGGACCGCCATGCCGCCGACCCGAACGTCACCATCATTGAATTCGCCCTTAACCTGAACGAGGCCAAACCCGTGGGGCAGTTCCTGCTCTACTCCGACCGCACCGTGGCGCGCCTGAGGACCGAGGTTGAACGTCACTTGACAGGCATGCCATTGACAGATCAAGGATCGAAGATATAATTCAAAACCTTTCTTTTATTCTACGCTTCCTTTCGTCCAAATTGGTCGCCCGGCCTATTGACGGGGGGGGGGGCGCGTGATATAATGACATTGCATGATAGCGTCTTTTGATAATGGAGGGAACTATGCATTCGTCAGATGACAGCGAGATTCGCAGTCGTCTCGGAGAAGCAATAAACAGCGGTCAATATGGATTAGCTAGTCAATTGATTGAGGACATCCTCGGCAAAGGAGACAGATCGTCACAGAACTATGCTCTCTGGGCTTACTGTCTGTTTCGAGATGCCTTGTTCTGGAGCAGGGAGGGAGACCTTCAGCAAGCTAACCACCAAGCTTACTATGGAAAACGAGTTGTAGATAAGGCTCTAGAACTGGCAACACAAGAACGGGCCGACAACGAGACAAGAGGCGAGATTTACTACATCAAGGGTCAAATCCACTCGATTATTCAAGAGTATAACGAGGCAGAAAAATCGTTTAGGCAAGCCCAACATCTTGGTCACGAAGTCGAGGCTGATGTATGGGAAGCTCTCCGCCGTGAGAAAATGCGAAAAGTTGCGGGGTGGGGCGCGCTCGCAGCGATGGTTATTGGAGGTACTATAGGTAAAATGGCCAAAGACAGTTGGGACGAGTTCGGACTACATTAAGCTAACCATTACGTCTATGGAGGAGGACAATGGTCATCGTGCAGGTCTACGATTCCTGGGGGCGACCCGTCTCCGGCGCTGATGTTTACATCAGATGGGATGGGGGCATGATGCAAACGTGGTCACAGGAGCGTACCGACGGCAACGGTCGCGCCTACTTCAACGTTGGCACAGGCAGTGGACACATCCGGGTCAACGGTAAAATCGTTCATACAGGCTATCTTCAGGGAACCATCAAAGTAACGGCGTAGTCTACGGACTCGCTATGACGTGTGGCCAACGTGGATACACCCCCTTTTTCTAATGCCATCAAGGACGGAGGCTTGCGCCTTCGTCCTTCGTCTTTAGTCCGTCGTCGTTTGGTTGACAGTGGGCTGGCTTGAGGCTACACTTCCAGCATGATAACCTTCGCCGTCTGCGTCAACAATGCTGGCTATCCAGCCTCGCTGGAGTTGCACAAGAGTTTGAGGCGATGGCGGCGGCCCGTCCCGGCATCGAGACGTGGCTGCTGCCTGACGCGGGCCACGCGCGGGTCTACGCCGCCCATCGCCAGGAGTACGTGGATCGGGTGGGTTCGTTCTTCGACAAGGCCCTTCGCTAGGCTTTCGGTTGACCCCCTACATCCAGGCCATTTTTAATGCCCACCACTGACCTCCGCGCCTACCTCTTCGATGCCAAGCCGCACCTGCTCTCCCCTAATGTTTCGACGTGGCTCACCCAGTCTAAACGGTTCCAGGCGTTCGTGGAGGCGCACCCCGACAAGATACGCAAGAAGCTGCGCGACACGCGCGACCGCGAGGCCATCCGCGACCTGGGGTGCGAGCTAGAAGCGGCCTACTGGCTGACCCAGGACCGGCGGCTGACGGTGGAGTACGAGAAGTGCGCGGGCAGGACGGCCTGTCCCGACTTCAAGGTGACGTACACGACGAGCTACACCTTTGGCGTCGAAGTCACGCGGGTGCATGATGTGGCCGACCAGACGACAGCCGACGGGAGCGAGACACGCCTCATGGAGCGCATCGCCGACAAGTTACGCCAGATGCAAGGCGGAATGATTAACCTGCTGTGGGTAGTCATGGGCGAGACGGATGGGGTGGTAGATCTGGCGGCAGTGATGACGGGGCTACGCGAGCGAGCCGAACGCCGGGACCCAT
>JAHCIP010000502.1 GCA_026129165.1 Anaerolineae bacterium
CGAGAATGTCAAGCAGAATCGTTTTGATTTCAGAACGAGTTGGTGGGGACCAAAGACGACGAACGGAGGAGGAAGCGAGGGAGGGAGAGGGGTTGCGGCGGCTGACCTAACCCCCCGTCCCCCTGCCCTAGCAGGGAAGGGGGAGAAGAAAGAGGAAGAAAAAGCCCCTCCCTTATGAGGGGAGGGGCCGGGGAAGGGGTTCCGCCGGCTACGCTATCGGGGGGGTGGATTGGATGGCGAAGCGGAGCAGCGCCCCGACATTGCCCTGCAGCTCCAGGTGCGTTAGCGCGGCCGGTGAGGTCACGACGACGACCTGAGCGTCCTGGCTCAACGCCTGGTCCACCATTTCCTCGGCGATGTCGTCGAGGGGAACGAGGCGGCCGCCACAGGCGGGGCACTGTCCGCTGGCCCGGCTAAACAGGCTGTCGCACTGGGCGCAGCGTTGGCCCGGCGCGGTGAAACTTTCCGCGATGAGCAGCGTCGCTACCTGGCTGTGGCGCAGGGCTTCCAGCGTCCCATCCAGCCCGGCGATGCCCATCTCCCCGCCGTTGACCTGATCCTCCAACTGCTTGACCAGGTCGTACTGGCGCTGGCTATCGAGGGCGCGCAGGATGGGCCGCGCGCGGTCCTGGATTGTCTTGGGGGTGGCGGAGATAGGGACGGCGAAGCTGCCCACCAGCCGCTCGCGCAGGTAGGGATGCAAGAGAGACTGGAACTCACTCACAATGGTATCCGTCCCACCGAGGAGCAGGCGCTCGAAGGGTGTCTGCTGGAAGACCGTGAAGGCCATATCGGCCGTCTTCTTGAGATGCTGGCGCACGGCGTCGTCGTGGCGGCGCTGGAGGTTGGCCTGTGACCAGCCGCCCTGGTCATGGCGGCGCGGCACGTCGGACACCAGCGAGCCGCGCTCCTCGATGGTTTCGCCCGTGTCGCCGGTGAGCATAAACAGCCGGCCCTGGTCCTGGCTGACGAGGACGACACACTGGGGGCGGTAGCGGTCGAGCATCCGCAGCAAGGGCCGCACATAGGTCGAGTGGTTCACGCGGACATTGTTGCCGACGCGGTTGGGAAAAGCGTAGGTATGCCACAGGTCGCCGGCCGACGAGGCGAAGATGGCAATACCCCGCGCCCCAGCCACGCGCTGGTCGCGCACAAACTGGCGAATGCGCTCCATATCGGCCTGGATCGAGTCGTACTGAGCGTCGGTCCAATCGCCGCGCCCCTCTTCCAGGCGGTTCAGCAGGTTCTTGAGCCGAATGCTCCACTTGGCTTCGTCGGGACGACCCTTATCAATGTCCATAAAAAACGAGATGACCGGGGCCTCGGCGTGCTGGTAAGCGGCCAACTGCTCAATCTCGGTGCGGGTGATCATGGAGCCTCCGTAGGGTAGTGAAGATGGATGCCAACGACGCGGCGGGTGAGAGCCGAACGGGGGTAAAAAAAGCATGCGTAGCGCGTGACGGACACCCAGACGAGCTAGGCTAGGCCAACGCGCTACGCATGACACCTCATTTCTCACCTCACGTCATCGTGTGGATGCAGCGATGCTAGGCTACGCTCCCGCTTTGCGCCTGCTCCTGTTCGGCCAGCTTATCCACCAGTTCCGTGACGATAGGGGGCGTATCGTCGCGGCCCGTGAATAGCTCGGTCACGGTTTGGACCAGACGCTGCAAGGGCGGCTGACTGTGCTGGCGAACCAGTTCATTGACGGCCATGTTGGCGTCCACAGCGTCGCTATAGCGTTCCCTCAACTCAGCCAGATAGCGCATCGTCCAGAGGTACAGATCCGCCTCGGTCCGTTTGGGGAAATTCGCTAACAACCCTGACGTTCGAATAACCTCGACGGCGGGTTGGTAGACGGTGTCGTACCAGTCCGTCACGGCCTCGGCGTAGGGGACTTCGGCGTCGCGCTCGACGCCCATGTACCACCGATGCACTTCAATGTGCTCCAGAAGTTCAGCGTACCGCCCCGGCGCGGTGAACGTAATGTCCGCTTCGGGCCGCAGCTCATCCAGGCCCGTCCGATCCAGAAAGTCGGCCTTTTCGGCCGCTAGAATAATCTGGTCCACATCCATATCGGGTCGGAACGGCGCTTTGAGCGGAATCTCGACGACATTCGCCTCGATGTGCGACGCGCCATTGGCGCGGGCCACCGATACCCGATGATTGCCGTCGCGGACAAAATAGACATCGCCCAGCTTGTAGACATCAATCGGCGGTATTGGCGCTAATTGGTTATACATTTCGTCCAGGCGGCGCCAGCGCTCGCCTAATGCTTCTTCGCGGGGTAAAAATTCGCGCGTAAAATCGCGATAGCGGCCCACACTGCCGACAATGGCTGCCAGGGGAATCATCTGCGTTCCCCGTTTGATTTCCGCCGCTGTGCGGAGACGAGCCCGAACTTCATCGAACGGGACGAGGTTGGTGGTCTGGCGGGTCAGGACGCCGATCAAGTCGCGCAAGAGCGCCCGCTGGCGCATATCCTGAAACCGCTGATGCGACTCGAAGGAAGCTATCGTCACAAGTTCTCCTTCTACTCGCCCCCTTAGTCTATAGGGATGATCACGGCCTCCCCGGCGTCTAGTTGAACCGGGACCGACCGGCCATCTACTCGTATAAACGTCGCAGCCGCCTCCGTAGTTGCGGCAAAGAGGCGGCGTTGGCCCTCCCTTCGGAAGAGAATAGCAAATAACGGGCCGGGAATAACATCCGCCCGGTCATAGAGTTCGACGTTGCCCGCCGTGGTAATCTTATGCGTGGTGTGGACGATACCGTCCAGGTAGACCAGGCTCAGCGGCTGGCCCTGGAACGGCAGGTTGGCGACGGCGAGCCAAGGCCAGTCGGGCGGCAGGCGCGGCGTGAGGACCAGGCCGCCGAATTGCGGCTGGCAGCCCACCAGCCCATCCAGGGCCAGCCCCAGGAGCAGCGCGCCCGCCACCGGGTCCAGCCCCAGGTAGCCCGCATTCGGTCGCCCTGCGTCAGACGCCGCTGAATGGGCGACCTGTTCGACACCGGCGTACGTCTGGCGGAGTACCTCCCACAGCCATTCAGGGCGGCCGGCGGCGAGGGCATAGGCCAGTTGAAGACCTCTCCCCCTGGCCCCCTCCCCGACAAGGGGCGGGGGTGTAAGCGCCGGGTCTGGCTCCCCTCT
>JAHCIP010000503.1 GCA_026129165.1 Anaerolineae bacterium
CCTACGTCTGCTGTAGCCCACGCGGCCGCTATCTGAACCGCCTGCTGGACACGCCGCTGACCAAAATCCGCCTGTCGGGCTGGCTGTTTTACCGCCTCGGGGCACGTGGTTTCCTGCACTGGGGCTACAACTACTGGTATCGGCGGCAGACGACGGAGTTGATTGACCCGTACACCGTCAACGACGCCCACGCCTGGCCGGGCTGGGCGGCCGGCGATCCCTTTGTCGTCTACCCCGGCCCCGACGGGCCGATTGACTCGCTGCGTTGGGAGGTATTCGCCGCCAGCCTCCAGGACTACGCCCTGCTCCAGGCGGCCGGCCTCGCGCCAGACGTCCCACTTCTGGCGGACATCCACGACTATGCGGAGTTTCCGAGGGATGCAGACTGGATTGAGGCTCGTCGGTCCGAGGTGCTAAGCCGGCTGGACAAGCGGTAGCGACAGGGTAAACACGCTCCCCTGGCCCACCTGGCTCTCGACCTGGACCTCGCCGTGGTAGAGTTGGGCGATGCGCTGGACGAGGGAGAGGCCCAACCCCGCGCCGCCTTGCCGACGCGAGCGCGCCTTGTCCACGCGGTAGAACCGCTCGAAGATGTGCGGCAGGGCGTCCGGTGGAATCCCCCCACCTGTGTCAACCACACTCACCGCCAGATGGCCCCCGACGGCCCCGGCATGGAGAGTGATCTGTCCGCCAGCAGGGGTGTATTTTATCGCATTGTCGAGCAGGTTATAGACGGCCATCCGAATCGGGTCGGGATTGACCAGGACCGGCGGTAGATGCGAGGGAACATCCACCGTCAGCCGCAGCCCGGCCTGCTGAACCAGCGGGCTGACGGTGTCGGCCAGCGAGTACAGCAACGGCGCGAGGTCAGTGGGGGCTGGCGGGGGAAGGGCGTCTTCGTCGAGGGCGGCCAGGGCCAGCAGGTGGTCAATCAGGCGCTGAAGCTGCTCGACTTCGCCCTGCATCTGCGCCAGGTAACGTGCAGTCAGGTCAGGGTCCGTCCTCCCGTGCTGCTCAATCATCTCCAGCCGCAGGCGCAGCGCCGTCAGGGGGGAGCGCAATTCGTGCGCGGCGTGGGCGACAAACTCCTGCTGGCGCGCCAGCATCTCCTGCACGCGCCCGGCCATACGGTTGAAGGCGCTGCCCAGGCGTTCGATTTCGTCTGGCCCGCCGGGCGTCACCTGCCGGCCCAAATCCCCCGCCGCCATCGCCTCGCTAACCTGGGTCAAGTCTTGAAGGGGGTGCGCCATGTGCCGTGCGAGCCACAGGCTCACCAGGAAGGTCAGCAGGAGGACGCCGCCGCCCATCGCCAGCGGCGGCCACCACATGCTCTGCATCGAGGCAACCACCGGGGCCATGGGGATGGATAACTGAACATAGCCAATGGCCTGCCCATCGTCCTCCCGAATCGGCGCCGCCGTAAACAGGCGCTGCTCCCCCGCGACGTCGTCCCACCGAATACTGTTTTCCTCGCGGCCCTGGCGAGCCGCCGCGAACTCCGGCCCGGCTTTGACCGCGCCCGTCTTCTCGCGTCGGTCAGAACTGGCGACCAGCCGCAGGTCACGGTCGGTCACGCTCACCCGCGCCTCGGTTGTCTGCGCATAGACCTGGATAAGCTGCGGCAGGCTGCGGCCCTCGCGCTCCTTGTCATCCTCGCGCACATGCTCCAGTGGGTCGCGCAGGGCATTGGCGAGGACAAAGGCCTGGAGTTCGAGGTCATGCTGGGCCTGGTCCAGGACCGCGTTTTGCAGACGCACGCCCATCCAGAGCATCAGCCCACCGATGCTAAGGGTCATCAGCGTTAGGTAGGTGGCGAGGAGGCGCCCCTGCAGGCTACGAGGCCAGGGGAGGGGCAGGCGCATCGGTCGGTCGGTCCATACAGCGGTAGCCGAAGCCTCGGACCGTCTGGATGAGATGGGGGTGGGAGGGGTCATCTTCAAGCTTCTCACGGAGCCAACGAATGTGAACATCCAGGGTGCGTGGATCACCGATCCACTCCGCGCCCCACACCTGGTCCAGCAACTCCTGGCGGCGTAGCGCCTGACCGGCGTGTTCCACCAGCACCCGCAACAGGTCGAACTCGCGCGGGGTCAACTCGACGGGCTGATTCTTGAGCCACACCTGGCGGCCCAGCCGGTCGAGCGTCACAGGGCCAACACTCAGGCGGTCGCTCGGTGGGCCAGCGAGATGGCTATCCAGGACGCGGCGTCGCAAGACGGCCCGCACCCGCGCCACCAGTTCCCGAAAGCTAAACGGTTTGACAATATAGTCGTCCGCGCCGATTTCCAGCCCCATGACCCGGTCTAGCTCCTGACCCCGCGCCGTCAGCATGAGGATGGGCACCGCCGAGTCGCGGCGTAAGGCTCGACACACCGCGAAGCCGTCCAGCCCCGGCAGCATCACATCCAGGACAACCACATCGGGACTGGCCTGCCGCGCCAGGTCCAGCCCGACCCGACCATCCGTCGCGTGCAGGACACGGTAGCCCTCGCGCGTCAGACCAAAGATAAGTGGCTCCGCAATACTCTCGTCGTCCTCGACCAGCACAATAGTTGTCTCAGCATTCATACCGTCTCAGGCAGCGCCCGGGGCCGCTTGATGGTGACCAGGATGCGGTAGATGGTGAGAAAGTAGATGCTTCCCCCTGTCACCAGATACATGCCTCGAACCAGGAGAGAGATGGAGTCGGTCCCCGCGAGTAGGCCGTGCGCGCCTGTCAGTAAGTATACGCCAAAACTGGCGTAGTGGAGTAGCCGCCAGGCTCGATACCCAATCCGCTGGCGCAGGTAGAAGCTGAACGTCACGGGCAGCATCACATAGAACGCCAGTTGCCCCAGCCCCACTTCCAGCGGGCGATACTCTCCGCTGCCAAACGGGAGCAGCACCTGGATCAGGGAATACCCGATGTAGTGGTCGCCCAGCAGGATGAGGGCGTGGCACAGGCCGTACACCAGGGCCAGGAGGCTGGCGAACTGGTGGACGTCTACGGCGGTCGGACCGCCGGGCCACAGGCGGGCCAGCTTGTTGGTAATTAGCAAGCCGAGAGCGACGGACAACCAGAGCAGGAGGTAGCCCACCAGGCCCGCCCCGCGCGCCAGGTACCAGTAGGCTGTGGGCGCTGGACCGAGCAGCGAGGCGCTAAGGCCAG
>JAHCIP010000504.1 GCA_026129165.1 Anaerolineae bacterium
ACCGCCTGAACACCCCGCCTTGGCCCCCATCCTATGTCAACTGATGTCTCGTGCCGCCCTTCGACGGCACGTTATGTTTTGTCCATCCCTCTATTGCAAGCAATATTTGTACTTTGACCGCTTTATCATCGAGCGCGTTTACCAGTTTCCTCAAATCCTGCCGAATGCCAACACTGAGACAGAGAATAGGGTAATCTGGCTTAAGGTTGGTTCTGAAGTGCCTATGTTCGCGCTGGTGACGAACATTCTTCCTGATTTAATGCCGCAGGGCGGCTCTCAATGCTTCCCATTCTACACCTACGACGAAGATGGCAGCAACCGGCGGGAGAACATCACCGACTGGGCGCTGGGGCAGTTTCGGGCGCAGTATGGCGACGGCGTGAGCAAGTGGGACATCTTCCACTACGTCTACGCCGTGCTGCACCATCCGGCCTACCGCGACCGCTATCGGGAGAACCTCAAGCGCGAGTTGCCGCGTATCCCCCTTGTGCCGGATGAGGCCGCGTTCCGCGCCCTGGTCGCGGCTGGCGCGAGACTGGCCGACCTGCACGTGACCTATGAGGGGGCGCAGGAGTACCCGCTGGAGTGGGTCGAGAACCGCGCCGTCCCGTTCGCGTGGCGCGTGACCCGCATGAAGCTGACGCCGGACAAACGCGGCGTCGTCGTCAACGACAGCCTGACGCTGCGCGGCGTGCCGGCCGAGGTCTTCGAGTACCGCCTGGGCAACCGTTCGGCGCTGGAGTGGGTCATTGACCAGTACCAGGTGACGACCGACCGGCGCTCCGGCCTGACCAGCGACCCGAACCAGGCCGACGACCCGGAGTACATCGCCCGGCTGGTGGGCAAGGTGGTGACGGTGAGCGTGGCGACGGTGGAGGTCGTGCGGGCGCTGCCAGCGCTGGGGGTGGGGGAGGAGGGAACCTAACCCCCCGGCCCCCTTCCCTACGAGGGAAGGGGGAGAAGAGGCGGGGTTTGGCCCCCCTCGCCCCAGGCGAGGGGCTGGGGGTGAGGTTCGGGTCTGGCCCCCCTCGCCTACCAGGCGAGGGGGCGGGGGTGAGGTTCAGAGTTGACGGCCCTCCCTTACCAGGGGAGGGGATGGGGGAGGGGTTCCGGCCTATGCCTACTGAACGAATCGTCCGTGGGGGTCACGTGAATTCGGCAGTCGTCGGGCTTGCGAAGCAGCTTCGACGTGAGATGACACCAGAGGAAAAGAGGCTGTGGGAGTGTCTGCGGGGCAATCGACTCGGCGGCCGGCACTTTCGACGGATGCAGGTGATTGGTGGCTATATCGCTGACTTCTACTGCCATTCCGTCGGCCTCGTGGTTGAAGTGGATGGCAAATGGCATGCCACGCAGGTCGAGTATGATACGGAACGGGATCGAGTCATCGCGGAACAGGGCATCTATGTCCTGCGGGTGACAAACGACGAGGTGCGGCAGAACCTACCAGGGGTGATCGCGCGAATTGCGGCCCTATGTCGGGAGAGGAGTGGAACCTAACCCCCCGGCCCCCTTCCCTACCAGGGAAGGGGGAGAAGACGCGGGTACGAGACACTCCTCTCCTGCTAGGAGAGGGGCTGGGGGTGAGGTTCGGTCAGCCGCGCCACTCCCCCTCTCTTTCCAGGAGAGGGGGCAGGGGGGTGAGGTTCGGGTCCGGCTCACCTCTCCTGGTAGGCGAGGGGCCGGGGGACGGGTTCCCACCTGGCGCTTGACACCAGCACAAAATGGCCTAAGCTAATAGCATCCCCCCAGCTTGTGGACAACCGAAGACCGCCAGAGTTTCACAGACAAGGAGGCGTCCAAATGCCCCGTCGTTGGTACTCGCTGTGGTTGTCTATTCCCCTCCTCCTCAGCCTTATGCTCCTGCTGGCGCTGCCCACCGCCGCCGGGCCCGCCCCGCAGGGGCCGCCCACCTCGCTCCAGGCCATGTTCGCCGCCGCCGCCCACGAATTTGGCGTCCCCGACACCGTCCTCCTCGCCGTCGGCTACAACCAGTCGCGCTGGGAACACCACGCCGGCCAGCCGAGCGCCGGTGGCGGCTACGGCCTCATGCACCTGACCGACGGCCTGGTAGCGGTCGAGGATGCTAAGGGCACAGGCGAGACAGCCAGCCGCTTGTCCCCCAGCGGCAAGACCGCCACCCTGGACGCCGCCGCCCGTCGGCTCGGCCAATCGCCCGACGCCCTGAAGAGCGACCCTTACCAGAACATTCGCGGCGCGGCGGCCCTGCTGGCCCAGTACGGGCGCGACAGCGGCGCCTCGACCTCGGACCTGGCGAGTTGGTACGACGCCGTCGCCCGCCTCAGCGGCTCGCCCAACCCCGCCGTCGCCCACGCTTTCGCCGACGACGTGTACGCCACCATCCAGCAGGGCGTGAGCCGGACCACCAGCAGCGGTGACACGGTCACGCTGACCGCGACGCCGGCGGCCCGGTCCGTCCAGGGGAAGGCGGCCGAGGCCACCGCCGACCAGCCGCCGACCACCGCCACCACGCCCGAATGCCCCTCGGACGTGGTGTGCCACTTCATCCCCGCCGCCTACCAGATCAACACGCCCGGCGACCCGTCGGACTACGGCAACTATGACCTGGCCGACCGCGAGGCCAATGGCCTGGATATCCGCTACATCGTCATCCACAACACCGAGACGAGCTACCAGGAAGCGATTGACATCTTCGCCAACCCGCTCACTTATGTCAGCGCGCACTACGTGATCCGCGCCAGCGACGGCGACATTACCCAGATGGTGCGCACCAAGGACGTCGGCTACCAGGCGGGCAACTGGTATATCAACACCCACTCCATCGGCATCGAACACGAAGGCCACGCCCGCGAAGGCGCGGCCTGGTATAGCGAGGCCATGTACCGCGCCTCGGCCCGCCTGGTGCGCTACCTGGCCGCCAGGTACGGCATCCCGCTGGATCGCGGCCACATCATCGGTCACGACGACATCCCCGGCATCTCGTCGGCCTCCCAGCGCGGCATGCACTGGGATCCAGGCCCCTACTGGGATTGGGAACACTACATGGAATTGGTTGGCGCGCCCATCGTCAACATCCGCGACCTGCGCACGCGCAGCATCCTGACCATCCGGCCCAACTTCGCGCCCAACGAGGCTCCCGTGCGCGGCTGCGACCCTGCCCCGTG
>JAHCIP010000505.1 GCA_026129165.1 Anaerolineae bacterium
GCCAATGGCAATGGGAATGTTGGTGGTGCCGACCTGGAAACGGTTGATGACGGCCTCGACACCGGGCAGGAAGTAGCCCAGGCCGACGCCGACCGCCATCGCCGCGAAGATCCAGAGGGTCAGGTAGCGGTCGAGGGGCGAGAGGCGACGGGTGACCGGAATGGAGTGACCCGCAGCCGTTGTCGTGACGTGAGACATAACGTGTTCCTCTCCACTATTTCCGCCGTCTAGCCCAGGACGGCGTTGAACAAAAAGCCCGTCGCGACGATAGCGATGGCGACGACGGTGACGAAGACGGCGATGAGGGTCGGCTTGAGAACCCGCCGCAGGATGATCAACTCAGGCAAACTAAGGCCGACAACAGCCATCATAAAGGCCAGGACGGTGCCGAGAGCAGCCCCCTTCTCCATCAGCGCGTGGACCACGGGGATGATGCCGGCCGCGTTGGAGTATAGCGGAACGCCAAGGAGGACGGCAGCGGGTACTGACCACCAGGTGTCCTTGCCAAGAATGTTAGCGAGGGCTTGCTCGGGGACGTAGCCGTGGATGCCCGCCCCGACGGCGATACCGACGACGACGTAGAGCCAGACCTTGGCGACGATCTCCCGCGTAGACGCCCAGGCGCGGCTAAAGCGATCGGCCCAGGTAAGCTTCTCCATCTCCGTTCCACCGCTGGCGTGGATCTGCCAGACGAAGTCCTCGACGTGGCGCTCCAGGTTCAGGCGGCCGATCACCAGCCCAGCCAGGATGGCGATGGTGAGGCCAGAGGCCAGGTAGAGGCCAGCGACGCGCCAGCCGAAGAGGCCGAACAGCATGACCAGGGCGACTTCGTTGATGACAGGCGCGGCGGTGAGGAAGGAGAAGGTGACACCCAGCGGGATGCCGGCCTCGACAAAGCCAATGAATAGCGGCACGGCGGAGCATGAGCAGAACGGCGTCACCACGCCCAGCGCCGCAGCCAGGACATTGCCAATCCCTTGACGGCGGCCGCCGAGGAGCGCGCGGGTGCGCTCGGGGCTGAAGAAGGTGCGTACCACGGTGATGAGGAAGATCATCCCGCTGAGCAGGAGGAGGATCTTCGGGACGTCGTAGAGGAAGAAGGCGACGGCCTCGCCGAGATGCGTACCCGGCCCCAGGCGCAGGGCGGAGTAGGTCAGCCACTGAGCGAGGGGCTGGACAAGGTTGTAGGCCGCCAGCCAGAGAACGGCTGATACGGCGACAGAGGCGAACGGGCGTAGGTCAGCCCGAAGTACGGGCGAGACAGCGCCCTTCAGTGTTTGGCTCATTGTTTCTCTTCCTCGCTCTCAGGACTTGAGCAGACGGGCAATCTCGGCCTCAGCGGGAATGCGCCCCTGCGAGACGAGGGTCTCATTGATGACCAGACCGGGGGTACTGAGGATAGGCCAACGCATGATATCCTGGTAATCGGTGACCTTTTCGATGGTCGCGTCCAGATCGTTATCGGCGCAGACTTTGCGGACGCGGGTTTCGAGGCGTTTGCAATTCGCGCACCCCGAGCCGAGGACTTTGATGCTAAGCATGTTATTTCTCCTTAGGATAGTGTATTCGGATTATTGAATGTATTCGACCAAAAAAGAGAGACGCCTCAACAGGCGACTTTCTCATCCCCCACACATTTGGGACAGGGGCAGGCGGCGATCGGCGGCGCGGGAATCGTTATCAAGGTCTCCCCGCCTACCATCACGCGGGCCGTATCCAGCAAGCTGAACACCTCCGGCCGCACGACCCTATAGAAGATGTTGAGACCATCCCGTCGGTCGCGCACGATGCCTGCTTCCCGCAGCACGGCCAGATGTTGCGAGATATAGGCTTGACGATGGCCGAGGCCGGCTTCCATATGGCAGACACACTGCTCGCCGCCTCGGAGCATCTCCAGGATTGCTAGACGAGCCGGGTGCATGAGCGCACGGAACACGCGGGCTTCGGATTGGAGTAAATGAGTCTTCATGCAACCAGTATATTCGATATTCTGAATATTGTCAATGGCCGGGGGCGAGAATCTGGGGCAGGTGGTGAATTCTCAACACAATCACCCCATTCAACCCCTCTACCCCTTGACAACTCCAACTGTTCATCGTATAATTCCGATAATCGTAAAATTGCGATATAACACGGCGAATTGGAGGTTACGACGATGCTCGACACGATTGTGATTGGCGCAGGCCAGGCCGGGCTGGCGGCAGGCTACCACTTGCAGCGGGCTGGCGTGCGGTTCGCTCTGCTCGAAGCAGGGCCGCAGGCGGGCGGCTCTTGGCCCAACTACTATGATAGTCTCACCCTCTTCTCCCCCGCCCGCTTCTCGTCGCTGCCAGGCCTGCCATTGCCCGGCGATCCCGAGCGCTATCCTAAGCGTGACGAAGTCGTGAGCTACCTGCAACAGTACGCGGCCCACTTCAACTTGCCCATCACGACTGGCGTAAAGGTAGCGTCGGTCAAGCGAGGGGACGCTGGATTTCACGTCGTGACCGAAAGCGGCGCCCACTATCAGGCGCGGAGCCTCGTCGCCGCCACCGGCTCCTTCCATCGTCCCAACCTGCCTCATCTCCCAGGCCAGGCTGAGTTTCGCGGTACCCTGATCCACTCGTCGGCTTACCGCAATCCCGAGCCGTTCCGTGGTCAACGTGTGCTGGTCGTCGGAGCGCGGAACTCAGCGGTGCAGATCGGCGTCGAGTTGGCGCAAGTCGCGCAGACGACACTAGCAACTCGTGAGCCGCTCCGCTTCAAGCCCCAGCGCATCCACGGCCAGGACATTCACTTCTGGTGGTGGCTCACAGGGTTCGACCGCGTGGAATTGGCGTCCTTACCAGGGAAGGTAGTTAGCAAGCTGTCCTCAGCCAGCGTGCTCGATACGGGTAAGTATCAAGCGGCGATTGCAGCGGGGCGGCCTGACCACCAACCTATGTTCCAGAGCTTCACTCGCGACGGGGTCATCTGGGCCGATGGCCGCGAGGAGGCCGTAGATACAGTGATATTTGCGACCGGTTATAAGCCTAACCTGGACTTCCTCGCTCCTCTAGGAGCTATTGACGACACTGGACAGGCATGCCAGCAAGGTGGGGTGAGTCTGACGGTACCGGGCCTCTACTATGTCGGCTTACAAGGTCAACGCT
>JAHCIP010000506.1 GCA_026129165.1 Anaerolineae bacterium
GCAATTGACAGGTCACCCTCATCGTCCTATACTTTCCTTGACAACGGTTATACCGTTGCCCTGGGGGAGTCTGGTCAAGCCAGGCTGAGAGGGACACCCGGACGGAGTAGGCAGTACACCGTAGTCAGTCGCCAGTACTGACTACTTGATACCGACTACCGACTACTCCATCGCCATAGTGTCCGACCCCATGAACCTGATCTGGATCATGCCAGCGCAGGGAAGGGCGACCTATGGCGATTTTGAGCCGCTACCCTTCCTTGAGGGAGCGGCTTTTTGCATGGGGAGGCGGCTATGCTCGCGGAACAAGCCGGGGGGCAGGAGGTGGGCGGGCCAGGGCCGGCCGAGTGGGGCATCCAGCCCGTGCCACAGGCCGCGCGGCGGCTCAGGCTGACGGACTACGCTATCCTCTGGGCTGACCTGGGCATCGGCCTGCTCGTCCTCGTGGCGGGCAGCCTGCTCGTGCCGGGCCTGGGGCTAGGCCAGGCGCTGCTGGCGATTGTCGTCGGCACCGTGGTCGGCAACCTGCTGCTGGCGCTGGCGGGGGTGGTGGGCAGCGACCTGGGCGTACCGACGATGGTGGCATTGCGGCCGGCTCTCGGCGTACGCGGCTCGTGGCTGCCCTCGGCCCTCAATGTTGTCCAACTGGTCGGCTGGGCCGCCTTCGAGATCCTCATCATGGCCCAGGCCGCCAACGCCATCGTCCAGACCCTGTTCGGCTGGTCCTTCTACCGGGTATGGGTCGGCGTCTTCGCCGTCGTCGCCACCTACATGGCCGTAGTGGGTCCGGTCGCCGTGGTCAAGACGTGGCTGGAGAAGGTGGGCGTGTGGGTCGTGCTGGCGACAACGCTATGGCTGACGTGGTATCTCGTCACCCACTACGACCTGGGCGCGCTGCTGGCGCAGGCCGGCACGGGCGACCTCACCTTCCTCGGCGGCGTGGACCTCGTCGTCGCCATGCCCGTGTCGTGGCTGCCGCTGGTGGCCGACTACTCGCGCTTCGCCCGCCGCACGTCGAGCGCGTTCTGGGGGACGTACCTCGGCTACTTCGTCGCCAATGTCTGGTTCTACGCCCTGGGCGCGATCCTCATGCTCGGCCTGAAGCTCCAGGACCCGTTCGACCTCATCCCCGGCATCGCGGCGCTGGCTGGAGGCTGGCTCGCGCTGCTCATTATCCTGGTGGACGAGACTGACAACGCCTTCGCCAACATCTACTCCACCGCCGTCTCGGCGCAGAACATCTTCCCGCGCCTGCCCTTCCGCGCCGTCGCCGTGGGCATCGGGGCGGTGTGCGCCGTTCTGGCCGCCACCCTCCCGCTGGCCGAGTACGAGTGGTTCCTACTGCTCATCGGCTCGATCTTCGTCCCGCTGTTTGGCGTCCTGGCCGCCGACTACTTCGTCCTGCGCCGCCGCCGCTATGCCGTGGGCGAGCTATACCGCGTCGCGGGCGCGTACTGGTACGCTAACGGTGTCAACGTCGCCGGCATCGTCGCGTGGGGGCTGGGCATCGCTACCTATCAACTCGCCGCAACCCAGTGGCCCTGGCTTGGCGCGACCCTACCGAGCTTCGTCGTCGCCCTGGTGGCCTATCTCGTGCTGACAAGAGTAGTGCGTAATGCGTGATGCGTATTTCGTATTTTCTTCTCTGAGATACGAAATACGCAACAGGAGACACAATGTACAGTCAACATCTGGCCGACCAGGCCGCCGAGCTTCTGGCGCGGCTGCGCGACCGGCGCCCCCTGGTCCACCATATCACCAATAACGTCACGGTCAACGACGTCGCCAACATCACCCTGGTCATCGGCGCGCTGCCCGTCATGGCTCCCTCGTCACAGGAGGCGGCCGAGATGGCGGCCCACGCCGACACCCTGGTGCTGAACATTGGCACGCCTCACGCCGACCAACTCGAAGCGATGGTCCTGGCCGGGCTGACGGCCAACCGACGCGGTAAGCCGATTGTCATGGACCCGGTGGGCGTGGGCACAACCCGCCTGCGGACCGACGGCGCCAAGCGCCTGCTGAGCCAGGTCCGGCTGACCGTGGTGCGCGGCAACGCGGGGGAAATCGGACGGCTGGCCGGGCTAGGCGGCGAGGTGCGGGGTGTGGAGAGTATCGTCGCGCCCGACGCGGCGGGAACCACGGCGCAACTAGCAAAGGACATGGGCCTCATCGCGGCGGCGACTGGCAAGCGCGATCATATTAGCGGACCGGGCGGCGGGCTGGTCGTAGACAACGGCCATCCCATGCTGGCGACGGTGGTCGGCACGGGCTGCATGGCGACAGCGGTGATTGGCTGCTTCGTCGCCGTCGCCGGCGACCCGCTGGTTGGGACGGCCGCCGGCCTGGCGTGCTTCGGGCTGGCGGGCGAGCTGGCCGTGGCCGAGAGCAGCGGTCCGGGCAGCTTCAAGGTGGGTCTATTCGACCGCCTGTACGCGCTGACGCCGGAAATCGTTTCCCATCGCGCCCGTATCGCCTACGCGGCGGAAGCGCCCAGCGGTGATGAGGCTGACGTGGCTTGACATGGGAGATGTCATGGCTGCTCTCACGGCTGATTGGACCCTCCACGTGATTACCGACCGCCATCTGAGTGGAGGTCGGGACCAACTGGACATCATTCGGCTGGCCATTCAGGGCGGCGCGACGGTGGTGCAACTGCGCGACAAGGATGGCCCGACGCGCGACATGGTCGAGTTGGGCCGCGCCCTGCGCCGCCTGACCCGCGAACTCGGCGTCGTCTTCCTGGTCAACGATCGCGTGGATGTGGCCCTGGCCCTGGACGCCGACGGCGCGCACGTCGGCCAGGACGACTTGCCGGCCGACCTGGCGCGGGCCTTGCTCGGTCCTCAGCGTCTCCTGGGCGTCTCGGCCGCCACGCCCGACGAGGCGCGGGCGGCGCAGGCGGCACACGCGGACTACGTCGGGACAGGGACGGTCTACCCGACGGGTAGCAAGGCCGACGCGGGCGCGCCCGTGGGCCTGATGCGGCTGGCCGATGTGGCGCGGGCGGTGACGATTCCTGTCGTCGCCATCGGCGGCATTGGTCCCGGCCGAGCCGGGCCGTGTATCGCCCACGGCGCGGCGGGTGTCGCCGTCATCTCAGCCATCGTCGCCCAG
>JAHCIP010000507.1 GCA_026129165.1 Anaerolineae bacterium
GCTGGGGCAGAACATTTGCCATCCCACCTCGCCGCGCTGCTCCATCTGTCCTGTTCGCGTCTGGTGCGACAGGATAGGAGTCACAAGGAGCCGCTGAAACGCTATGTCAGCTCCAACTCCCATTCGACTCGAAACCCTATTAGCCGGTCTCCCTCCGGAGTGGCCCAACGACGTGCTGCCGACGATTCGAGCCGAAGCCGCCGCATTAGGCCGGGTCGTTGTCGCGCTGGACGATGACCCCACCGGCACCCAGACGGTCCACGGCATCGACGTGCTGACCGAGTGGAGCGTGCCCAGCCTGGTGGATGTCCTGAGCAGCGACGCCTCGGCCTTCTACATCCTGACCAACTCCCGTGCCCTCCCGACAGGGGAGGCGGTGGCCCTTGCCTATGACATTGGCGGAAAACTGGCCCAGGCCAGCCGCGAGACCGGGCGCGACCTCTGTGTCATCAGCCGCAGCGATTCCACGCTGCGCGGCCATTACCCGGCCGAGGTAGACGCGGTCGAGGACGCCCTGGCGCGTGGCTTAGGCGTAGAGTTCCACGGCCAGGTGGTCGCGCCGTTCTTTTATGATGGCGGCCGTCTCACGGCGGGCGATGTCCACTATGTCCGCGAGGGGGATACCCTCGCGCCGGCGGCGCAGACCGAGTTTGCCCGCGACGCCGTCTTTGGCTACCGCGCCTCTAACCTGCGCGACTGGGTGGCGGAGAAAACGGGCGGGCGTGTCGCCGCCTCGTCCGTTCACTCGATCAGTCTGGACGACATCCGTCGGGGCGGTCCAGACCGCGTGGCCGAAAGGTTTACCCAGGCGCCGGTGGGCGCGGTCACCATTGTCAATGCCATGAGCGAGCGCGACATCGAGGTGGCGGCCCTGGGCGCGCTCCGCGCGGAGACCGCTGGCCGGCGCTTTGTCTACCGTACGGCGGCGTCGTTTGTGCGAGCGCGGGCGGGTATCCCCCGCCGAGGCTTGTTGACGGCCCAGGAGTTGGTCGGGGCGAGCGCGGGTGGCGCTCTGGTCGTCGTCGGCTCTTACATTCAGAAGAGCAGCGCCCAGTTGACGCATCTTCTCGCGCTGCCGCAGGTCGTAGGTATCGAGCTAAGCGTGGCCGATATCCTGGCCGGCCAGGCGGAGGCCGCGGTGGGCAGGGCGGCTGGGGCGGCGAATGCGGCTATCGAGGGCGGGCAGGTGGCCGTCGTCTATACCAGCCGCGGGCTCGTCACGGGCAGCAGCGCCGAAGCCAGCCTCGGCATCGGTCACGCCGTCTCCGAGGCGCTCAGCCAGGTCGTACGCTCGATTCAGCGCGGACCAAGATTTGTCGTCGCCAAGGGCGGCATCACCTCCAGCGACACCGCCACGCAGGGTCTGGGTATCCGCCGCGCGCATGTGCTGGGACAGATTCTGCCGGGTGTTCCGGTCTGGCAGGCCGGCGCAGAGAGCCGCTGGCCAGGCGTGCCCTACATTGTCTTCCCTGGTAATGTTGGCGGCCCGGAGGCGATGGCGACTGTGGTCAGCATGTTGAGCGAGTAAGGGTAGAAAGAGGAGACGGGAATGACGACCACAGGTCTGGACCAACACCGTTTGTTTGCCGTCGTGCGCACCGAGACGCCCGACCAGGCGCTGGGGGTCTCGCACGCACTCATCGAAGCCGGCGTGCGCCTAATTGAGATAACTCTCACCATTCACGACGCCATCCGCGTCATCCAGACTCTGGCCCATGACACGGCCGGGCAACCCGATGTTGTGATTGGCGCGGGCAGTGTGGTGACGGTTGACCAGGCCCGCGCCGCTATCCAGGCTGGCGCGCGCTTCCTGGTGTCCCCCGTGTTACGGCCGCCCCTCGTCCCCATCGGCCAGGCCGCGGGCGTCCCCGTCGTGTTGGGGGGACTGACCCCGACCGAAGCCCTCCAGGCGTGGGAGGCCGGGGCGGCCCAGGTCAAAGTCTTCCCGGCCGGCGCGATGGGCGGACCGGGCTATGTCAAGGACGTGCTCGCCCCGCTGCCCTTCTTGCCCATCATGGTTTCGGGCGGTGTCAGTGCCGACAATATGGTCGCTTATCTCAAAGCTGGCGCGCGCAGTGTGGCGCTGGGCAGCAGCCTGATGCCGACCGACCTGGTGCGGCGGGGCGATTGGACTGGGCTGACCCGCCACGCCCAGGGGGTCGTGCATCAACTGGAGAGCGCGGGCCTTCCACCCACGGCGCGCCCTGTCGTGCTGTCCGCGAGGGAGGCCGGGCGGGCGGGCTAACTTATGCCTGTCTTCATGACCCCTGTACGGGTACGTCACTACGAGTGTGATTCGTACGGCCACGTCAACAACGCGGTCTATCCTCAGTATCTGGCCCAACTCACTCTCGATGCGCATGCGGTGGCTGCCCAGGACGCCGACCAGTGGTCCATACGGCGCCTCGCCATCGAGTTTCACACCCCGGCTGTCTACGGTGACACCTTGACGGCGGAAACCTACCTCACCAACGTCGAGGGCGGCCAGCTCACCCATGCCTACCGTGTGACCCGCCCCGCTGATGAACGGCTGGTGATTGCCGCCCGCGCCGTGTGGTCCGCGCCGCCGCAGCCTCCACGGACGCCCGCCGCCGACACGTCCTCCTCCCCGCTCAAGCCGTTCTCCCCCCCCACCGATAACGGAGCGCTGCCTTTTCTCTGGCGTCATCAGGTGGCGCGCTATGAGGTCGGCGCGGCCGGCCATGTCCCGCCCTGGACCTACCTCAACTGGCTTGAAGAGGCCACCTTCAGCGCCTCCAGGCGGGCCGGCTGGTCCATGGAGCGGATGCTAGACCACAACCTGGTCATCCTCCAATACCGCCACGACGCCGAATTCCTGGCCGACGCGAGCCTGGGGGAAACCGTCGAGATCGTCAGTCGCCTCATCGAGGTCAAACGGGTGCGCGGTACGTGGCTCCACGAAGTCTTCGCGGCCACTCCGCGCATACTTCTGATGCGCGACTTCTCGACCGGCGTCTTCCTGGACCGCGAGGGCCACATTCGGCCGGCCGTCGCGCCCATGATGGCCGACCTGGTGCGCGGCGAGCCGAGGTAGCGGAGCGCAAAAAAACTCGGTCCCTGGCGAACCAGGGACCGAGAA